>NZ_CP110001.1:4315902-4673854 GCF_025947185.1 Flavobacterium sp. N2038
AATTAATGAACCCAATTTTACAATTATATAGAGGTTATGCCAATGAAGAAGAATTAATTGTAATGGGACATGTCTTTAAAAGAACGTATGACTACGATTTTCAAAAGAAAAACTTTAAAAATGCCAGCTCAATTATCAACCAATTTCGAATAAAAACAATTCAGAATTTTGATGTCTATCTGAAATTTGGCGAAAAAGAAATTCATACTAAAACCCTTGATGACGGTTATTTTAATTTTTGCATCCCACTAGAAAAAGAAACTCATTTTGGATGGATTGAATACGAGGTTTTTATTAAAGATGATGCAAACACAATTACCTCAAAAGGCACCTTTATACGCCCCCATAAAGGTCAATTAGGAATTATTTCTGATATTGATGACACTTTTTTGATCTCACATACTCCTAACATTTTTAAGAAAATATACATTCTCCTTTTCAAAAATGTAAATGACCGTCGGGTTTTCAAAGATGTTGTTCAGCATTATCAGGCATTAAGTTCTGCCGGAAGAAATAAGAAGGAAGAGGAAAATGCTTTTTTTTATGTCTCAAGCAGCGAATGGAATTTATATCGTTTTATCGTAAAATTTACCCGAATTCATCATTTACCGAGAGCAGTTATTTTATTAAAAGATATCAAAAGAGGCATTACTGATTTTTTTATGAGCGGGCGCGGAAATCACGATCATAAATTTGATAAAATAAAACATGTTCTGGAATTTTATCCTAATTTAAAATATGTTTTGTTAGGGGATGATTCACAACATGACCCCGCCTTGTATGAAAGAATCTGCAAAATATTCCCTGTTACTGTAATTGCAGTTTACATTAGACAAACCGGTAAAAGCAAAAAAAATGAGGTAAAAAAGATTATGACGAACTTAGAATCACTTAATGTTTCTGTTTGTTACTTTAAAGATAGCAGCGAAGCGATTGCGCATTCTAAATCAATTGGAGTTATTAAGTAGTTTTGTTTCAGGTTTCAGGTTTCAGGTTTGAACTGAATGAATATTTAACCGCAAAGCATGCTAAGTTTTTTGATCTGCTATATTTCGTAAAAACGCAAAGTTCGCAAAGCTATTTATTGATAAAGCTTTGCGAACTTTGCGTATTAGAAATGCAAACTATAAAAAACTTAGCATGCTTTGCAGTTAAATTACTCGTCAAGATTACAACTTGAAACCTGAAACTTTAAACCTGAAACTTTTCTTAAGCATTAAAATTGTCAATCTCTTCCTGAACGATTTCCCAGTCTAACAGCAATTGCTCCAGGGCTTCTTTCTTTTTATTGTAAGCAGTAAAAAATGAAGCATCTTCGATATGTTTATCATAATTAGAAGCCAGCATTTTATCGTCGTGCTGTATATCTTTTTCTAATTGTTTGATTTGACTTTCAACTTTACTTAATCGGTTTTGAAGTGCTTTTCCTTTTTTCTGATCTTCATAAGAGGTTTTATTATTCTCTTTTGGAGCTGCAGTTTTTACAACATCTTTTTTCTCTACTTCACGCATGTTTTCAAGATTACGCTGCTCTAAGAAGTAATTGATATCTCCAAGATATTCTCTGATTTTTTGATCTTTGAATTCATAAACGATATTCGACATTCCCTGCAGAAAATCCCTGTCGTGAGAAACCAATAATAAAGTTCCTCCGAATTTTTGAAGTGCCGCCTTTAAAACGTTCTTAGACTTAATATCTAAGTGGTTTGTAGGCTCATCCATAAGCAACACGTTTATTGGCTGTAGCAATAGTTTACAAAGCGCCAAACGGTTACGCTCACCTCCTGAAAGTACTTTAACTTTTTTCTCTACATCGTCTCCACGAAATAAGAAAGATCCAAGCATATCACGAACTTTAGAACGGTTTGTATCTGTTGCCGCATCTTCCATTGTCTGAAGCAAAGTAATCTCTCCATCAAGATATTCTGCCTGATTTTGAGCAAAATAACCTAATTGTACGTTGTGTCCTAATTTGATATTTCCCTGATATTCAAACTCGTTTACAATAGCTTTTATAAAAGTCGATTTTCCTTGCCCGTTTTGTCCCACAAAAGCGATTTTGCTTCCACGTTCTACTAGCAAATCAATATCTTTTAAAATTGTTTTATCACCGTAAGCTTTCGTCACATTTTCGGCTTCTATAACCACTTTCCCTGGTTCTTTTGAAACCGGAAACGAAATATTCATTACCGAATTATCATCTTCATCAACTTCAATTCTTTCAACCTTATCTAATTTTTTAATTAAAGATTGCGCCATTGAAGCCTTAGAAGCTTTTGCACGGAATTTCTCAATTAGTTTTTCTGTTTCTTCAATTTTTTTAGCCTGGTTTTTTTGAGTCGCCAATTGCTTTTCGCGAATTTCATGACGCAGCTCTAAATATTGAGAATATGGCTTATTAAAGTCGTATGCTTTTCCTAAAGAGATTTCGATAGTACGGTTTGTAACATTATCAAGGAACATTTTATCGTGCGAAACGATTACAACTACTCCGGGATAATTACGCAGGAAACTTTCTAACCAAATGATACTTTCGATATCTAAGTGATTCGTTGGCTCATCCAGAAGCAGTACATCATTTGATTGCAAAAGCAATTTGGCTAATTCGATACGCATTCTCCAACCTCCTGAAAATGTTTCGGTTTGATTATTAAATACTTCTCTTTTAAAACCAAGTCCTAAAAGAATTTTCTCTGTATCTCCAACATAATTGTAACCCCCCAGAAGCTCAAAACGATGTGTATAATCAGATAAATCTTCAATGATCTGACCATATTCTTCACTTTCGTAATCGGTTCTGGTAACCAATTGATGATTGATTTCTTCTAATTTTTTCTCTACAATTTTAATATCCGTAAAAGCTTCATACGCTTCTTCTAATACTGTTCTTCCGCGTTCAAAATCAATATCCTGACGTAAAAAACCCATTCGAATATCTTTTTCCTGAGAAATAACTCCAGAATCCGGAGCAAAATCTCTTGCCAACATTTTTAGCATCGTCGATTTACCCGCACCGTTTTTACCAACAAGACCAACCCGGTCTCCGGCACCAAGACGAAAAGTAACTTCTTCAAATAAATATGTTCCTCCAAAAGAAACCGAAAGATTGTGTATATTAAGCATAATGTATTGCTGAAAAATCAAGAAATTAAAAACATTGTAAAACGGCCAAATGCTGCCTACAATTTTGAAAGTGCAAAAGTATAACTTTTAATTGAAAGTTTTGGAACTGAAAGGTCTGCTTAACCAATATTTCTGAAATCCAGTTATTTTATCTACCGTTAATTAAAAACGCATTGAAAATTAATCCATAACATTTTAAAGAAGATGTCCTGTGTTTTCAACAGTAAAATCTTATATTTGCAGAAGAATCTGATCACTTCGACAGTTCCTTTACAAATCAATCTCTTTGATTTTAGAATTAAAAATTACACCATAAAATGTTCAAAAAAGGGTCAAAAATAAATAGTATTTTCACTGGAAGCTGTCCGAGATGTCAAAACGAAAGCATGTATGAAGACCAAAATCCGCTTCATTTGACTAAAGTTCTCAAAATGAACGAAAACTGCAGCCATTGTGGCTTAAAATATCAAATCGAGCCTTCGTTTTTTTATGGAGCAATGTATGTAAGTTACGGGTTAAATGTTGCTGTGGGAATAGCCGCCTTTATCGTTTCGTTTGTCTTTTTCAAAACTACAATAGAACAATCATTCATCGCAATAGTCATTACTTTAATTGTCTTATTTCCTTTTGTTCTGAGACTTTCGAGAAACTTATATATCAATATGTTTGTTTCTTACGATCCTAAAGCTGGCCAGAAATAAAAAACTTATTTTCTTTTTTTATAAAAACGTTGGATATCAATTGTAGAATCCAGCGGTTTTTCATTTTCTATGTAATCGAATAGATCTTTAGCCATGGCAGGTCCCAGCATAACACCACGTGTTCCTAAACCATTTAGTAAATGAAGTAATTGATGCTCATGATGTGTTCCAATTATTGGTCTGCGATCTCGTACTGTCGGACGAACTCCACCAAAATGAGATACAATTTCAAAATCACAATTGATAATTTCTTTAATTCTTTCTGTTAATTCAGCCTTTCCTTCTTCAGTTGGTTGATCCGTTTTATCTTTCCAATTGTATGTTGCTCCAACTTTAAACAAATGATTCCCTAACGGCAGAATAAAAACACTTGTATTTACAATTACATCCAAATCTAATTCCGGAGCTTTTATAATAAAAAGTTCACCCTTTGTTCCATCAAGGGGCAAATCCTGAAAAAATGGATTCGAATGTAAACCAAACCCTTCTGCAAAAATTATGTCTTTTGCCTGGATTCCTTTATATTCAACAAAATTTTCATTGATAATTAAAGCATCATACTCAAATCTCTCTTGTAACAATAAATTGTTTTCGATTAAATATTTCTGATACTTATCCAGCAAAAGTGCTGTATCAACATAACCAGTATGCAAAACTTCACCATAATCAAATGGAGAATCAATTCCGAAATACTTTTTAAAAATTAATTTATTCGAAAGAAATGGTGCCAATAAAGGCTTATCTGAAGCGGCAAACCAATTATTTTGTTCTTCTATAGAGAAAAATTTTCGCAGGATAGGGAGTTTAAAATTGACTTTTGTCTGAAGTTTAGTTTCAATTTGAGCATAAAACTCTTCCATTAAAACTAATTGCTCTTCTGCCTTCCAGACTTCACTAAAACGCTTTAAAATAACAGGATTATACAATCCTCCGGCAACTCTGGATGATACCTGAGATTTATCATCGATCACCAAAACAGACTTATTGTTTTTAAGGGCAATTTCGGCAAATGAAATTCCGGCTAATCCAGATCCAATAATAATATAATCTAACATACTGTCTACGTCTAATAATAAAAAACTCCTGCTGCAAAGGTAGCAAGAGTTTTGTTTATAATATTAATATAAGAACTTAGTAGTTCCACATATCTTCTTCAAAATTTCGAATCTTTTCTTTAACCCTTTCAGATTCCAATAATTGAGCCTGTGCATTATCCTTCATATATTCTTTAATTTCACGATCACCATACATGTTTTCTTCCTTATAAATAACTGCATTAAAGCGTCTCGAATTTAAAATCTGGTCAAATGAAATTGGGATGGCAGAATTTTTATCATTAAAAGCTTTTCCTTCATGTAATACCTCCCGGGCATTTGGAAAGAAAACCCAAAACAGTTCAATATAATCCTTTTCGTCACTGTTCATCGTATAAACATCAGGAGTTACCGGGCAGATTCCCAGTAATCGATATTTCAGATCACTCTGACGTTTGTCAAAATACCAATATCCTTTTATCTTATATTGCGTTACATCCTGAGCAGTCAGATCTTGCTTAAGAATATACTCAGCAGGAACTGTTCTTTTAGGCCCTACAGTTTCATCTACATAAGTAACCGATTTCTTTTTACCAGTACCAGTAACTACCTTTTTCTTTATAACTCGTGTTCTGTAATCATCCGGATATTGGTTAATAAGTTCACGACCGGCATCTGTAGTATCAACCCGTGACAAAGAACCCTGAATATCTTTCATCGTCTTCTTTGTATTGAAATAACTGTCTGTATAAACTTCGGTAATTTTGCCCTGTCTGATCGCTTTGGTCAGTATATCATAAAGTGAACGCCTGTCAGGACCAATATTGGCAGTATCAACAGGGAAATATAAAGGAAAATTAATTTTTTCATTTAAATCAATAATCTCCCAGGTAGTCTTACCCATTAAGACATCACGATCGTCTATATAACCATAAGCTAACGGTTTATCGTTATCTGAAATGCGCTGAGCGGGCGTCTTCTGTCCAATTTCTCCAGCGGTTTTAGCGTTAAGCAGATTAGATTGAGCACTGGAACTAAAACTTACACCTATTAAAAAGGCAATTATTAAAAAAAATCTTGTTTTCATCATGATAAATATTATAAGAAATTAAACGCAATATTTAAATGTTTATTGTAATTTTTCTTACATAAATTAAAATCACTAAAGTAATTAAAATTTAGAATATTCCTATGATTTTTCAAAGATGGGCTTTCTCCAAAAAAAAACTCTTACTACAAAGGTAGTAAGAGTTTTCTAATAAAAATTTAGAAGTTTAGTAATTCCACATATCTTGTTCAAAATTACGGATCTTCTCTTTCACTCTTTCAGATTCTAACAACTGATTTTGTGCATTATCTTTCATGTATTCTTTGATCTCACGATCTCCGTACAAGTTTTCTTCTTTGTAAAGTACAGCATTAAAACGTCTTGAATTTAAGATCTGATCAAATGATATTGGAAGAGCAGAGTTACTATCATTAAAAGCTTTAGCTTCATGTAATGCCTCTCTTGCATTTGGGAAGAAAACCCAAAACAATTCAATATAATCTTTCTCGTCACTATTCATTGTATAAACGTCCGGAGTTACAGGACAAATACCTAGTAAACGGTATTTTAATTCACTTTGACGTTTATCAAAGTACCAGTACCCTTTTATTTTGTATTGTGTAACATCCTGAGCAGTCAAATCTTGCTTCAAGATATACTCTGAAGGAACTGTTCTTGTTGCTCCAACTGTTTCATCAACATAAGTAACAACTTTCTTTTTACCAGTACCTGTAACTACTTTTTTCTTCACAACGTGAGTTTTGTAGTCATCAGGATATTGATTAATAAGTTCTCTACCAGCATCAGTAGTATCTATACGAGATAATGATCCTTCGATGTCTTTCATAGATTTTTTAGTATTGAAGTAGCTATCGGTATAAACTTCTGTAATTTTACCTTTTTTGATAGCTTTCGTCAAAACGTCATAAAGTGAACGTCTATCAGGACCAATATTAGCTGTATCTATTGGAAAATACATTGGAAAGTTGATTTTTTCATTCAAATCAATAATTTCCCAAGTTGTTTTTCCCATCAAAACATCTCTATCATCAACATAACCGTAAGCTAAAGGCTTATCATTATCTGAGATAAGTTGTGCAGGAGTTTTAAGTCCAATCTGTGCAGGTGTTTTCGCATTAAGCAAATTAGATTGCGCATTAGAAGTTAGACCTCCAGCGATAGAAACAATAGCTATTAAAAAATTTCTTACTTTCATCGTGGTATTATTATAAGATATTGAACGTAGTGTTACCTACTTTATTATTGTATTTCATAAATTACCGGAGCAGTTCTAGGCAATAAATAACTACCAGCTCCAACAAGTTTTGTTTTAATTTCAGAAATAGTAACCTGATCTCCTCTTCCTGCTCTAGAAAGAACTGATTTACATTGTGCATTTAATCTGTTACCAGTAACAACAACTGTAGGTTGTCCAGCGATTTTCAAGTTAAATCCAACAACATCTAAACCAACTTCGAAATCAAAATCAAGTAATTTAGCACCAATAGTAGCAATTTCTAAGTTAGATTTAGGTCCTTTAACAACACCCATCTCACCTCTAATTGTTCCTGTTGGTCCAGGAATACCTTTAATTCTGAATGTTTTCTTATCTGTAACTTTATCTCCGTTTGGTAATGTACCAGTAACAGCAATTGTAGTTTCAGTACCTGAACCTGGGTTCATGTTATATTTTCCAGGCTTACCAGCAGAAGCTAATCCCGGAGCACTAGCAACAATTTTGTTTGCATCAACACCAGCAAATGAAACAGAGATTGGGTTAACAACACCTCTATAAACAACATTCATTTTATCAGCAGAAATAGTAGCTGAATTTGGTTTTGGTACTACAACGTAAGTTCCTTTAAATTTTAATGGGATATTTTTTCCATCCTCTAAGAATGTAAATTGTCCGTTGATATCTTGCTCTCCTACACCACCAGCAGTTAATGAGATAACAGCTTGTCCGTTAACGATTTGTCCAGGACCTTGGAAAGATGTTGGTTTAGTATTTTCGTCATAACGTCCTAAAACTACCTTACCAGTAACTTTTTCTCCCTGGAAGTAAGCATTTTTATCTAAAACAACGATAGCTTGATAGTTACTATAAGAAGCAGCAGCAACAGCAGCTTTTCCTAAAGCAGCACTGTAGACATCAGATTCTGCTTTTTGAACGTCATTTTGCCAAGCTGAAAGTTTAGCTAATGAAGCAACAGCTGGAAACCCTTTAAAGTGGTAAGCTAAATATTTATCTTTTAAACCTTCTTTATTCTTAACATCTGAAACATCAAATTTCTTTTCTACTTCAGCTAAAATTGCAGCATATTTTTTGTCAGCCAAAGCTGCTTTCATTGCTGCTTTATAGTTTTCGATTTTAGTAATAATTTCGTTTCCTTTAGCAGTATATCCTTCACCTGTAAACCAGTTGTCGATATTATCACCTTTGTCCATAGACTCGTAAGGCAATTTTCCTGTTTCTTTATCACTTTCAAATCCTTTTAAAACATCACCTTTTAAAGAACCGATGTATGCATAAAATTCTTTCGATGCAGTTTCAACTTTGTGAGCTGTTACAGCTGCAGTTGCGAATTCTCCTTTTGCCTCAGATGCTTTTTGATCTAAAGACATCAATAAACCAGCATTACTTTGTACTGAAGAAGTATTAGCGCTTTCAAATTTTTCATTCATTAATCCAAAAGCAGATAAAACTTCTTTGGACATATTCATTGCTAACATTGCGATGAAAACCAGATACATCAGGTTAATCATCTTCTGTCTAGGGGTTAATTTTCCTCCTGCCATTTTTTTCTAATTAGTTCTTATTAATAATTTTAATATAATAGTTAAAAACTAATTATCCTTTGTTACTCATTGCAGAAAGCATACCACCGTAAACGCTGTTTAAAGAAGCGATATTAGCAGTCATAGATTGCATTTGTTCTTTTAATTTAGAAGCATTTTCAGCGATTTCACTGTTTGCTTGTGCATTTCTAGAAGCACTTTCTAATTGAACTTTATATAAACTGTTTAATGATTCCATTTGTGCAGCAGCCATAGACATTTCTTCAGCATATTTCTTTTGTCCTGCAATAGAATCAACTGTTGGAGAAATTGCTTTTGCAGCTCCTTCGAAGTTTTTGATTGAATTTCCTAAGCTTGCCATTAATTCACCATCAATTTTAGCTTCTTTTAACATTGTGTCTAATTTTTGAGACAATAAACCTTGGGCATCAGTTGGAGTTTCAACTTTCTCAGTTTTTTTTCTAGCTTGTCCGTTAGCTAATTCTGGGTAAACAAGAGTCCAGTCTAATTCTTCATCAACTGGTTCAAAAGCAGAAAGTGCAAAAATTAACGCTTCTGTTACCAATCCAATAGAAAGCATCAATGTTCCTGTTAATGGTCCAATTTCAAAGTGAGTAATTTTGAATAATGCTCCAATAATTACTACTGCCGCTCCCATACCATAAGCGAAATTCATTGCTTTTTTACTTAATAATGCCATAATACTTTTTTTTAGGTTTTAATTTTAAAATAGATTCGATTTGGTTATTATATTTAATTTACTTATAAATTACTTTTTCTTTTTTCCACCAGTTACCTGAGTTCCCATGTAATCTTGTACAGTTCTGAAACCGATATAACTTCTGGCAGAATCAGCATATTCGTGATCACGAGTACTTACTTGTAGGAAGTAAGCAACGTCTTTCCAAGATCCGCCACGAACAACTTTTCTTTGATTGTTTCCGTCAATAACGTTAGGGTTCATTGTAGAAACATACTCATATGCATTTGGATTATAAGCTGAATCTGTCCATTCTGAAACGTTTCCTGCCATATTGTATAATCCGTATCCATTCACTTCGTATGATTTAGCTTCAACAGTGTACAAAGCTTCATCAGCTGCATAATCTCCTCTACTTGGTTTAAAGTTTGCCATAAAACAACCTCTGTCACTCTTAGTATAAGGACCTCCCCAAGGATAAGTTGCAGATTCCAGACCACCTCTTGCAGCATACTCCCATTCTGCCTCTGTTGGCAATCTGAAAGCATTTACTAAGTCACGTCCTTTTTTCTTAGATTTAATAAAACTGTTTTTGTATAAAGTTCTCCAAGCACAAAATGCTTTAGCTTGTTTCCAAGTAACACCAACTACAGGATAATCCCCATAAGCTTTATGCCAGAAATAATCATTGTGCATTGGCTCATTATATGAATAAGCAAAATCTTTAATCCAAACTGTAGTATCAGGATAAACACTTACTTGCTCTGTCTTAACAAAATCTTTTCTTTTTCCAACTTTTGCCTTAGCAGCAGCCTGAATGTCCATCCAAGAATAACGGAATTTCAATTTATTTACATCAATCGTTCTTAAACCGTTGTATGATTCTTCGATTGGTAAATACATAGAGTCCATTACCTCAGTATAATATTCATCCGGATAAGCTTTAGTATCTTTTACAAGCTTAACTTTTTTATTTAATTTTCTACCAGCATATGGATCATCTTTAGTCCCTACACTATAATAGTTATCATACATATACTTATCATATGCCGTCATTTTATCCGGCTCTGAATCATTAAATGCATAATCAGCAATACTACCGCCTTTTTTTCCTTTAGAATCTGCAGTCGCTTTTTGCCCTGTCTCATCAGCCAAAATTGCTAAACGAACTCTCATTGTAGAATCTTTTACCCACTCTACAAACTGACGATACTCACTATTCGTGATTTCAGTTTCATCCATGTAAAAGGAACGAACTGTTACGGTTTTTGTAGGAGCGTCCTCTACATTAGCTAAATCAGCATCCGATTTACCCATAATAAAAGATCCTCCTGGAACCAAGGTCATTCCATATGGCTTTTCAGGATGCCATTTCCCTCCTGTAACACCAACTAACTCACCTTTGTCACCTGATTTACCACAGCCAATTACCAGTGTTAACATTGCTGTAAATGCAATAAACTTCTTCATATAAATTTGGGATTATCTATTCATTGTTTAAGTCCGTAAACGTATTTATTATTTATCTAAAAAACAATACTACTTGCGAATTTTATTTTACCGTTCAAAAATAATGTTAAATAAAATAAAAAAAAAATATTTCATCGATAAACTAACTAAAAAAATCGACGTAAAGCGTTAATTTTTTTCATATATAGCTTATTTCTTACTAAAATTGTTAACTTAAATTTATTAAACTTTAAAAAATTAAGATTTTAATTAAAAAAATGCCTTATAAAGCATTTTTTCGCTGTGCTTTCCACCATCTTTCTGGCAATTCCTGATTGCATGCGCTCAAATATTCATCGTAAGAACACGGTAATAACGTATTTCTTTTCAATTTATTGTGACCACTTGATTCAAACGGAATTTCAATCCACCAACGATCTGTTTTATCACTTTTATAAAAAATAAGCTCCTCATCTTCTATCAAAACAATATACTTTAAGTAATTAATTCTACTGCCAAAAGGGTATTCTTTTGAACGATAATGATATCCTTCTATAAAATACCATATAATCTGAGCCATAATTACCGCCTCCGGCATAGTACTATTGTGATTAAAAACCCCAAAAGATGATACCTTATCACTGATACCGGCATATCTTGCCAAAGAACAAATCTCTTTTCCATTAAACCCATTCGGCTCAAAAGAAATCATATTCCCTGAAGCCGAAGACTTTACAGAATTTAAATCAATAGAGACTAAATCAGCATCTCTAAAAACCGGCTCTGCCAAAGCTATTTTATTTGAAATTTCTCCTAAACGATAAGCATCGAAGAATAATTTTTCAATCAAGTCAATCTCTTCCTGTGAGTTATAATAGGTTTGATACCCAATATTACAATAGTTAAACAGATTGTTTGGCTCATCTATGATAATATTTGTCAGATAAGAATTTGCAGAAATAGTTTCGTTTTCTTTACCAAAATCAAAGCGATTATCAACAGAAACCATGTTTACCATTTGCTCTAAATCATCATAAGCACGATATAAAGCATAGGTCAAATCCTGGGAACCTCCCACGACTATAGGAATGACTTTATTCTTAATTAAAGAAGAAACCACTTTCTTTACCGCAAAATATGTATCTTCTACAGAGTCACCCGCTAAAATGTCTCCCAAATCTGCAATTGAGGCATCCCAATTACCAGGAAACATTCCATAAAGCTTCTTACGAACAGCCGTAAGATTAACTTCATTTACCATATTGATGTTTCGTCTATCTTCTAAAACACCAATAATGGCAATATTTATTTTACTTATATCCGGAAATTGATCCTGAGTGTGTAAAACTATTTTACTACCCAATTCTTGTGAAGACAATGAACTGATAAATTTTACAATCCCTTCGTTAACTGGTTCTAGAAAATCAAATTCCATTTATAGTGCTTAAATTATTTCTTTTTAGCTGCTGGTTTTTTAGCCGGAGCTTTTTTTGCTGTTGTTGCTTTCTTTGCAGGCGCCTTTTTCGCAGGTGTTTTTTTCGCAATCATTTCCTGAACTTCTGCCAATGTTAGCTTTGTCGCATCAACATCTTTACTCAATTCAATCTTGATTTTGCCTTTGGTGATCACTGAGCGTCCCCAACGGGCTTTTTCTACCAAAATACCCTCGTCTTCCCAATTATGAAGAACTTTATCAATGTTTTTTTGCAATTTATCTTCAATTAACTCCTCAACATCAGCTTGCGATAAATTATCAAAATTGTATTTTTTGCTCACATTCACAAAAAGACCATTCCATTTAATAAAAGGACCAAAACGTCCTACACCTTTTTGAACAGGTTCTCCTTTATAAACAGCTATTGGCGCATCAGCAAGTGCTTTTTCGTCAATCAATTCCTGAGCTCTTTCTTTTGAAACTCCCAAAGGATCTTCTCCTCGGGGTAAAGAGATAAATACACTTCCGTGGCGCACATAAGGTCCATAACGACCGTTACTCACTTCCACTTCTTCCCCTTTATATTCCCCTAAATTTTTAGGCAACAAAAATAAGTTCAAAGCTTCTTCCAGTGTAATATTTCCAATATTCTGATCTGCCATTAAACTGGCAAACTTTTTATCTTCATCATCTGCTTCTCCAATTTGAGCCATTGGTCCAAATTTTCCTAAACGAACAGAAACTTGTCTTCCATCAGCATCTTTTCCTAAAATTCTTTCACCACTTTCGCGTTCAGCGTTTGCCTCAACTTCTTTTACATTTGGGTGAAATTTATCATAGAATTCCTGCATCATTTTTGCCCAGTCGATATTTCCTTCGGCAATTTCATCGAAATCCTGTTCTACCTTTGCAGTAAAATTGTAATCTAAAATGTTTCCAAAATTCTTAACTAAGAAATCCGTAACAATTGTTCCGATATCTGTTGGAACTAATTTTCCTTTATCAGAACCTGTGTTTTCTTTCAATACTTTCTCTCCTACTTTACTATTTTGCAAAGTAAGCTGAGTATAATTACGTTCCTGACCTTCCAGAGTTCCTTTCTCAACATAATTTCTATTGATGATTGTTGAAATAGTCGGAGCATAAGTTGACGGACGTCCAATTCCAAGCTCCTCTAGTTTTTTAACTAAAGACGCCTCAGTGTAACGTGCCGGTGGTCTTGAATATCGTTCTGTGGCTGTAATATAGTTATTTGCCAGTTTTTCATTTACTTTTAATGCCGGAAGCATTCCTTCTTGTTCCTCCTCGTCATCATCATGCCCTTCTAAGTAAACTTTCAAGAAACCTTCAAAAAGTAAAACTTCTCCGGAAGCTGTAAAAATTTCACTGTGATTATCTGCTTCAATCTTTACGTTTGTTCTTTCTAACTGCGCATCACTCATTTGCGAAGCCAAAGTTCTTTTCCAGATCAAATCGTACAAACGAGCCTGATCACGATCGATATTTACAGTATGACGTGACATATCTGTCGGACGAATTGCCTCGTGTGCTTCTTGCGCTCCTTTACTTTTAGTTGCAAAAGTTCTCGGTTTAGAAAATTCTTTTCCGTAAGATTTTATAATTTCAGCTTCGGCAGCGTCCATTGCATCTTTTGAAAGATTTACCGAGTCAGTTCTCATATAAGTAATAAGTCCCGCCTCGTACAAACGCTGTGCTAATTGCATTGTGATTCCAACTGGCAAGTATAATTTTCTTGCAGCCTCTTGTTGAAGTGTCGAAGTTGTAAAAGGTGCTGTTGGAGATTTTTTGGTAGGTTTGGTTTCTAAATCGGCTACCTTATATTTAGAACCGATGTTTTTATTTAAAAAATCTTCGGCTTCTTTTTTAGTGTTGAAGTTTTTCGGCAGTTTTGCTTTGAATACTTTTCCGGCTTCGTTTACAAATTCAGCAACAATTGAATACGTTGCTACTGCATTAAAGTTTTGAATCTCACGTTCTCTTTCAACAATCAAACGTACAGATACAGATTGGACACGACCAGCAGAAAGTCCGCCTTTGATTTTTCTCCATAACACCGGAGATAATTCGTACCCCACTAAACGGTCTAAAACTCTACGTGCCTGTTGTGCATTTACTAAATTATAATCTATTTCTCTTGGATTATCAATTGCTTTAAGAATCGCAGATTTAGTAATTTCATGAAAAACAATACGTTTAGTCTTTTTTGTATCCAGCTTTAATTCTTCCGCCAAGTGCCAGGAAATAGCCTCTCCCTCGCGGTCCTCATCGCTTGCTAACCAAACCATTTCGGCATTCTTAGATAGTGTTTTCAGTTTACTTACCAAAGCTTTTTTATCCGGAGAAACTTCATATTTAGGTTTAAAACCATTCTCTACATCTACTCCTATTTCCTTTGATGGTAAGTCGGCTATGTGACCATAACTTGACTCCACCTGAAAATCGTTTCCAAGAAATTTCTCGATCGTTTTCGCCTTTGCAGGTGACTCCACTATTACTAAATTCTTTGCCATTGCTCTATTTTTCTGCAACAAAAGTATTTATTTTTTTTAAATATTAACCTTATGAATGAATTTTTGAGTTATTTTAATATTATGTTTCTCAAAATTGCAGATTTATCTGTATTCTCACCTATTATATATATAGGTGTAATTTTTAAACTATTAAGACCGAGAAATTGCTTTTTACTTCCAATTTTAGATTTCAGATTTTAAAATCCAAATTAGGAGTTTAAATCCTACACCTTCTATATTTTTAAGAGAAACCTTCCTTGTTTTGCAATGCAAAATCCATAATTTAGAAATCAAAAATTCTTTTCTGCCATCTTGTCATATTAAGCGCAATTACCCTATCTTTGCACTTTGAAATTTTACAATGGAAAAGATTATTGAAGAAAGCAAACAGGGCGAAAGTCTTGTTTTAGAAAATAAACCAGAGAATACTAAAAAACTTTTTATAGAAAGTTACGGCTGTGCGATGAATTTTTCGGACAGCGAAGTCGTGGCTTCCATTTTGTCTGATGGTGGGTATAATACCACTTCAATTTTAGAAGAAGCTGATTTGGTTTTGGTGAACACCTGTTCTATTCGAGACAAAGCAGAACAAACAATTCGCAAACGTCTTGAAAAATACAACGCAGTAAAACGAACTAATCCGAAAATGAAAGTGGGCGTTTTGGGCTGTATGGCAGAACGTTTGAAAAGCCAGTTTTTGGAAGAAGAAAAAATAGTCGACCTTGTTGTTGGCCCTGATGCTTATAAAGATCTTCCGAATTTATTAGCAGAAGTTGAAGAAGGACGTGACGCAATCAATGTAATTTTATCAAAAGAAGAAACGTACGGAGATATTTCACCGGTTCGTTTGATGAGTAACGGAATCACAGCTTTGGTTTCGATTACTCGTGGCTGTGATAATATGTGCACCTTCTGCGTTGTTCCTTTTACACGCGGACGTGAACGCAGTCGTGAGCCACAAAGTATTATGACTGAAATTCAGGATCTTTGGAATAAAGGTTTTAAAGAAATTACACTTTTAGGTCAAAACGTTGATAGTTACCTTTGGTACGGAGGCGGATTGAAAAAGGATTTTGTAAATGCTTCTGAAATGCAAAAAGCAACTGCAGTTGATTTTGATCAATTACTTGAAATGGTTGCGGTTGGTTTTCCTAAAATGCGTATTCGATTTTCGACTTCTAACCCGCAGGATATGCACGAAAGTATTTTGCATGTTATTGCGAAATATCCAAATATCTGTAAACACATTCACTTGCCGGTTCAGTCTGGAAGCAATAGAATTTTAAAAGAAATGAATCGTCTGCACAGCCGCGAAGAATATATGGCTTTGATTGACAAAATCAGAGCGATTGTTCCAGATGCTTCAATTTCGCAAGATATGATTGCTGGTTTCCCAACTGAAACCGAAGAAGATCACCAAGATACAATGAGTTTAATGGAATATGTAAAATATAATTTCGGTTATATGTATTCGTATTCTGAACGCCCTGGAACTTTGGCTGGAAGAAAAATGGAAGATGATGTTGAAGAAGAAACTAAAGCACGAAGATTACAGGAAATTGTTGATTTACAGCAAAAACACGCTTGGTTTAGAAGTGAGGAATTTGTTGGAAAAACAGTTGAAGTCTTAGTAGAAAAAGTTTCTAAAAAATCCAAAGACGAATTCTCTGGAAGAAACTCTCAAAGTATTACGGTTGTTTTCCCGAAAGAAAATTATAAAATTGGAGATTTCGTAAACGTAAAAATCACAAGCTGTACAAGTGGAACATTAAAAGGTGAAGCTTTAGGGCTTAGTAGCATGAATTAATTTTTTTTGCCACAGATTAAAAGGATTGAAATGATTTTTTGCATTATTTTTCTTACTTTTAGGATTGTGATAAAAACAAATATTTATGCAACATTATAGAGAAGACGAAACATATAAGATTATTGGAATTTGTATGGAAGTACACCGAAATCTTGGGCCAGGTTTATTAGAAGTAGTCTATAAAGACGCTTTAGAATTAGAATTTAAAAACAATAATATTCCTTTCAAAAGAGAAAAAGAGTATTCAATTGAGTATAAAGGAACTATTTTACCTCATAAATTTTATGCCGATTTCATTATTAATGAAGATATTGTTTTAGAGGTAAAAGCAATAAAAGAATTTTCAAGTGAACATATTGCTCAGATTTTAAATTATATTAAATTATCGAATTCAGAGGTAGGATTACTTATTAATTTTCAAACAAAATCTCTACAATACAAAAGATATATTTTATAATTTAGGGAATCTGTGTTAATCACTTTAATCTGTGGCAAAAAAGTATAAGCCAAAAGTTTAAACGTTAAGGTCAAAGCATAAAACCTGAAACAAATAAAAACTTGAAACAAAATCTATATGGAAACAGTTCAAGCAATAAAACAGCGATTTGAGATTATTGGAAATGATCCGAAATTAAATCGCGCTATCGAAAAAGCCATTCAGGTTGCTCCAACTGATATTTCGGTTATGGTAACAGGAGAAAGTGGTGTTGGTAAAGAAAACATTCCTAGAATCATACACTCGCTTTCGCACAGAAAGCACGGAAAATATATTGCTGTAAACTGTGGAGCAATTCCGGAAGGAACTATTGACAGTGAACTTTTTGGACACGAAAAAGGTGCTTTTACAGGCGCAACAAGTACACGTGAAGGTTATTTTGAAGTAGCTGATGGCGGAACAATTTTCCTTGATGAAGTTGGTGAATTACCATTAACAACTCAGGTTAGACTACTTCGTGTTTTAGAAAACGGAGAATTTATTAAAGTAGGATCTTCGCAGGTTCAGAAAACCAATGTGAGAATTGTTGCAGCAACCAACGTGAACTTGTTTAATGCAATCGAAAAAGGAAAATTCCGTGAAGATTTGTATTATCGTTTAACCACGGTAGAAATTACATTACCACCTTTACGTGAGCGAAATGAGGACATTCATTTACTATTCAGAAAATTTGTTGCCGATTTTGCTCATAAATATAAAATGCCGCCTTTAAGACTAGATGACGATGCTGTTCAGCTTTTACAGAAATTCAGATGGAGTGGAAATATTCGTCAGCTTCGAAATGTTGCCGAGCAGATTTCTGTTTTAGAAACCAATCGCGATATTAGTCTGGCAACTTTACAATCTTACTTACCTGCTGAAGGAAGCAATCTGCCTTCTGTTATTAACGACACTAAAAAAGAAAGCGATTTTAGTACCGAAAGAGACATACTATATAAGGTGCTTTTTGATATGAAAAGCGATTTGAATGATTTGAAAAAACTGACTTTAGAACTCATGAAAAATGGTTCTTCAAAAGTGCAGGATATTAATCCAAATTTAATTCAGAAAATATACGGTTCTCAGGAAAATGACAGCGAAATTGATTTTGAAGAAGAACCAAGAACAGCTGTAATGACACCGACAACACGTGAAGAGAACTACCAGATGCAGGACGACAATTATTTGTTTGCCGAAACAATCGAGGAAGAAGAAATTTTACGTTTGGAACAAAAGGAAATCGAAATGATCAAAAAATCATTAGAAAAAAACAAAGGAAAACGTAAAGCTGCTGCAGATGAACTAGGGATCTCTGAAAGAACTTTATATCGAAAAATCAAGCAATTCGATTTATAAAAATAAAAAAATCCCAATATTTGAATTCCAAATTCCAATTTGGAGAAACATAAATTGCAAAAAAAATCCCAAATTGCTCCGCCAGTTCACTAGCGCTCCCGTCCAAATTAGTATATTTGAAAAAAAATAAATTCAAAGTCACAAAGATTGGAATTTGGAATTTTTAAAATTGAAATTTACTACTATAGATTTTATGAAAAAAATATATTCTTTACTTGCATTAATGTCTCTTTTCCTTTTAAGTAGTTGTGGTTATTACAACTTTACTGGAAGAACCGGGCAAATTGAAGCAAAAACTTTTCAGGTTAATTTCTTCCAGAATAATGCAGATTTAGTTGAACCTGGAATTGACAGAACTTTTACATTAGCGTTACAGGATTTAATTCAAAATCAGACCAATTTAAATTTAGTCAGCAACAGTGGAGACTTAGTTTACGAAGGTGAAATTGTAGATTACAGAATTACACCAATGACCGCTACTGCAGATCAACAGGCGGCTCAAAACCGCTTAACAATTAGAGTAGCTGTAAGATTCTCAAATAGAAAAAAAGAAACTGATAATTTTGAGAAAACTTTTGAGTTTTATAATGACTTTAAGGGAACTGATTTGCCAACAGGATCTGTTTTAAACTCTGCAATTCAAACTATCTTTGAGCGAATCACTCAGGATATTTTTAATGAATCATTAGCTAAATGGTAAAAGTGTTTATTTGTTAAATCGATTAAGTGTTTACTCGATTTTTACAGCAATTAAACAGTTAAACAAATAAACGATTAAACAAAAAATAATGAATGTAACGGATTATACATACCTAATAAACAACCCTGATACTGTAACAGAAAAACAGGCAGAAGCATTAGGTAGTGTTTTGAATGAATTTCCATATTTTCAGAGTGCACGCGCATTACGACTAAAAGGACTTTACAATCAAAACAGCTTTAAGTATAATTATGCCTTAAAAGTTACAGCTGCACATACAACAGATCGTTCTATTTTATTTGATTTTATTAGCTCAGAATCTTTTACCCCAATACAAGGTGAATATTATGAGCGTAAACTCAGAGAACTTTTAAACATTACGGTATTTGACAGTGAAATTGTCCTCGCTGAAGAAAAGAAAAAACCTGTTGAAGTTAGAATTGATCCAATTGAAAAGTCAATTTTAGATTCTATAAAAGAAGCAACAACTGTTACTTTTGAAGAGCCGGTTAAAATTGAAGAGAAATCAATTGAGTTCGTTGAAAAATCAACTTTAGATAGTATTCAGGAAACATCGACAATAACTGTCGAAGAAACGGTAAAAGCGCAAGAAAAAATAATTGAATCTATAATTGAAGAACCAGCTGCAGAAATCCTCGTTAAAGAAGAGACACTTATTATTAAGGAACCAAGCCGTACTTTCCTGGAAGACAGATTAGACGACGAAATTCCTAGTATTCGAATAGACCCAATTGAAGAATCAGTATTCAATGCAATTAAGGAGGCAGGAAATGTAGTTTTTGAAGAAGCTAAAGCTCCTGAAGAATCAACAGAAATTAAAGTTCCTGAAACCATAACTGTAGCTAAGGAAGTTGAAACTCCTGAAGAAATAAAAGAAATTGAAATTCAGGAAACAAAAACTTTTGAAGTACCTGGCGAAACTGAAATTCAGAAAACCATTTTAATTTCTGAAGAAACTGAGGCTGTCGAAAACCCTAAAGAAATTGAAATTTACGAAACAGTAAAAATAGCTGAAGAAAATTTAGAGATTGGAAAGCCTTTAGATTTTTCTGTATTCGAAAAACATTCTTTCCAGGAATGGCTGCAATTATCCAGAAATGAGCCTATTGACCGCACTGTTGAAGCTCCAATAGAAGAAGATTTTACAGAAAACCCAATTGAAAAAGCAGAAAAAACAATTGGAGTTGTTGAAAAAGTCGAAAAAGTTGAAGAAGAAAAAAAGAAAAAAGCTGAAATAATTGATCGTTTTATAGAAACAAATCCAAAAATTTCTCCAATAAAACAAACAGCAATTACAGCGGCAATTCAGCTTGACATCAATAAAGACGACAGTTCTTATTTAATGACAGAGACTTTAGCTCGAGTATATTTAGAGCAAAAAAAATATACAAAAGCAATTCAGGCATATGAAATATTAATTTTGAAATATCCAGAAAAAATTACTTTCTTTGCAGACCGCATATCGGATATAAAGATTTTACAACAAAATAACAATAACAATAATTAAGTAATGAGCACATTTTCAATTTTTTTAGTTTTAATCACAATAGTTTGTTTTCTATTGATCGTAGTTATTATGGTACAAAACCCTAAAGGAGGAGGATTATCTTCTACTATCAGCGGAACTCAAATGTTGGGTGGTGTACAAAAAACGACTGACTTTCTAGATAAAAGTACTTGGACACTAGCAACTATTTTAATTGTTTTAATTTTACTTTCAAGCTTAAGCTTCACAGGATCATTAAACGATACAGGATCTAAAATTATAGAAAAGACAGAAGCTCCTGCTGCAACTACACCAGCAGCACCAGCGCAAGGAACTCCTGCTCCGGCAACACCTGCAGCAAAATAATAATTTTGATATAAATTAAAATGCCAGCCTGTCAAAGCTGGCATTTTTTTTAAGAAATAATGTCAGTTTTAATAGCATGGCATAATTTCTGAAAGTTTACAGAACATTAAAAAACGTTAACAAATAATACTATAAAATCATGGCTTTAAACATAAAACCGCTTTCAGACCGCGTACTTATTGAACCAGTTGCAGCTGAAACTAAAACTGCTTCAGGAATCTTTATTCCGGACACTGCCAAAGAAAAACCACAAAAAGGAACTGTAGTTGCAGTAGGTAACGGATCAAAAGATCATACAATGACTGTAAAAGTGGGCGATACTGTTCTTTACGGAAAATATGCAGGTACAGAATTAAAATTAGAAGGAACTGATTATTTGATTATGCGTGAGGACGATATTCTTGCGATAATTTAATTGCTGTAAGCTTTAAGCCGTAAGCTATAGGCTCCAACAAAAGCTTAAAGCCTATTGCCTAAAGCATAAAGCCAAAAAAGAATGAGAGATTTTAAAAAATACGATATTTGGCAGCTAAGTCATTCTTTTACTTTAGAAATCTATAAATTGACTTCCTTATTTCCAAAAGAAGAACTTTATGGATTAACAAGTCAAACAAGAAGGGCTTCTTCATCAATCCCTACTAATATTAGTGAGGGATGTGGAAGAAATAGTGACAAAGAATTTAATCAATTTCTCAATATAGCTTTAGGTTCTGTCAATGAAACAGAATATCTTTTGATTTTAGCTAAAGATTTGCAATATCTTAATACTGAAATTGCCGAAAATCATATAGAAAAAATCAACAGTATAAAAAGCAAAATTTATAAATTAAAAAAGTTGCTTACGCAGCAATAAGCTTTAAGCCATAAGCAATAAGTTTTTCCAAAACAGCTTAAAAAGCTATTGCTCAAAGTAGCAAAAAACATTAATTCAGCAGTAAAAGAGCCTAAAGCCTACTGCTTAAAGCAAATAAAAAATATTAACTCAGCAGTAGAAAGGCTTAAAGCCTACTGCCTAAAGCAAAATAAAAAATGGCAAAAGATATAAAATTTGATATTGAAGCACGTGACGGATTAAAACGTGGTGTTGATGCATTAGCAAATGCTGTAAAAGTAACTCTTGGACCAAAAGGTCGTAACGTAATTATCGGAAAATCATTTGGTGGACCTACTGTTACTAAAGATGGTGTTTCTGTTGCAAAAGAAATCGAATTAAAAGACCCATTAGAAAATATGGGAGCACAAATGGTTAAAGAAGTTGCTTCTAAAACCAATGATTTAGCTGGTGACGGAACTACAACTGCTACAGTTTTAGCTCAGGCTATCGTAAAAGAAGGTTTGAAAAACGTTGCTGCAGGTGCAAACCCAATGGATTTAAAACGCGGAATTGACAAAGCTGTTGAAACTATCGTTGCTGACTTAGCAAAACAAGCTAAAGTTGTTGGAAGCGATTCTGACAAAATCAAACAAATTGCTTCTATCTCTGCAAACAATGACGAAGTTATTGGTGAATTAATCGCTACAGCTTTCGCTAAAGTTGGAAAAGAAGGTGTTATTACTGTTGAAGAAGCAAAAGGAACTGATACTTTTGTTGACGTTGTTGAAGGAATGCAATTTGACAGAGGATATCTTTCTCCATATTTCGTAACAAATCCAGAGAAAATGGAAGTTGAACTAGACTCTCCATACATCCTATTATACGACAAAAAAGTTTCTTCATTAAAAGAATTACTTCCAGTTTTAGAGCCGGTTGCTCAATCAGGAAAACCATTATTAATTATTGCTGAAGATGTTGACGGAGAAGCTCTTTCTACATTAGTAGTAAACAAATTAAGAGGTGCTCTTAAAATTGCTGCTGTAAAAGCTCCAGGTTTTGGTGACAGAAGAAAAGCAATGTTAGAAGATATCGCGATCTTAACTGGTGGAACTGTAATTTCTGAAGAAAGAGGATATACTCTAGAAAATACAACTATCGAAATGTTAGGAAATGCAAAAAGAGTAACTATCGATAAAGACAATACAACTATCGTAAGTGGCGCTGGAGAAGCTGACATTATCAAAAACAGAGTAAACCAAATTAAAGGTCAGATGGAAACTACTACATCTGATTATGATAAAGAAAAATTGCAAGAGCGTTTGGCTAAATTAGCTGGTGGTGTTGCTGTTCTTTATGTTGGTGCTGCTTCTGAAGTTGAAATGAAAGAGAAAAAAGACAGAGTTGATGATGCTTTACACGCAACTCGTGCAGCAGTTGAAGAAGGAATCGTTGCCGGAGGTGGTGTGGCGCTATTAAGAGCTAAACTTGCTTTAGCAGACTTAAAAGCTGACAATGCTGACGAGGCTACAGGAATCCAAATCGTTTCTCGTGCTGTTGAATCTCCATTAAGAACTATCGTTGAAAATGCTGGTCTTGAAGGTTCTGTTGTTGTGGCTAAAGTTTCTGAAGGTTCAGGTGATTTTGGATACAACGCAAAAACTGACGAATATGTAGATATGCTTGCTGCAGGAATTATCGATCCTAAAAAAGTAACTCGTGTAGCTCTTGAAAACGCTGCATCTGTTTCTGGAATGATCTTAACTACAGAATGTGCATTAATTGATATTAAAGAAGAAAACGCTGGCGGAATGCCAATGGGTGGCGGAATGCCAGGAATGATGTAATTCATTCTCTTCTTAAAACTTAAACGCCAGATGAATATCTGGCGTTTTTTTTTGCCACAGATTTCACTGATTAAAAGGATTTTCTTTTGCCACTAATTACACAAATTTCCACGAATTATTTTGCTGTTAAAAAGTTGCCACAGATTAAAAAGATTTTCACTGATTTTAATCTTTATAATCCTTTAATCTGTGGCTAAAAATATTCGCAAAGAAAAAAAAGAATTCGTGGAAATTCGTGTAATTACTTCGTCAGTTCGCTATCGCTCGTGTCGTGGCAAACTTTTTTATTTAACATTCTCTTTTTCTTTAAAAAATCTGTTATTTCTACCTTTGCGGTTCTATTTAAAATTGCACAATGAGAAAATTCAGAACTCACCTTTTATCTTTTACATTCTTACTTCTTACTACTTTTTTACAAGCCCAAAATAGCAAAGACAATTATGTAGTTTTAGTTTCTATGGATGGCTTTCGCTGGGATTATGGCAAACAATTCAATCTTCCAAATTTAAAGCAAATTGAAAAAGAAGGCGTTCATGCCAAATCAATGAAACCATCTTATCCGAGTAAAACCTTTCCAAATCATTATTCTATCGTAACGGGACTTTATCCGGATCATCACGGGATTATCAATAACGTTTTTTATGACGCAGCTTTAAATGAATCTTTCTCATTATCAAGCAATGCAAAAAACGATTCGCGCTTTTATGGCGGGAATCCAATTTGGAATTTAGCCGAACAGCAAGGTGTAAAAACCGCTTCTTTCTTTTGGCCAGGTTCTGATATTGACAAAAGAAATCCAAGTTATTTCAAAAATTACGATGGCAAAATTCCCTACGGCGCTAGAATCGATACGGTTATGAAATGGCTAACGCTTCCAGAAAAACAGCGCCCGCATTTAGTCACTTTATATTTTGATGAACCAGATCATACTGGTCATAATTTTGGCCCACTTTCTCCTGAAAATAAAAAAATGGTCATCAAAATGGATTCTATAATGGGTGAAATATCTCGAAAATTAGATCAATTACCTATCGGAAAACAAATCAATTTAATCATCGTTTCAGATCACGGAATGGCTAATATCAGTAATGATAAAAAAGTAGCCGTTTTAGATTATTTAAACCCGGAATGGCTGGGTTACAAAGATGTAATTAACCCCATTATGAGTTTACAGGCAAAACCCGGCTATCAGGATTCAATTGCTAATGCTCTAAAAAAAGTACCGCACATTAAATTCTGGAAATCAACTGAGGTTCCTGAAAGATTACATTACGGAACAAATCCGCGTGTGCATGATTTTGTTATTGAAGCCGATAAAGGATGGAGTTTGGTAAGCAAAGAAAGCACTCATATAAAAGGTGGAACACACGGTTATGACAACAATGAAAAAGATATGCACGCGATCTTTTATGCAAAAGGTCCCGCATTTAAAATCAATAAAAAAGTAAAAACATTCCAGAATGTTTCCGTTTATCCTTTAATTGCTCATATCCTAGGTTTACAAATTGGTAAAATTGACGGAAAACTGAGCGATGTAAAATCGATGTTGGCTAATTAAGAAATTAGAAAATGTGCCAATTTGATAATTAGATAATTTTTGAATTGAAACAATTCAACACAAACAATAAACCCGACAGGTTTTAAAAACCTGTCGGGTCTGTCGAAGCAAATTAATTTCAATTCTAATTATCAAATTGGCACATTTCCACATTATCAAATTAACTAACCACCTTATAAGTCGGATCTTCAATAACATTAACATTTATAACCGCATCAGCATTTTTTAGCAATTGTCTGCAATCGGCACTTAAATGTTGCAGCTCAACTTTTTTGTTTAACTGATTGTATTTTTTAGTCAGATTATTTAAAGCTTCAATCGCTGACATATCAGAAACACGGCTTTCTTTAAAATCTATTATAATATGATCAGGATCATTCTGAATATCAAATTTTTCTAAAAAAGTGGCGGTTGAACCAAAGAATAACGGCCCATAAATTTCGTAATGCTTTATTCCGTTTTCATCTATAAAATTTCTTGCACGAATCCTTTTAGCACTTTCCCAGGCAAAAACCAGAGCTGAAATAATTACACCAATTAAAACCGCCAAAGCCAGATTATGCAATACAATTGTAATTACAGCTACCAGAATCCCCACAAAAATATCATGTCTTGGCATTTTATTAATAATCCTGAAACTTGCCCATTCAAAAGTTGTAATGGCCACCATCATCATAACTCCAACTAAGGCAGCCATTGGCAGTTTTCCAATTACAGGAGCTCCAAAAAGAATAATCAATAAAATAGTCAGCGCAGCGATAATTCCCGAAAGTCTGGCTCGTGATCCAGCTCCTAGATTCACCAATGTTTGTGCAATCATCGGACAGCCACCCATTCCGTAAAAAAAGCCGTTTAAGATATTTGAACTTCCTTGTGCGATACATTCTCTATTGCTGTTCCCTCTTGTTCCAGTAATTTCATCAACCAGATTCAGTGTAAGCAAACCTTCAGTCAGACCAACAGCTGCAACAATGACCGAATAAGGGAATATTACTTTTAAAGTCTCAAAAGAAAATGGAATATTCGGAATATGAAAAGGAGGAAATCCTCCTTGTACAGACGCAATATCTTCAACTGTTTTGGTTTCAATATTAAACACAATTACCAATGCAAAAACAATCATAATGGCTACTAAAGAAGCTGGAACTGCTTTTGTAATTTTTGGAAAAAGCAAAACAATTGCTACGGTCAACGCTACAAGCCCCAACATGATATACAAAGGCGTTCCCTGAAGCCACAAAACCTGTCCATTTACAATAGTTTTAAACTGCTCCAATTGCGACATGAAAATGACAACAGCCAGTCCGTTTACAAAACCAAACATTACAGGATGAGGAACTAAACGTATAAACTTCCCGAGTTTAAAAAGTCCGATGCAGATTTGAACAATTCCGCCTAAAGCGACGGCTGCAAAAACATACTCTATACCATGCGATTTCATTAAAGCAATCAAAACAATTACAGTTGCTCCCGCTCCTCCCGAAATCATTCCTGGTCTTCCTCCAAAAATAGCCGTAACTAATCCGGCAATAAATGCAGCATACAAACCAACCAAAGGCGGAAATCCGGCCAAAATAGCAAACGACAAAGATTCCGGAATCATAGTCATTGCTACTGTTAAACCCGCTAAAATTTCATTTTTGTAATTGACTTTTTGAGTAAAATCAAATAGTTGGAACGTTTTTTTCATAGAGCACAAAATTAAAAAAATAATGTGCAAAATAAGAACAAACCTCCCTGCAACTGATAAGCACTAAAGAAGGATACAAGAGTTAAGTCCCTGAATTAACCTAACTGTTCTAAAAGTAAAATAAAAACCAAAAGTATAAAACTAATCATCTTATTTATTAATTATTAAACGAAATTGGCATGCAAAGTACTCACAAAAAAGGAAATACAACTACGTACTTACACCTGATTTTCAACAATCAACGAAAATGTAACTTAATCTAATCTCACACAGGTGTAGCCTAAACAATTTACGTAATCAATTATATTGTCACATTGCAGGTCAATACCTTCAACCCTTAATATTTTATCGCAATCTTCCAGATCAAAATTTATTTTATAATCCGGAAATTGAGTTTGTATAACGGCAATGATATAATTTTTATCTGATTCTTTCTGGACATTTGTTTTAAAAACTTCGACAACCATAACTATTCATTTAACTCTTTTTCTTAAAAAAGCTCGTGGCATTTAATTTTTTAAAATTAAGCAAAAACTTTCAGAACCAAAATTAAATCATCAGTAAATTCTTTCTATTTAAAATACTTAAACAACTTCATAGTTTGATAAAAGATGAATAATGGCACATTATATTTATCTCAAAAAATACTATAAAAGATTATCCTTTTTAGAAATTAAAAATCATTATTATAATTAGGTCTAAATATATATCAATTCGTTTTTTAATTAAAAAAAAACGTTTATTCAAATAACTTTTCTTACTTAAATAATTAAATTCGTACCGTAATGAAACCCCAAACATTATTTTTAAACGATGCGTATTTTTAATTTATTTAGAAGATCAGGGATAGTGTGTCCCAGATGTCTTGGAAAAGGATTTGTTGACTGGGAAGATATTAGTCGATTAAACAAACAATTAAAATGGGTTCCTGCACCTTGTGCTTATTGCAATGCTACCGGAAAAACAACCAAAGAAATGCTCTCAAAAGTTGCTGTAGACTGCACCTATCTTACGATCGATTTACCCGATCTGGAAGTCGAAAAAATAAAAAATGGCGATCCTGAAACCATAGCAAAGGGAAAGCAAAGGGAACTTTTTGTAGACAATCTTATTAAATATGCCGAAAACCTATATTTAACTCAAAATATGGATGCAGAAAATATTGCCAATTTATACTTAAACACACAAGAAGAAAAAGCTCATTTTTCTGTAAATAAAGATGAATTAATAAAATACATTCAGGGAATAATCGAATTAAAAAAAACGAAACTCAATTAAAAAAAGAAGATTTTCAAAATCAACTCTTTTGCAATTCCTCAGTTGGCAGGCAAAAGCATTAGAACCTTTGTCTCTTTGAACCTCTTAAAAAAAAGCAAAAACAGGTATAAATACGTATCGCTGCCATTTTATTTAGTGGTAAAATTGCAATGAATAGTTTTTAATTAGAATATTGTTTCTGCAAGGAAACAGTATAAATTTTGTCACTTTTTTTTTGGAACAAAAAGTGGGATTTCAAATCGCTGGAACCGATTTCGAAATCTCACTTTTTATTTTTAAAATCGAACTCCACAGGCATAAATCTTCAAATGTTCTATTTGCATTTTTTTTGAGTTTACTACACTATATTTTTAGATCAAAATGGCAAAATAAACCTTTGCTCCTTTCTCCTTTTACCACTTTGCATCTCAAAAAAAAAGGTACTTTTGCATCCCGTAAATGCCACGATATTAAAGCCCAGAAATTGACATGATTCTAGAACATTATATTCCGTTTAATAAAGAATTTTTACTTGAGAAACAATTGGCAGCTTTTGCTAAGAATCCTGAAAAAGCAGCCGATTTTAAAAAACTTTTCGATATTATCGAACATTATTTTCATTACGAATCTTTTAATCTCAACCGAAACCTAAAGCAAAACTATGCTCTATTCGATCCGGATTTGAGCGAAAAAGAACGTAAACGATTTATAGGCAAAAGTAATTTCTCTATTTTTAAAGAAACTTTACTCACGGTTTTAGAACGTGGAAATTATTACAGAATTGATCAGGAGACTTTAACATCGGCATTTAAAGAATCTGATTTGATTGGTTTGAATCTCGCAATTGATTTTAATGCCTTCAAGGATTTTGAGGTTTATGCCCGGGGTCATCATAAAGCAAAGGAAAAGGTTAAAAAATATTTTTTCTGGAAAAGAGAAGTTGAAATCGAATATTATGATCGTGTACTTATTTACCTCAATTACAGCGATGCCGAATTTCTACATGAGAAGAAAGTCAAATTAGGTAAAATGCCAATCGATCCGGGTTCTATTGCATTGAAAATCTTTAAGCGTGTTCCTAAAAATGATCTCGAAACGATTTTCCCAAATGCGATTCCTAAAATGTCTATTAAAGACAAAATGCTGCTTTGGGTTCCGGGAATTTTTGGAGGGCTTTCATTATTGAGTGCCAAGGTAATTCCGGCTTTAATTAATATGTATCAGGCGTATCAAACCGGAGAAACTATAGATTTACTAAACAGTAAAACCTCCTTAAATCAAGGACTAATAGCTCTGGGGATTTTGTCTGCCTATTGCTTTCGTCAGTATAACAACTTTATAAATAAAAAGATCAGATATTCTAAAATGCTTTCAGACAGCTTGTATTTTAAGAATCTTGGTAATAATAGTGGTGCATTTTATTCGCTGTTGAACTCTTCTGAAGAAGAGGTTCTAAAAGAAACCATACTGGCTTATACTTTTTTATATCAAAGTGAAAAGCCATTAACAGCCAATGAACTTGATTCTCAAATCGAATCCTGGTTTAAAACCCAATTAAAAACCGATTTGGATTTTGATGTTAATGATGCTTTATTGAAACTAAAAAACATAGGCTTAGGAATAGAAACAAACGGAAAATGGAGCGTTCTTCCGTTAACCCGGGCACTTATTCAAATTGATCAATTATGGGACAGTATTTTTGAGTATAATCAGCAACATGAAAAATCTGTTTAGTTTCAGGTAGTCCCAATAGCTATCGGGAACAGATTTGATAGCTTTCTTTTGATTTGTATTCCTTTTGTGCAATCCTTATTTTTAGGGTTTAAAAAAAAGGATTGTACAAATGTACTCAGTCAAACCTAAAAGAAATTTTATTAGATTTACGTAACTAACCTTAAAACCAAAAAAATGAGAACATTAGACCAATGGTTCGCAGAATATGCCGTAAGTCATCAGAATCCAACAAATAAAGCGATACACTATATTTGTGTTCCGGCGATTTTCTTTTCGATTGTGGGCTTATTAATGAGCATTCCAAGTGGTATTATTTCTGATTCTCTAAAATTAAATGCGCCAATTATCGAAAACTGGGCTTTTGTTGTCCTGCTTTTAGTTCTTGTTTTTTATATTAGACTGTCACTTGCTATGGCGATTAAAATTGCTATTTTCTCTGCAATTTGTCTGATTGTAAATTATTATATCGGTCAGTTTGTTCCATTATGGATATTTTCTATTGGTGTTTTTATAATCGCATGGATCGGACAATTTTACGGTCATAATATCGAAGGTAAAAAACCTTCGTTCTTAAAAGATCTTCAGTTTTTATTAATTGGACCAGCCTGGGTAGTAGAGAATCTATTTTCCAGAAAATAAAACTACTTAAAATAATTCACTATCAATTAACCTTCAGATAGTTACATTATTTCATTAACTTTATCCTTCTACAAATGCAATGTTGAAAGGATGGATAAAAAAGAAATCAAAATTGAAAATTATGATATTTTCACCTACAGACGCATAAGACGTGCAATTGGGTATTTGGGTATAAGTCTGCCCATTCTTTTGGTTGGATTTTCTTTAATTTCTTTTTTTCAAACCCAGGTACAACCTTCTATAAGTGATTATTATTATACCAATTTAAGAGAAATCTTTACCGGAACTTTATGCGCTGTAGGGCTATTTCTGATTCGGTATAAAGGTCACGGAAATACTTCTGTCTGGAAAAACGACAATCTACTCACTAATATTGCCGGAATTATGGCTATTGGCGTTGCACTCGTTCCCACAAATCCGACAGACATTTCACAAAAAATTTACACTTTTATTCCATCAACACAAAATTGGCTGGGTTGGCTTCATTATGGCTTTGCCGGTATTTTCTTTTTGATTTTAGCTTTGCTTGCTATAAATGTTTTTACAATTGGTCAGGCAAACGAAACGGGAGCTCCAAAAAGCATTTTAAACGAAAATAATATATATAAAGTCTGTGGTTATTTAATTCTTGGAGCTTTAATTATGGTTCCTGTTTCCGGATATTTAAAACTTTTTTCCTTTTCAACCTTAGTTTTTGAAGCAATTGCTCTTTTTGCTTTTGGAATTGCATGGCTCATAAAGGGCCGGGCTTTAGGCGATCAGGGCAAAATAGGGCAAAAATTATATCAGGAAAATAATGCTGTAGATACTGAAAAAATATTAGAAGAATAAAAGTTTTTAAAAACGTTCTCATTTTACTTATTAATAACCGAAACTCAAAAATAGGAAGATCTAAAATCAATTTATCCTTTGATGTTTGCAATAAATTAATCTATTATGAATGTACAGAAAACAAACGCTTTAAACGTAGAAACCAAGTTTGCTGATTTACCAGGCAGAAAAATTGCTTATCGATCTATAGGCGAAGGAAATCCGATTATTTTAATTAACCGTTTTAGAGGAACAATCGATACCTGGGATCCGCTATTTTTGGATTTACTTGCCGAGAAATACAGAGTGATCACTTTTGATTATTCAGGAATTGGATATTCGACAGGAATGCTGCCAACAGCTATTAAAGAAGTAGCCAAAGACGTAAAGGATCTTGCTGATTTTCTAAAAATTAAAAAAGCTGTTTTCATGGGCTGGTCCTATGGCGGATTGGTGACGCAGGCCGCAACATTATTATTTCCAGAACTAGTTACTCAAACAGTTTTGTTAGGAACAGGGCCTCCGGGCAAAAGAGTGGTTCCGCTTGAACAAGCTTTTCTTGATCGGGCCTTAAAACCAATTAATGATTTTGATGATGAGATCGTACTTTTCTTCGAACCTTTGTCTGAGGCCAGCAAAAAAGCTGCTAAAGCCTCACATGACCGAATTGCCAAAAGAATTGATATTTCTAAAATTCCATCGACAATGGAAGTTTTTCAATTGTATTTTAAAGGTGGTGAAAATGCCGCAGAGGACAAAGATAATTTTAAAGAACAGCTTAAAAAAACCAAAACTCCTATTTTAGTAATTTCCGGAGATCACGATATTAGTTTTGCTGCCGAAAACTGGTATCCTTTAACACGACAATTGCCTACAACACAACTTATTGTTTTACCGCAAACAGGACATGCTCCTCATCATGAGCATATAAATCTAGTTGTACATTATATTGATACTTTTTTAGAAAACACCAATTAATATACTAAGAGTTTATTTTTAGAAAATCAGTGTCTCAATAACTTCTAAAATCCTCTTTAAGGATTTTAGAAGTTTAAAAAATAGAAAATTTAATTCCGCTTTAAAAACCTAAAAATAAATTAATTAATCCAAACAAAATAAATCTGAAAAACTTTTTTACTAGCTCTTCCCAACCTTTCTGTAAAATACAAACTCTATAGTTGTATAGCCCCTTTGCTAAAAAACTAAAATTTGTATTTTATGAAAAACATTTTTCTAATCTCGCTATTCTGTATTGGCCTTTTTACTCAGGCTCAAAGCCCAAAATTAAATGTAAAAGGCAAAGATTCGGCATTGGTACGTCTGAATCAGCTTAAAGTTTCAGTAAAAATTGTGGGCAATATTGCGTATACCACAACCGAAATGCACTTTTTTAACGGTACAAATCGACAAATGGAAGCCGAATTACTGTTTCCGCTTCCTGAAGGTGTTTCAGTTTCAAGATATGCAATTGATATTAACGGAAAAATGCGCGAAGCTGTTCCTGTAAATAAAAATAAAGGGAAACAGGTTTTTGAAGCTGTGGAACACAGACGAGTTGATCCGGGACTACTTGAAAAAGTAGAAGGAAATAATTTTAAAACCCGAATTTATCCTTTAATGCCCAATAAGGAACGTATTGTAATTATTGGCTACGAACAGGAGCTGAGCAGTTTTGATGCGACCCATTTATCGTATCAAATGTTAAGCAGCTATTCCGGAAAATTAGATTTATTTGATTTGAATGTCGCTGTTCTTGGCGCTATTGGCGAACCTTCTATTTCTACTACCGAAGGTGTTTTAACATTCGAAAACAGCAATCAATCGTATGTAACTTCCGTAAAGAAAGAAAATTATTTGCTAAATGATAAGTTACAGATTATTATTCCAATTCGCGCAGAGATACCTGGTGTTGTGGTACAAAGCAAAGATAATCAGCATTACTTTTATGCAAATACAATTTTGGATAATCCCAAAATACTTAAGAAAAATCCAAATTCAATTGGCTTAATCTGGGATGTATCTTTAAGTTGCAAAAACCGTAATCTTAAAAAAGAATTGCAATTGCTGGATACCTATTTTAGCACCTTAAAAAATGTTGAAGTCAACTTGTATTTTGCCGGTTATAATTTTGAAAAGAAAAACACTTATACCATTAAAAACGGAGATTGGACTGCTTTAAAACTGGCTTTAGAAACTGTTGTTTATGATGGTGGAACCCGTTTTTCTAAAATCAAACTTCCGGTTCATGATGAATATTTATTTTTCACTGATGGATTGTCTTCATTAAGCAGTAACATTTTTACAAATACAAAAAAACCTATCTATACAATAAGTTCCTCTATTTCATCTGATTATGCTTTTCTGAATTTTAATGCGATAAAAACTGGCGGAACTTTCATTAATTTGAATCAGCTTAAAGCGACTGAAGCTTCTGATAAATTGATGTACCAAAGCCTGAAGTTTTTAGGTATAAAAGAAAATTATATGGTAACCGATTTATATCCAATGGCAGGTACACCTGTTTCAGGAAGTTTTAGTGTTGCCGGAATTTCATTAAAAAACACGAATGATGTTGTATTGCTTTTTGGTTATGACGAAAAACCTGTTTTAGAAAAAACAATTCATATTCAGGCTTCCAATTCAACTTCAAATGAAGTTAACATTGAAAAACTTTGGGCACAAAAGAAAATTGCCAATCTTGAAATTCAATATAAAGACAATGAGGATGAAATTGAAAGACTGGGGAAAAAATATGGTATCGCAACGCAAAACACCTCATTAATTGTATTGGAAAGTCTGCACGATTATATTCAGTACGAAATTGTTCCGCCAGCTGAATTAAGAGAGGAATTTGACAAGGCAATGAAACAACAAATTGAAGCTGCAAAAGCTAAAAAATACAGCAATTGGGAAAATGTTGCGAGCTATTACGAACAGCTTTTAACCTGGTGGAATACAGATACAAAATATGCCGCTCCAAAACTAAAAAAAGTCAAAACAGACACAAACAACACACCGCCAATTACAGGCAGTATACGTGGTACTGTACATTTCGCTTCTGATGGACAACCAGTGCCCGGAGCCACTATTACTATCAAAGGTACTCGTCGCAGCACCACGGCCGATTTTGACGGAAGATTTGGAATTGATGCAGTTTCTGGCGAAAAATTGGTAATTTCTTTTATTGGAACGAAAACTCAGGAAATTACAATTGGAAGAGCTCGAAATTACAACATTACATTAATTGAAGAATCTGGCGCCCAATTAGAATCGGTAGTTGTTACTGCATACGGAGTAAGTCGCGATCAACGTGAAGAAGAAGACGAAAGTGATCAGCGAACAGTGAAAAGAAGCGTATCAGCATCTGTCACAATGGTAAGAGCAGAAAGCATAGCTGCTCCAGTGATGAATGCTCAAAAAGCTTTGGCTGGACAAGTTGCCGGAGTAGCCATTTCTGATGCTAATGTTTCTTCTGATGACAATGCTAAGAATAAAGATAAAAAAGATGATAATCTTGAACTGAATGATGCTAACGTCGGTTATTTTAGTGCCGATAAAACTAAAATCAACAAATGGAATCCGGATCGTGTTTATCTTAAAGCTTTGGCTAATGCGCCAAAAGATAAAAAGTATGCATTGTATCTGGAGTTAAGAAATGATCAGGTTAATAATCCAAGTTTTTATTTTGATGTTGCCAATCATTTCTATGATAATGGCGATAAAGAAAAAGCATTGCTTGTGTTAAGTAATATTGCCGATTTAGGATTAGAAAACCATCAGTTGTACAAATCATTAACTTATTTACTACGCCAATGGGAAGCTTATGAAGATGCTCTATTTGCAGCAAAACAAGTGGCAAAATGGAGAGAACAGGAACCACAGGCGCACAGAGATTTAGGTTTAACTCTGGAAGATAACAAACAATATCAGGCCGGTTTTGATGAATTGATTAAGGCATTGGAAGTAAATTATTATGGAGAAATGAGCGGACAATATTCTGGTGTTGAAGACATTATTTTGATGGATTTGAACAGAATGATGCAACAGCACAAAGAAATCAAAACTGACAAACTGGATAAAAAATATTTAAACAAAATGCCGGTTGATGTGAGAATCATCTTAAACTGGAATCAAATGGATACTGATATTGATCTGCATGTTATAGAACCTACAGATGAAGAATGCTATTACGGACATAGAGATACTCAGATTGGTGCACGTTTCTCTAAAGATTTTACTCAGGGTTATGGTCCTGAACAATATTTACTGAGAAACGCTGTAAAAGGCAACTACATTATTAAAACAAATTATTATGGCGAAAGTGCACTAACAGAAAACGGACCTACAACTGTTATGGTTGAAATCTACATCACTAAAAATGGTGTAACCGAAAGAAAACTGCAAACTATTCAGTTAGGAAAAATAAAAGAGAATCAGAATTTAGCAGAAATCGCGATTTAAAATACTCATCTTAATTCAAGGCAAAAAAGGTTTAATCAGCACATTATGACTGATTAAACCTTTTTGCATTTTCAATATAATCTGTCTTTAAGTTATTTTCTTAACACCATGAATTACTAAAATTTGTGATGCAAATGCAAAACTGCCTAATACTTCACAGAGCTTAAGTAAAAAAGTAATTTATCTTATGCTCCAGTTCATGGACTTCAAATAATGTAAACAACAAAAGAAAAACAAATAGCGTAACAAAAACTAAAAAAGCGCTCTTTTAAAATTTTGACCCAATAAAAATTTCATATTATTTCCTATATTCGTTAGTAGTAAAAATCACATATATTAAAAATAAGCTATAAGTTACACTCGTAAAACATTAAAAACATGGAAAATAAAAAACCTTTATTATTTGCTTTTTGGGTTATCGCAATCATTTTAGGCGTCACTTTGTTTAAACAGTTCGATTTTGAGAATCTAAAATTTGAGAAACCTGCACTGGCTATTATTTATATAATTGTTTTTTTGTTTTCAGTTTTTGTTTTAATTAAAAACTTTATTAAACGATCTGAGAAATAAAAAACTATTAATCTACTGCATAAAAATATATGGAATTAATTGGTGTCATTAAAGAATATAATCACGAATTAAGTGATAAGAGATTTCATGATTATAAAACTGGATTTAATTACCATGACAAAGAAAAAATTCTTAATTATCTGAAAAACGGAACTCCAATTGCTGTTACAATGCACATAGTACATTCATTAATAAAAGATGATAATTCTATAATTGGAGGAGTTAGTTACTTAACAGATGGATATTGGATCTGGCCTAGTTATCTTTATTTTTATGTTGATACTGTATCTATTGAATTACCGTTAGATTTTTTAAATTCTATTTCAAAAAACAAGGAAACAAAGCTCATAAGTGATGCTAAAATAGCTGAAGCAATTAATTTATTAAAATTAAGAAAACAGAAATAATAGTGACCTGGATGAAAATGACATTTTAAATAAATTTTATAGAGTCGATGTATCTAAAGAAAACCCTTTGTACTCAAAATTTTTATTTGAAACAGAAGTTAAAGATATTGTAGAAATTAACAATTTCGTTTTTAAGAGCAATAACTAAATTTATACTTGTAAAAAAGGAAAAATAGAGCCTCTTTGTTATTTACTTTTTTGGATTATAGTGATCAAAGAACCGGTTACTATAGATCATAACTTATTGCTTTTAAATCAAATTGTTTAAAATTGATTCTAACGGACTATGATTAAAAAATAGCTAAGGAGTTTTATATTAATATTCCATATTTGTTTTCCTCATCATCCAGAAAATCATATCTAATTCTTTGCGGCAGAAGTTGTTCTGTTATATTAATAGCCTCTTGCACAACAATAGGAATTCGAGTATTGGGAGTTATTTTTAAAACCCAGTCAATTGCCGTTTCTAAACTTATTCTATGTCCAATAGATACATAAAGCGGATTACTGTTCTCCTGAGTTCGTAATGCTTTGCCCACAATCTTATCATCAAACCATAGTTCTTCGCTATCTCCTCTAAAATCTCCTAAATTAGTTTTTTCATAATATGCAACAAGCCTTTTCTTTGGACATCCAATTGTTGGAATATCTAATTCAATTCCCAAATGAGTAGCTAATCCGGCATTTCTAGGGTGCTCAATACCATGCCCATCACAAAAAATTAATTGGGGTTTTATATTAAGTTTTTCAAATGCTTTTATGACTGAAGGGACTTCATTATACGCAAATAAATCAGGAACATGTAATGTAACATCTTCTGTTTCAGAAAATGCCTGGTCAACAATTTCCTGCGTTTCAACATCCATTATTACTACTGCTGAAACCATTTTTTGTTCGACGTCATTGTATGCCACACTAACACCCGCGATATATTTTATTGGATACTGAATTTGGTCCACCTTGATAATTTTTTCAGCAATTTCATTTTGAAAAACATATTTTTCCATAAAATCATCTTCAACTGTATATCCTAATGTTTCATTCATACTTTCCTGAACTACATAAGCATATACCGCTTTTCCTATTCGCGCTTCGTTTAATTCCCGAGTAAGATCAAAAGGGTTATTTGAATACGAATAAGAGTGTACAAATAAACCCATATTATAAAAAGTTTCCCTGTTATCAATATAAATCTGCAAAACGTCAGAATTGCGCATTATTATATTATTATAATCAAGATCTTCTCGAGTAAATTGATATCCTTCATAATGACGCCTTTTACCATTCTCAATTGGCTTATAGTCCATTATAAGTTCTAAGGTATCTAAATCATATGCTGTATGAAAATCAAAATCAGATTCTTGAGGATTTCTTTTGAAAATCTGAAAAGTATATCTGCTTTGATCGCATAAGTGTACAATAACCGTGAAAAAATTTTCACATTTTGTAAATTCTATTCCATGTGATCTTCGATCTACAAAAGTTTTTCTCCTATATTCTTTAGCGGTGATAGTTTCTCTGATTCCGGTGAAAGGCAGAGCATTATAATAAACTCCATACTGCAAAGCATGCAAATCGTCTATAAAAATTAGTTTACTTTTAGTTGGATAATAATTTATTGTGTTGTCCATTATTTAAATAAAGCTGATATCTTCTCTTGGCAGAAATACCTGTAAACCTATAATTATAATTTGAAATAATCTTATTTTTAAAATGATTTATTTACCAAATTCTGTTTTACTATTTATTCCAATAAAAAACAAAGGAATTCTAGCCACAAAAAAAGCCTGATAATCAATATTCTTAGGCTTTTTTTCTACAGTAACCTTAACAGTACAGAATTCGAACCATTTGCTAGAAGATTTAAAGATTTTGGGTGATGCGTAATTTTGCTATTTGAATTTAATATCATTATTAGTTAAAGTCAAGTTCCCGTAATTCATCAAAGTAGCAAGAGCAACGAAATTCATATTAATTTTAATACGAAAAGTATTCAACAAATAAAAGTCCGCTTGGTGGTTTATAAAATAAAAAAACTATTTTTGAAAACAAGTAAATACTGACATTTGTCAGACATAGCACCCCGTAAACGATAAAAACAAGTCAATAATGAAAAAGACAATCTTAACAACAGTACTACTTTTGACATTATGTCAAATCGGATTTGCTCAAACAAATTACACAGCAAAATTAGACAATTACTTCAATGCACTTGAAGAAAACGACAAGTTTATGGGAAGTGTAGCAATTTCACAAAATGGTGAGATCATTTACACAAAATCAATTGGATTTGCAGACGTTGAAAAAAACATTAAAGCAACCAAAAATTCAAAATACAGAATTGGTTCAATTTCTAAATCATTCACAGCAGTTTTGATTTTAAAAGCAACTGAAGAAAAAAAACTGGACTTAACCCAAACTATTTACAAATGGTTTCCAACAATAAAAAACGCAGATAAAATATCTATAAAACAGTTGCTTAGCCATAGAAGCGGGATACACAATTTCACAGATGACAATGAATATCTAACTTGGAACACACAGCCAAAAACAGAAAAAGAAATGCTTGAAATTATAGCAAAAGGAGGCAGCGATTTCGAGCCGGACAGCAAAGCAGAGTACAGCAATTCAAACTTTGTGCTTTTGACTTACATTCTAGAAACAACTTTTTCAAAATCGTATTCTGATTTATTGCAAAAATATATTGCAAAGCCTCTTGGTTTGACAAATACGTATGTTTTTGGAAAAATCAATACAAACAACAATGAATGCAAATCATACAACTTCACAGGAACCTGGAAGGCAGTGACCGAAACCGACTTTACAATTCCATTAGGTGCAGGGGCAATAATTTCCACGCCAAGTGATTTGACAAAATTCGCAGACGCCTTGTTTGGAGGAAAACTTTTAAAACCTGAAAGTCTTGAAATAATGAAATCCGTTAAAGATGGTTACGGAATTGGTCTGTTTCAAATGCCTTTCCATGACAAGATCGGCTATGGACACAGAGGCGGAATTGATGGCTTTAGTTCAGTTTATTCTCATTTCGCAGACGACAAAATTTCGTATGCTTTAATTACAAACGGAACAAAGTTAAATATGGATGATATTTCTATTACTGTTTTAAGTGCAATTTACGGCAAACCTTACGATATACCTGTCTTCACAACATACAACTTGACTTCGGAAGATTTTAATAAATATTTGGGCGTTTATGCTTCCAAAGAAATTCCATTAAAAATTACATTTACAAAAGATGGAAACGCTTTAATCGCACAAGGCACAGGACAGCCAGCATTCTCTCTTGAAGCAACAGAAAAAGACAAATTTAAGTTTGACCAAGCAGGAGCGAAATTTGAATTTAATCCGATAGACAAGACAATGATTTTATCTCAAGGCGGTGAACAAATTAAATTTACGAAAGAATAAAAAACAGCACCCAACAGCTACTACGGATTTAGGCAATAAGCTTAATGGAAAAATGGTTTTGTGTTTGGATGATTTGACAAGTCATAATAATGGGCTTAATTTAGTGCCAAACCCACTGTAGTACCAAGACGTTAATCGTGACTTTGAACTTAAAAAAGAGACGAATCTAAGAATGATTTTAACTAGATAATCGATGCAGAAAAAACAAAATCCTTGATGGGATTCGAACCAAAAGTACTTGCAAACATTGAGACTTTGTAAAATTAAAGAAATCACTAAGGATTTTCGAACCATAAAAAAAAAGCCTGCAAAATATACACTTTGCAGGCTTTCAATTTTTATAGTGACCCCGGAGGGGTTCGAACCCCCAACCCTCAGAGCCGAAATCTGATATTCTATCCAGTTGAACTACGAGGTCAGTTTATTTAAATTTCAATTTTTTAAATTCCAAATTCCAATGCTAAACCTGAAATTTGGAATTTATATTATTGTGATTTTATGATAATAGTTTTTTCACAATTGTAGAAATGGTTTTTCCTTCAGCAGTTCCTCCTAATTGAGCAGATGCTAATCCCATTACTTTACCCATTGATGCAATTCCGGAAGCACCTGTTTCTGCAATGATTTTTGCAATCACAGCTTCTACTTCTTCTTCGCTTAACTGCGCTGGTAAAAACTTCTCGATAACTGCAACCTGAGCCAATTCTGGTTCAGCTAAATCAGGACGATTTTGCTCTGTAAAGATTCTTGCGCTCTCCTTACGTGTTTTTACTAATCTTTGAAGTAATTTTATTTCTTCATCTTCAGATAAATCTTCTTTAGATCCTGAAGCTGTTGAAGCTAATAATAATTCCGATTTAATTGCTCTTAAAGATTCTAACGCTACAGTATCTTTTGCTTTCATGGCAGTTTTAATCTCTTCCATGATTTGTGTTTGTAAACTCATCTTTTATTTTTTATTTGAATAAGCTATGCTTATCTATTGCTATATTAATTTGGAATTTGTTCTTGACTAATTTATTCTGATCGAAGCCGAATAGACTCAAACCAACAATAAGATTCACTTTAAAAACCTATTAAAGAAGTCAAATTTCTAAATTCTGTGCGAAGATAAAAAAAATAACCCGAAAATTAAATCCAATTTTCGGGTTACCCTAATATTATGATTGCAAAATTAATCTACGTTGTCGTGCAAAAATGAATTATTTGAGCGCAATTGTAAATCGTTATTACTATCTGTTCCTACCGAAATTCTCGAATTGTTGTTATTTGACTGAGAATTAGACAAATCTATTCCTAGTCTTTTGTAAGCTGGCTCTTTTTCCAACTCGTCAATTCTTGAAACATTATTATGGAATTTATAATTAAATTCTTTTAGTTTTTTTCTTCTTTCTTCAGCTCTTAAACGCAATGTTTCTTCAATTGTCAATTCCATCGGAGAAACTTCAGAAGTTGTTGTAAAATCTGCCTGACTTGCAAAATCAGCTCTTGATTTCAAAGTAATATTTAATTCCTCAGGAACAACATCCTCGATTACTTTTTCAACCGGTTTTGAAGCCATTAAATCATTCTCTACTTCCATATATTCTTCTAACGAATATTTGATAATTCCGTTATCAGAAAGTTCTGTTACCGGTACAAATGAAACCGGATCATTTACTTTAATATTACGTGTTTCGTTTGATAATTCAAACAAAATTTTCTTTTCCTGCTCAGCAACCGGTTCTTTTTTAACTTCAGGCTCTGATCTGAAAAGAGGCAAATCAAATGAAAAAGTTGTTTGTTCTTCTCTTTCAAAAGTTCTTTGTTGAACTGGCTCCACTTTCTGATACGTTTGCACTTCAGGAGTTGAAATTTTAAAATCAATATCTGTTATTGGCGAAACAATTTCAAAAGTAACATCAAGGTTTTTAATGAACTCAGACATTACCACTAATTCTTCCTGATTGATTGTTGGTGTTGTTACTGGAGCAACTGGAGTTTGCGCTACGGGAGCAACCGTATCTTCCATTAAATCAAAAACAACTTTTTCTTCAGATTTTGCAGTAGGTGTTTCAGCATTTAAATCAAAAGAAGTAAGTGGTTTATTGGTTAAATTATGAACACTTCTTTGCTCATCTTCTAACGTATGAATGATTTTTTTAGGCTCAGTATTAACGATTTCGTTTTGTTGTTCAACATCAAAACCAGTTGCAATAATAGTTACAGCAATAGCCTCACCAAGAGTTTCGTCTTCACCAACTCCCATGATAATATTAGCATTGTAACCTGCTTCAGCCTGAATATGATCGTTGATTTCTCCGATTTCATCAAGTGTTATCTCGTTAGATCCAGAAACGATAAGCAACAATACGTTTTTGGCTCCTGTAATTTTATTGTCGTTTAACAATGGAGAATCCAATGCAGACACAATTGCATCTTTTGCTCTGTTTTCACCCTCTGACACCGCAGATCCCATTATAGCCGTTCCACTGTTTGCCAAAACTGTTTTAGCATCACGTAAATCGATATTTTGAGTATAGTGGTGTGTAATTACTTCAGCAATACCTCTTGAGGCTGTTGCCAAAACTTCGTCTGCTTTAGAAAATCCAGCTTTGAAACCAAGATTTCCATAAACTTCTCTTAATTTATTATTATTAATTACGATTAACGAGTCAACTTGTTTACGTAATTTTTCGATTCCTAAAAGTGCCTGCTCCTGACGTACTTTCCCTTCAAACTGAAACGGAATTGTCACGATACCCACTGTTAAGATTTCTCTTTCTTTTGCTAATTGTGCGATTACGGGAGCAGCACCTGTACCGGTTCCTCCACCCATACCAGCAGTAATGAATACCATTTTAGTACCGCGATCCAACATTTTTTCAATATCGGCAATACTTTCAATAGCAGACTGCTGTCCTACATCAGGATTTGCTCCTGCTCCAAGACCTTCTGTTAAATTCATACCTAACTGAATCTTATTAGGCACTGAACTGTTCTGTAGTGCTTGCGAATCGGTATTACAAACGATAAAATCTACGCCTTTAATACCTTGTTTAAACATATGGTTGATAGCATTACTACCACCTCCACCTACACCTATTACTTTGATAACATTTGACTGGTTTTTTGGTAAATCAAATGAAATACTTCCAAATTCTGAGTTGCTCATCATCTTTTTGGTTTTTTGAAATTCTTATTTAGTACATTTTTTACTCTTGACTTGGGGCCAATAGTAATTCCTTTTCTCTTATTATTTTATTCTGCGTTGTCTAAAAAATCTTTGATTTTATCGACATAACGATCGAAGAATGATCTTCTTATTTTTGTTTCTGTAGACTCCGCTTGTACCTTATTAACTCTGGTTTCTCTGGTCTCTTCGATAGTTTCTACTCTTTCAACGTAGTTTTCTTCTACTTCGTATCGTTGTTGTTGAACCGGTGGCGGTACATTTCTGTAAACCACTTTTGGCTGCTCATTAACAATTTCCATTCTAACGGCACTTTGTGTACTGTTTTCGATACTGTTCATCACTAATCCTACTGCTGTTGCATATAATGGACTGGAGATTTCTTCACTTGAGTTCCCGGCTAAATGCTCGTTTGGATATCCAATTCTGGTATCCATACCAGTGATATATTCCACTAATTGCTTAATATGCTTAAGCTGTGCTCCACCACCCGTAAGAACGATACCTGCAATTAATTTTTTGCGTGGATCTTCATGTCCGTAAGCTTTGATTTCTGCAAAAACCTGTTCTACAATTTCCACTACACGAGCGTGAATAATTTTAGACAAGTTTTTAAGCGAAATCTCTTTTGGCTCTCTGCCTCTTAAACCAGGAATAGAGACAATTTCGTTGTCTTTATTTTCTCCTGGCCAGGCCGATCCGAATTTTATTTTTAAAAGCTCAGCTTGTTTTTCGATAATCGAACATCCTTCTTTAATATCGTCTGTAATTACATTTCCTCCAAAAGGAATTACAGCTGTATGACGAATTATTCCATCTTTAAAAATAGCTAAATCTGTTGTTCCGCCTCCGATATCGATTAACGCAACACCAGCTTCTTTTTCTTCCTGACTTAAAACTGCATCTGCAGAAGCTAATGGCTCTAATGTCAATCCAGACAATTCGATTCCTGAACTCTGAATACATCTTCCAACATTTCTGATCGATGATGCTTGCCCAACTACAACGTGAAAACTAGACTCTAATCTTCCGCCGTACATTCCGATTGGTTCTTTAATCTCAGACTGCCCGTCGATTTTAAATTCTTGTGGCAGAACGTGAATAATTTCTTCCCCCGGCAACATCGCCAGTTTATTTACCTGATCGATTAAAAGCTGAATATCTTTTTCGCCAATTACTTCTTCCGGATTATTACGGCTGATGTAATCTGTATGCTGAATACTTCTGATGTGTTGTCCTGCAATACCAACAACTACATCTTTTATTTTGTAACCTGAATTATTTTCTGCTTCGATTATCGCTTGCTGAATCGATTGAATAGTTTGCGTGATGTTGTTAACAACTCCTCTCGCAACACCCAAACTTTTGGATTTACCAATACCCAAAATTTCAAGCTTACCATACTCGTTCTTCTTGCCTATCATGGCAACTATTTTGGTTGTTCCAATATCTAGACCTACTGCAATGTTATCTTTTTCCATTTTCTATTATTTTGTGCAAACTACTTGTTCCGTAAACCTAAGGTCAATCTTTTTGTATTTGTATAACGAACTATCTAAAACTGCTTTTTGAAAAAAGGCTTTATAGTTTCTAAATTTCTTATCAACATTCATCGTTCTGCCAAAATCTATGAAGTAATCATAGTTTCGATTAAACATTTTTAGGCTGCCATTAGGCATAATTTGAATTGCAATGATGTTTTTTCTCAAAAACGCATCGTCATAAATTGTGCGAAATAAAGCAGCTAAATCTTCGTTATTTTTTTCAATTATTGCCCCTGAAACAAGAGGAACTCGCGCTGTAAAATTGTCTGATAAAGGCATTTTATTGCCCTCATAGTCAATATAAAAAGATCGGTCACCATCATAAATTCTTGCTATTGGTGTCTTCTGTTTTACTACCGCTTTTAGAACACCGTCGATACTTACAAAAACATCTGACTTCTCAATCATGTCTTGCGTATCAAGGGTTTTTTCTATCTTATTCAAATCTACTTCATCTTTTCTAATACTGGAAGCGTCTCTTTTATTTTCTATCAACAATTTATTAACCGTTTCCGGCTTCACAAAAAGCGTATTTTCTCCTACAAAAACGACCATGGATTTTTTTAGTTTTCTGTCCCCATTTCGATGTTGTGCGAACGAATACAAAAAAAGTACAAGCCCTAAAATGAATAATAATCGAATATTTGTCCAATTAAATATTTTCATTCAGCATCTTTTTAATTGATGGTACCATTTCTCCAATATCACCAGCTCCTATTGTTACAATTATCGGCGCATCACTGGCTTTGATTTGCGCTAATAAATCATTTTTTGCAACAATTTTTTTGTTCGAATTTGTCATTTTACCCAACAGCCATTCCGATGTAATTCCTTCCATTGGCAACTCGCGTGCAGGGTAAATATCCATTAAAAACACTTCATCAAACTGAGATAAACTCGCTGCAAATCCGTCAGCAAAATCTTTTGTTCTGCTGAATAAATGTGGCTGAAAAATAGCTAAAACTTTTCGCCCCGGATACAATTCTCTAACAGCCTGATGAACAGCATTTATTTCTGTTGGATGATGTGCATAATCGTCTATATAAACTAACTTATCTGATTTAATCTGATAAGAAAAACGTCTTCTTATTCCTCTGAATGAAGCAATGGCTTTTGCAATTGACTCGGTCGGGGTGCCGAAAGTTTTTGCCATCGCAATAGCCATTAATCCATTCATTAAATTGTGTTTTCCTGGTAATCCAAAATGTAGATCTTTCATAATTTCTGACGGTGTCTGCACATCAAAAACATAGCTTCCATCTTCAATTCGAACATTACATGCCTTATATACTGCATCTTCGTTTATAGCACACTGAACCCCATCTAAAGGCAATTCTTTGGTGATAAACAAGTTATTTTTATCTTCAACTTTTTCGGCAAATTCAACAAATGAAGCCTCAATTGCCTCACTTGTACCGTAGATATCCAAATGATCTGCATCCATAGAAGTTATACAGGCAATATTGGGATGAAGGTGCAAAAACGAACGATCAAATTCATCAGCTTCAACAACTGTAACCGTTTTTCCGGTTCCAATTAAATTTGAATTATAGTTCTCAACAATTCCACCCACAAAAGCAGTAACATCAGCACCACTTTCATACAAAATATGCCCAAGAATACTTGATGTTGTAGTTTTTCCGTGTGTTCCGGCCACTGCAAAACTAAAAGTGTCTTTGGTAATAATCCCTAAAACCTCGGCACGCTTTTTAATTTCGTAATTTCTTTCAATAAAATAGTTCCACTCTGAATGTAATTTTGGCACAGCCGGAGTAAAAATTACCAGCGTATTTTCTACGTGATAATTACTTGGAATCAAACTAATATTGTCCTCAAAATGAATATCAATACCGCTTTCAATTAATTCATTTGTAAGCATTGAAGGTGTTTTATCGTAACCTGAAACCTGTTTCCCTATATATTTAAAATAGCGAGCCAGGGCACTCATTCCGATGCCTCCAATACCAATAAAATAAACGTTTTGTATTTGATTTAAATTCATTTTTTTTCTGCTTTAAGCATTAAGCTTTAGGCTTTAAGCCTTCGACTTATATTTTATTATTTGATTCTTTTCTTCCTTAAGCAGTTGGTTTAAAGCTTACCGCCTATAGCCTACTGCTTACAGCTTAACGAATTAACTTTACAATCTCTGCAACAATATCCTTTGTTGCTTTTGGCATTGCCAGTTTCTTAATATTATCGCTCAATTGTTTTTGTTTTCCTTCATCTTTCAGCAGCGCTTCAAAAACAATGCTAAACTCGCTTTCCAGCTCAGATTCTTTCAACAAAATTGCTCCTTTTTCATCTACAATTGCCTGCGCATTTTTAGTCTGGTGATCCTCAGCCACATTAGGAGACGGAATAAAAATTACCGGTTTCCCAACAATACATAATTCCGAAACTGACGAAGCTCCTGCTCGTGAAATTATGACATCTGCAGCCGCATAAACAAAATCCATTCTTTCTATAAAATCAACCACTTTTACATTTGGCTGATTGTATTTTTTATACTCTTCAAAATATAATTTCCCGCACTGCCAGATTATCTGCACATCCTGTGAAAGGAAATTTTGCAATTCTTTTTCAATTAACTGATTGATTCTTCTGGCACCTAAACTTCCTCCTAAAATCAATAATGTTTTTTTATTTGGATCTAAATCATAAAAAGCAACAGCTTCATCACGCTTGCTGGCAATATCAATTAAATCCTGACGCACTGGATTTCCCGTTAAAACAATTTTGTCTTTAGGAAAAAAACGCTCTAAATTCTGATATGCAACACATATTGCATTTGCTTTTTTACTCAGCAATTTATTCGTAATTCCGGGAAAAGAATTCTGCTCCTGAATAACTGTTGGAATTCCCGCTGCTCCTGCTGCCTGCAACAATGGTCCGCTGGCAAAACCTCCGGTTCCAATTACCACGTTTGGTCTGAACTTTTTAACAATTCTTCTTGACTCTAATAAACTTGATGCCAACTTTAAAGGAAACATCAAATTTTGCAAAGTCAATTTTCTTTGTAAACCAGCAATCCAAAGTCCTTTTATTTCATAACCTGCCTGAGGCACTTTCTGCATTTCCATTTTATCCTTGGCTCCTACAAAAAGAAATTCCGCATCAGGAAATTGTAATTTTAATTCGTTTGCAATAGCAATTGCAGGATAAATATGTCCCCCTGTTCCTCCTCCGCTTAGTATGAATTTATACTTTGTCATATTTTGAATAGTTATTGTTAAACTATTTTATCCTTTAATTATTTATTTAAAACTGCATTCATTGGATTTCTTGAATTGTCTTCTATTGAATACATTTCTTCCTCTTCATATATTTTTTCATCAGCAGACAAATCTTCTTCTGCTAATTCTTTATCGATTAATCTCTGAAGTGCTTCTTTCCTTCTCTCTTTCTCTTCTTTTTCTTCTGCAATTTCTTCTTCTTTTTTGGTAACACTAATGATAATTCCAAGTCCTAAACAGGTCATCCAAATCGAACTTCCCCCACTACTTATCAATGGAAGTGTTTGCCCTGTTACAGGTAATAATTCAACCGCAACTGCCATATTGATCATCGCCTGAAATATCATCGGAAATCCGAGCCCGACGACGACTAATTTTCCAAATAATGTATTTGCTTTATGCGATGCTATAACAAATCGAAATAATAGCAACAGATACAAAACTAATATTGCTACACCTCCGACTAATCCATACTCTTCAACAATAATGGCATAAATAAAATCGGAAGAAGATTGTGGTAAAAAGTTTTTCTGAACACTTTTTCCAGGCCCCAAACCTCCAAATTTTCCCGATGCTATCGCAATTTTTGCTTTTTCGATCTGATAATCATCTTCATCAGGTTTATCTGTAGTGAAATTCATTATACGGCTTTCCCATGTTGATACCCTGCTAAAGAATCTTGAGTCCGGAAAAGCTTTTGCAACCAAAAGAAAAAACGCAAGCATAGCAATTCCCGATCCAATGATAAAACCAATATATTTTAATGGATATTTACCAATAAACGTCAACATCATAACCATTGAAAATATAAGCGCAGTAGTCGAGAAGTTTGCCGGTAAAATTAACGCCAATGTAATAAACACAGGAACCCAAAGCTGAACAAACGAAACCTGAAATGGTTCATTTTCTTCTTTGGTCTTAGATAAATAACGAGCTACAAAAATAAAAAGAACAATTGATGCTAAAGTTGAAGTCTGAAACGTAATTCCTATAAATGGCACCTGAATCCAACGACTTGCATTTGCTCCTGCAATAACAGTCCCTTTTAACAAGGTATAAAGCAACAAGAACCACACAATAGGCAGCGCTATTTTTGAAATTGCTCTAAAATAATGATATGGAACTCTGTGTACCCAATAAATAATAGCGAAACCAATACAAATATGCGCCAGATGTTTTACCAAATAACCCAATGTATTTCCGGTTCCGTGACCTATGTAGGCTAAATTACTACTCGCACTAAAAACAGGCATAAACGAAAACAGCGCTAATAAAGCCACAAATGACCATATTACTCTATCTCCTTTTAGTTTGTTTACTAACTCTTTCATGCGTGTAGTTTCAAGTTTTTCTTGTTTTAGGTTTCTAGTCCGATAACTATTGGGACTGAAACTCTAAACTATTTTTATAAATTATGTACTGCTTGCTTAAACTGCTTCCCTCTGTCTTCGTAGTTTTCGAATAAATCGAAACTTGCGCAAGCCGGAGACAACAAAACTGCATCACCTTTTTCTGTTAATCTTTGAGCAGTTTTTACTGCATCGTTCATATTATTTACTTCCACCATTATATCAACAACATTACCAAAAGCTTCAATAATTTTACGATTATCGATTCCCAAACAAATGATTGCTTTTACTTTTTCACGAACTAATGACATTAATTCATTGTAATCATTTCCTTTGTCAACACCTCCAACAATCCAAACCGTAGGAACAGTCATACTGTCTAAAGCAAAGAAAGTTGCATTTACATTTGTTGCTTTTGAATCATTGATATATTGAACATTTTGAATTTTTAATACTTTTTCTAAACGGTGTTCAACACCTTGAAAATTAGATAAACTTTCGCGAATTGTTGCATTTCTAATTTGCATCAACTTTGCTACAGAGCTTGCTGCCATTGCGTTTTTCATATTATGTTTTCCTTCTAACGCAATGTGTTCTGTTTCCATTGTAAACTCTTCTTGGTTGATCTTTATTTCCATTTTGTTGTTATTTATAGAAGCTCCCTCATCAAATTTTTTCGTCAATGAAAAAGGAATTAATTTTGCTTTTGTTTTGTTTTTCTTTAACCATTCTGCACTTGCCTCATCGTCAGCATCGTAAATGAGATAATCGCTTTCGGTTTGATTCATTGTAATTCGAAACTTTGAATTGATGTAATTCTCATACTTATATTCGTATCGATCTAAATGATCCGGACTGATATTCGTAATTATAGCAATATCGGGCCTGTAATCTATAATTCCATCCAGCTGAAAACTGCTTAATTCAAGAACGTATGCATCAAACTTATTCTCTGCTACCTGCCACGCAAAACTCTTTCCGATATTCCCGCCCAAACCAACATTTAATCCTGCAGATTTAAGCAAGTGGTACGTAAGCATCGTTGTTGTCGTTTTGCCATTACTTCCGGTAATTCCAATTGTGAGTGCTTCTGTAAAAGGTTTTGCAAATTCTATTTCTGAAATTACTTTAACCCCCTCTGCTACAAGCTTCTTTACTATTGGCGACTTTTCCGGAATTCCCGGGCTTTTCATTACCACATCAGCATTAAGAATTAAATCCTCTGTATGCTGTTCTTCTTCCCAAGGAATTTTATTAATGATAAGAACTTCTTTATAGCTTTCCTTTATCTTTCCAAAATCCGATACAAAAACTTCGTATCCCTTTTTCTTACCGAGAATAGCAGTACCTACACCACTCTCTCCTCCTCCTAAAACAACTAGCCTCATTTATCTAAGTTTTAAAGTAACGATTGATAATATGGCTAACATTATAGCAACAATCCAGAATCGGGTCACAATTTTACTTTCGTGATATCCTTTTTTCTGATAGTGATGATGAAGAGGCGACATGAGGAATATTCTTCGTCCTTCTCCGTATCGTTTTTTAGTGAATTTAAAATAACTTACTTGCAGTACCACTGAAAAATTCTCGACTAGAAAGATTCCACATAATAACGGAATCAATAATTCTTTTCGAACAGCAATTGCTAAAACTGCAATAATTCCTCCAATAGTTAAACTTCCTGTATCTCCCATAAATACAGATGCAGGATAAGAGTTATACCAAAGAAACCCAATTAAAGCCCCCACAAAAGCAGATATAAAGACCGTCATTTCACCTGAATTGGGTATATACATAATATTCAGGTAATTAGAGAAAATAATATTCCCCGAAACAAACGTAAATATTCCGAGTGCCAGAACTGACACCGCAGAAGTTCCGGCCGCAAGACCATCAATTCCGTCTGTTAAATTAGCCCCGTTAGAAACCGCTGTGATGATAAAAATTACAACCGGAATAAAAATTAACCAGGCCCATTTTTCATATCCCTCACCTGTCCACGCCAATATCTCAGCATAGTCAAACTCATTATTTTTTACAAAAGGAATTGTTGTAGCTGTTGACTTTTCTTCCGCCGCAACTGGTAAAACAACAGTTGTATTTATTCCTGCTTTAAAAATATCTGTTCTTCCAGTATCTGTTCTTACTGTTACTGCAGGATTAAAATACAAAACCGCACCAACAATAATCCCTAAACCAACCTGACCAATTACTTTAAAAATTCCTTTAAGACCTTCTTTATCTTTTTTGAATATTTTAATATAATCATCAATAAAACCAATTGTCCCCATCCAAAGAGTAGTTACAATAAGCAATACGATATAAATATTATGCAAACGGGCAAATAACAAAACCGGAACCAGGGTTGCAAAAATGATAATCAGTCCTCCCATTGTTGGAGTTCCAGCTTTTTCATTTTGTCCCTGAAGACCTAACTCACGAACGGTTTCTCCAACTTGCTGATTACGCAAAAAGTTGATAATTCGCTTTCCGTAAATCGTTGATAAAAGCAACGAAAGCATCAAAGCTAATGCCGATCTAAAAGTGATGTACTGAAAAACTCCTGTTCCCGGCACATCTAATGTTTTGTCTAAATATTCAAATAAATAGTACAGCATATTTTTCTGTTTTTTAAATTCTAATTTTGAAACTCCAAATTCCAATCATTCTGGTGGTATTTGAACTTAAAAAAGGTATTATTATTTATTTAGTTGATCTAAAATTTCTTTTACTGTTTCCATATCATCAAAATGATGACGAACACCATTTATCTCCTGATAAGTTTCATGACCTTTACCTGCAATTAGGATAATATCATTTGACTGTGCCAATTGACAAGCTGTTTTTATGGCCTGTTTTCTGTCAGTAATCCTTAAGATCTTTTTGTAATTCTGACCTTCAACTCCTTGTTCCATCTCGTCTAAAATCACCTCCGGATTTTCATTTCTTGGATTATCAGAAGTCAAAATTGCTTTATCACTAAGTTCTGAAGCAATCTTGGCCATAATAGGTCTTTTCGTTTTATCTCTGTTACCTCCGCAACCCACAACGGTAATCAATTGCTCGTTTTTGGTACGAATATCATTGATCGTTTTTATCACATTATCCAAAGCATCCGGCGTATGAGCATAATCAACAATTGCAGTAATCTTAGAATCTGTTACTATATACTGAAAACGACCCGAAACACTTTCTAAATCAGACAATAAGCGCAACGCTTCAAGACTATCCATACCCAATTCTATTGCCGTACCGTAAATGGCCAGTACATTGTAAGCATTAAATGTTCCGATTAGTTTTACCCAAACTTCATTGTCATTGACTTTCAATAATAAACCTGATAATTGACTTTCTAAAATCTGTGCTCTAAAATCAGCATACGATTTAAGGGCATAAGTAAATTTCCTTGCAACTGTATTTTGCAACATTACAGGTCCGTTTTTATCATCTATGTTGGTTAAAGCAAAAGCTGTTTTCGGCAATGAATCAAAGAATGATTTTTTTACATCTCTATATTCGGCAAAAGTTGGATGATAATCTAAATGATCATGAGAAAGATTCGTAAAAATTCCACCTACAAAATGCAACGCTTCTGTACGCTTTTGATGAATTCCATGTGAACTTACTTCCATAAAACAATGTGTAACACCTGCCTCGACCATTTCATTCAAATAATGATTAATCGTGATAGAATCAGGAGTTGTATGAGTTGCTTTATACTCTGTTTCATCAACCATAATTTTTACAGTTGACAATAAACCCACTTTAAATCCGGCTTTTTTAAACAATTGAAATAATAAAGAAGCGATTGTTGTTTTACCATTTGTTCCGGTAACACCAACAAGCTTTAATTTTTCAGAAGGATCTCCAAAATAATTTGCAGCCATGAAAGCCAATGCAGTATTGGTATCTTTTACCTGAATATAGGTGATTCCTTTTTCTGTATTTTCCGGCAAAGTGTCACATACGATTGCCACTGCACCTAACTGAATAGCCTTACTGATATAATCATGACCATCTGAAAGTGTTCCGCGAATAGCTACAAAAACATCATTCTCTTCGATTTTTCTTGAATCAAAATCAATTTTATGAATACCAATTTCTGTCGAACCTGTTACAGATTCAATCGCTACTTTGTATAATATGTCTTTTAGTATTTTCATGATAATTCTAATACTATAATTGCATTTTTACTAATATTTTGTCCCGGTTGAATAGATTGTTTTTTAACCTTTCCAACACCTATAACTTTTACTTTTAAATCCAGATTTTCTAATAAAGCTACTGCATCCATTCCCGGCATTCCTTTTAAATTAGGAACCTGACTTAATTTTTTGTTTGCTTCAACCGTATACTTGTCATAACTGCTTTCTTGTTTTGCAATTTTAGAATCCAGTTGTTTTATTTTATTTGTTGATGGCGCATCTGTAAATATTTTTTGAGCGATTCTTTTAAAAACCGGCCCTGCAACATCAGCTCCATAATAATTATTTTTAGCCGTATTTGGTTTATGAACCACTACAATACAGGAATATTTAGGATGATCAGCCGGAAAATACCCAACAAAAGAAGAAGCATAATACATTCCTTCTCTTCCTGCGTTACCATAATTCACCATAGCCGTTCCCGTTTTTCCTGCCATTGAAAAATCTTTTGAATACAACTTAGAACCCGTCCCTTTTTTTACCACATTTGCCAAAACTGCTTTTACTTTTTTGAGTGTTTCTGGCGAACAAACCTTTGGATTCATTACTTCTGTATCAAACTTTTTAATGTTTTTGTTCCATTCTTTAATTTCTGATACAAATTGCGGTTTTACCATTACCCCATTGTTTGCAACTGCGTTATACAAGGTTAAAGTTTGCATTGGTGTAACCGAAACGTTATATCCAAAAGCCATCCATGGAAGTGTTGTACCTGACCAATGTTTGTCTCCAGGCTGCGGAATATAAGGCCTTCCTTCTCCTTTAAAATGTAATCCTAATGGTTTATTTAAGCCTAATTCATTGATATGATTTACAAACTTAGAAGGGTTACTTTTGTAATTATCATAAACCGCCTGAACCATTACTGTATTTGACGAAAGTTCAAATCCGCGTGCCAGGGTAACTTTTCCATAACCGCCTCTGTGCGAATCCCGAACAGCTCTTCCATAATATCTGATTTCCCCTCCATGGCTATCGTAAACTGTACTTGTATCGGCAACTTTATCTTCTAAAATCGCCATTAAATCGACTAATTTAAAAGTCGATCCAGGTTCGTGAGATTCAGCAACCGCATAATTTGTTGTCTCGTAATAAGTACCATCTTCTGCTCTTCCTAAATTTGAAATCGCTTTTATATAACCTGTTTCTGTTTCCATTACTACCACACAACCGTGATCTGCTTCGTAATCTTCTAATTGTTTCAACAAAGCGTGGTGTGCGATATCCTGAATAAATACATCTATCGTAGAAATTACATCATAACCATCAACTGGATCTACTTCGTTTACATCACGAATTGGTTTCCATTGGCCTTTAGCAATTTTTTGCTTTAGAATTTTACCGTCTTTTCCGTTCAGATAACTTTTAAAAGCCCATTCAATTCCTTTTCCAACTTCTACTCCCGTTGCCGGATCAATTTTATCATAACCTATCGTTCTTTCAGCTATTTTACCTATAGGATGTTTTCTAACGGTTTCTTGTTCAATTATAATTCCGCCTTTAAAAGCACCTAATTTGAATAATGGAAAACCTTTAATTTTTACATATTCAGTATAACTCAACTTGCGAGCGATCAAATAATAACGATTTTTGTTGGCTCTGGCTTTTCTTAATTCCTGTTCGTAATAACCTGATGGTCTATCCAAAACTGTAGCCAATGAATCTGATAATGCTTTTACATACTTTTCAAAAGTTTCCGTTTTTGGCGCTTTTGCATCAAATCTAATTTCATAATTAGGAATCGATGTTGCCAGTAAACTTCCGTCAGCAGAATAAATATTTCCTTTGTTGGCCGGAATTACAAAGTTTCTTACCGTACGCTGTTTTGCCAGTTTTCTGTAATAATCTCCTTCAACCCATTGAATATTGGTCAATTTAACAACAATAGCAATTGCCATCAAAAAGATGAAAACTGCTACGAGGTAAATTCTGTAGGATATATGTTTATCGTCTACTGCCATATTCTTTTAAAGAAACTTTTTTCTTCTTCTTTTTTAACTTCTATTTTTACTGGAGGAACTGTAGATGGAAAAATCTGTTTTTCAAGCATTTTATCCGATATCGTTGATTCCATTTTTAATTTCATTAATTCTGAACGTCGATCTACAAACTCAGATCTTAATTCTTTTACTTCATTATTCAGCTTTGCAATTTCAAAAACCTTCTGTTCGTATCGCTGTGTATTTGCAATCATCAAAATGGCAAGCAAAATGATAAAAACAATGAATCTCCAGTTCTTTACTGCATCATCGTTGATTAGAAACCTGGCTTTTAATATACCGAATACTCCACTCTTCATTTTCTACCTATATATATTATACCTTTTCAGCTATTCTAAGTTTTGCACTTCTTGCTCTATTATTGATTTTGATTTCAGCTTCATCAGGGACAATCAATTTTCCAATAGTTTTAAATGGCACTGAAAAATTCCCATAAAAATCACGTTCCGGTTCTCCCTCAAACATTCCGTTTTTTATAAATCTTTTTACCAATCTGTCCTCTAAAGAATGATATGAGATCACCGAAAATCTACCACCCGGATTTAAAATTTCCAACGACTGCTCAATAAACTCTTTCAGAACATCCATTTCCTGATTTACCTCAATACGAATCGCCTGATAAATCTGAGCCAATATTTTATTTTTAACTCTCTCTGGTAAATACTTCGCCAAAACTTCTTTTAATTCGTCAGTCGTTTTGATTGGATAACCTTGTCTTGCCTCAACAATTGTTCTGGCAAGTGCCGGTGCGTTTTTCAACTCCCCATAATCAAAAAAAACACGACGTAAATCCTGTTCTTCATATTCGTTAACCACCCGATAAGCATTTAAATCATTTTTCTGACTCATCCGCATATCCAGTCCGGCATCAAATCTTGTGGAAAAACCTCTTTCCGGAACATCAAACTGATGTGATGAAACTCCCAGATCTGCCAAAATTCCATCAACACTTTTAACACCATGAAAACGAAGAAATCTTTTTATAAATCTAAAGTTCTCATTAATTAAGGTAAACCTCTCGTCTGGCAATGCATTTGCAAGTGCATCTTCGTCCTGATCAAATGCAAACAGCCTTCCGTTTGGCCCTAATCTTTTTAAAATCTCTTTTGAATGACCACCGCCTCCAAACGTAACATCTACATACACACCATCAGGTTTAATATTTAAACCATCTACTGTTGGATGAAGCAAAACCGGATTATGATATTCCATTGTCGTCGTCATTAATATTTCCCATTACTTCTTCGGCTAAATCTGCAAAATCCATATCTTCGCCGCTTATTGATTTTTCATATAAATCTTTATCCCAAATCTCCACAATATTAACCGCAGATGAAAAAACAACATCTTTAGAAATACCTGAAAAAGTTACCAGATCTTTTGGTACCAACAATCTTCCTAATGCATCAATCTCTACCACTTTAACTCCGGCAGTAAATCTGCGAATGAAATCATTGTTCTTTTTTACAAAACGATTCAACTTGTTAATCTTCTTCATCATCAAATTCCATTCTTCCATTGGATACAATTCCAAGCATTGCTGAAAAACAGAGCGCTTCAAAACAAAACCGTCCTGAAGAGAAGCTGACAGCTGCTTTTTTAGGGGCGCAGGCAACATTAGCCTCCCCTTAGCATCAACTTTACACTCATATGTTCCTACAATTGTATTCAAGAAAAATCACTTAACATGTTATACAGCAAAAATATAAAAAAAAATACCACATATTACCACTATATACCACTTTGTTAATAAGTTTAACCACTTTACTACCACTTTACTTAACAAATACACAATCAATACTTTACACATTAATCAGTCGAAAAATAAATTCCTTTAACAATTCTAAAAATTACATAGTCTTTCTCTTAAAAAAATAGCTATAATGCAAATATTTTAACATTTATAAAATTCGTCAAAATCACCCCTAAAAGCTGATTTTTAACCACTTATAAATTCTACTCAAATTATGTAGTTAAAAAATGACAGCAAAAATTCATTTTTGTTTATTAAACCCTATATTTGTCGAAATTGAAATTGGCATTAAACTAGATGGACAAACACTACAAAAAAGAAGGCAAATACAGCTATTATGAAGCTGGAGAAGGAACTCCTATCGTTATTTTACACGGTTTAATGGGAGGCCTTAGTAACTTTGATGGTGTAGCGCAATATTTCCCAACGAAAGGATATAAAGTTGTTATCCCGGATTTGCCAATATATACACAAAGCATTTTAAAAACGAATGTAAAAAGCTTTGCTAAATACGTAAAAGATTTCATCACCTTTAAAGGTTTTGACCAGGTTATTCTATTAGGAAATTCATTAGGAGGACATATCGCATTGTATCACACAAAGTTGTATCCCGAAAAAGTAGCAGGACTTGTAATAACAGGGAGCTCAGGACTTTATGAAAGTGCAATGGGCGACAGCTACCCAAGAAGAGGCGATTATGAATACATTAAAAAGAAAGCTGAAGATGTATTTTACGACCCTAAAATTGCAACTCCGGATCTTATTGATGAAGTATATGCAACTGCTAATGACCGCATAAAACTAATTAAAACTTTAACGATTGCCAAGAGTGCCATTCGTCATAACATGGCCAAAGATTTACCAAAAATGACAGTTGAAACCTGTATTATTTGGGGTAAAAACGATTCTGTAACGCCGCCAAATGTTGCCGAAGAATTTGATAAATTATTGCCTAATTCAACTTTATATTGGATAGACAAATGTGGACACGCTGCTATGATGGAACATCCTCAGGAGTTCAACGAAATTCTTGAAAAATGGCTTACCGAAAAAAAATTATAGCAATCTAACTTTCGATTTTTAAGGAGGTTTTAAAAACAAAAAGCATGAAAATTAATACCGCCGAATTTATTATCAGTAATTCTGATGCATCAAAATGCCCGGCCGAGTTTTTGCCGGAATACGCTTTTATAGGCAGATCAAATGTTGGGAAATCATCTTTGATTAATATGATTACCAATCATAAAAATTTAGCAAAAACATCTGGAAGGCCAGGAAAAACACAACTTATAAATCACTTTAAAATCAATAACAATTGGTTTTTGGTCGATTTACCGGGTTATGGATATGCTAAAGTTTCTAAGAAAACCAAATCGGTTTTCCAGCAATTCATTACAGATTATTTTGAAAACAGAGAACAACTGGTATGTGCTTTTGTTTTAATTGATATTCGCCATGAAGCTCAAAAAATTGACATTGAATTTATGTCTTATATGGGCGAAAGCGAAATACCATTTTGCATTATTTTTACCAAAGCAGATAAAATCAGTAAAGTAAAAATCGATTCACATATTGCAGCCTACAAGAAACAGATGTACGCAAACAACTGGGCCGAAATGCCACATTATTTTGTAACCTCATCTACAGAATCAATTGGAAAAGAAGAACTTCTATCCTACATAGACGAAGTAAATCAGGAAGTTTTTAAAAACAATTCAGGTTTTTAAACTTAAAATTCCAATAAAAAAAATCCCAAATTCCGAGCTTTACAATTGGAATTTGGGATTTTTTTTTATTGGAATTTTCATTGAAGCTGTCATTTTTAATTTATTTAGTCTTTAGCTTTAAAATTTCTCTTAATTACTCTTTTAGAATTTAGAACTTTCCACTCTTTATAAATCAAGACCTGATACAAAATATAAAAAAGGGAATTAAAAAACCAGAAATCAAGCACAAAGGGTTCTGTGAAAATTACTGAATCACTATTTCCGGATAAAAAAATGCTTGCGCTACTTGTTAAGTAAACAACTAGTCCGTTACAGAAATAAGAATAATTATGTTTGACATTTTTTAAATTGGATATAATAAAATACAATGCATAAAACAGTAACGGAATCGAAGTTATTGCAATCTCAATCAGATTAAACTTCCAATAAAGAGATGGCGTTTTATAATACTGGAAACCTAAAAAAAGAAGTATTAAAACAAACACTATTACCACAACTCGTTTTAGTATTATGTTCGAAAAGATTTTGTAGAAAAATATACTTAACGTAATAAACTGAAAAATAAAATAGTAATGCGAAAGGAAGAAATTGGCTCCAGGATATAAAAAACCAATAATATTGCAAAACAATTCTACACAAAACAAAAGAACCAAATAAGTAGTAAGTGTGCGATACAGCACATCTCTGTTTTTACAGGTAACACAAAACCGAATCGCATTTGCAAGTAAGAAAAACAATCCGATAAGACTTACTATAAAAGGAAACAGCATATTTGTTTGATTTATGACAATTTACAAAATAAAAACAAAAAATTCCAAACCCAATCTTCAAAATTGGAATTTGGAATTTTATTATTTAAAGTTTAACTACTTCGTTAGTTCCAGTTTTTCTGCAAAATAATCACAGAAATCTTTCATTGTGTCCGACATTTTTTCGTCGTCTGTAGCACGTTTAAAAGTATCAGCCATTGCAACTAAAGTCTGATGAAAGAAAATTTTCATTTCGTCCACCGGCATATCTTTTGTCCAAAGATCAATACGCATTGTTTCTTTAACTTTGCTATCCCAAATTGATAACATAATAGCCTTTGCTTCTTCAGCCTGAACACCGCCGTCTTGTGCGCTCCAGGTTAATTTTTCCGGAACACGGTTTTCATCTAATTCTATATTGAATTTAATTTCTGAGTTTATTGTATCTGACATTATTTCTTAGGTTTATATTTTGAATTTTCGAATATCTCTTTTGCATTAATTTTTAATAATTCAGGCAAAGTAACATTATTATTTTTCATGTAGGAACGAACAATTTGCCAACCAATCCAAGCCCCTACGCGTCCTGGAGAATCATTATCTATCTCTAAGTAAAATTTAGAAAAGGGAGCCGGCGCAATAAATCGGGTTGTAAGCTTAGGATCTGCACTATACAGCATTTCTTTTTCTAAAAAATAACGCCACATATAAGCTTCATTTTCTTCACACCATTTTATTTGTTCCGGTAGGTAACCAATTTTTTCAGCATCTGTATATTCAGGCAAAAGCAAATCCTTTGCATACAGTTGTTTTCCTTCAAAAATCATTTGAGAAACTAAATTCTTATCGGCATAGGCAGGAATATTTCTGTAAGCAAAACTCGAAACCACATCCGGCATAATTTGTTTCTCCTCAAAGTTTTGTTTTAAATAATTCGGGAATTCATAAAATTTGTGCTCTTTTCCCAAATACAATTCTAATGCAACAATAACCAGACTGTCGGCATAAATTGCTTTAGCATTATAGTCCATCTCACCAATTACCGTAATTACTTTTGGAGTTTTAGTTTTAGGAAAATAATATTTTACGTGTTGAAAAAGCGAATTAAATTGTTGACGAACTGGCTCAAAATCCGAATACTTTTTTTGCACTTCAGTATATACCTCACGCCAAATTGGCTCCTGCATTTTCTTTAACCAGACAGCGTCATCATTTCCTGCCGGAAAAAAGAAAGGATATTGCATTTTTATCTTAGCCAGATCTTGCGGTTTTGATTCAAAAAACACCTTATCAAAACGTTCTACTTTAATATCAACCGGAATTTCTTCTACTTCTTTTTCGACCTTACTTTTTTGATCACAGGACAAAAAAAACAGGCACAGAACCACCGCAAAGCAATATATTTTCATTTTATTTTAATTAGATTTGTGTTGCATAAATTTAAAAATTATACACTTAAAATTATTTGTGCAAATATACATCCCTGTATCTTAAAACTTGAACTATTATGGCTAAAAAAAGCACTATTCAGACAGAAAAAGTAAATAACCACATCGTTGAGTGGCTAAAAGATTATGCTAACAACGCAAAAGTAAATGGTTTTGTAATCGGAATTTCGGGCGGAGTCGACTCTGCGGTAACTTCAACATTATGCGCCCAGACTGGTTTACAGGTTTTGTGTGTAGAAATGCCAATTCACCAGGCCGAAACTCAGGTTTCAAGAGGAAGGGAACATATTGAGCAATTAAAAAAACGTTTCCCAAACGTTTCAAGTGTAGAAACTGATTTAACTGCCACTTTTGAAGCTTTTAAAAATGCTGTGCCTATAACAAAAGATGAAACAAAAGTTAATTTATCATTTGCTAATACACGTGCCCGTCTACGAATGACGTCATTATATTATTTAGCCGGAATTCACGGCTTATTAGTCGCAGGGACAGGCAATAAAGTAGAAGATTTTGGAGTAGGATTTTATACAAAATATGGTGATGGCGGTGTCGATTTGAGTCCAATTGCAGATTTAATGAAATCAGATGTATATGCTCTTGGGGAATATTTAACTATTCCGGCATCAATTTTAACAGCTGCTCCTACCGACGGTTTATTTGGTGATAACAGAACCGATGAAGACCAATTGGGAGCAAGTTATGACGAGCTGGAATGGGCAATGTTAGCAGCGGAGTCAGGAAAGACGGCAGGTGATTTTAGTGGACGAGAAAAATCTGTTTTTGAAATTTATAAAAGATTAAACACCAGCAACAAGCATAAAATGCAATCGATTCCAGTATGTTTGATACCAAAAACGTTAAAATAATTTTTTTTAACATTTGCGTATAATTAATTACAGAATTTATTTATTAATTTTACAGTTCCAAAAACATGATAACAATTCTAAAAAGGTAAAATTATGATTAAAGTATGTCTTGCAGACAATCATCCTGTGACTCACTTTGGCGTTAAGTCTTATTTTAAAGACCACGATCAAATTTCAATTGTTGCCAACGTAGGCAATTTTTCAATGGTTAGAGATATTCTTCAAACGAAGGAAATCGACATTCTAATCTTAGATTTAGAACTAGAAGGTCTTTCAAGTATCTTCGAAGTAAAATCAATTCTGAAAAATTTCCCAAAAACAAAGATTGTAATTTTTAGTGACCTCGCTGAACAAATGTATGCTCCAAATGCAATTAAAGCAGGAGTTTCCGGGTATGTACACAAAACAGAAAAACTTGAAACTTTAGGTCTTTCTATTATTAAAGTACACGAAGGAAAAATTATCATCAACGAAACAGTTCGCAAAAACATGGCCCTTATTGCTAAACAAAGCAAGAGCGAACGTTTGTACAGAAAACTTTCTAATCGCGAGATTGAAGTTTTACGTTACTTAAGTGATGGTAAAAAAAACAATGAAATCTCTAAAATCTTAAATCTGAACGAAAAAACGATCAGTACTTACAAATTAAGATTATTGACAAAGTTGAATGTTACTAATTTAGTTGATTTAGTAAACAAAGCAAAGACTTTAGAAATTATTTAAATGGTACATTGATATTTGCTTTTGCAAATCATCAACCCCATAAAAAAAGCTCTATATTTAAAATATAGAGCTTTTTGATTTTATAAATGATATGGCACTACAACCCGCCCCAGTTTTCTGGAAAAATTATTTAATAATTTAGAATAATCAATCACCATAGACAACAATTCTGAATTATCATCCTGAGGATCGGTCATCAATGACTCCTTCAAATCGTGAATGATTTTTGAAATCAAATACCATCTCATCGAAAATATAGTATCCGAAACATTTTGCTCTACAGTTTCGCTTTTATGCTTCGGAAAAATATTTTGTCCCTCCCAGTTGTGGATAACCAACTTTTCGTCTTCCATCAATATATTAGTCACTTCCTGTGCAAATTCAGGTTGCAGGTGCATTAAGTATCTATCTAAACTAAAAGTCTCATTTTGATTGTAAAAATCAATAAGTCCGGTAAAAATATCCTTAAACAATGTATTCGTAAGCTCCACCTCATCTTCCTGAAGACTCAGGTAAACTTTCTCGTATACTTTATATTTTCTTTTTTCTGTAACTTCCTTTACATTTCCTTCTTCATCAGCTTTTAAAAATACATCTTCAAAATCTTCCAATACATTTCCATAAAGCAATAATATTTCAATAATTTTTCTTTCAAAACCATATAAAATATCTACTTTTTCTGTCTGCTCAACAGGATATCCCATGTCTCCCGGATAACCATACCCTTCTGGCGGACCAGTCCGCGGATCTTCCGGATCTCCTCCTGAGAAATTAGTGTTTTTTGGAGCCTGATTCCTTACAACTTCAAAAGGTTTCTGTTCTTGTTTTTGTTTTTTATTAGCTTCAGCAATATCTTTTTGGATTAGCTGCGCCAAAGTACTCACCAAAACCTGCTCTGAAATATCCATTATTCGGGCACACTCCTGGATATAGACTTCGCGCTGAATACGATCTGGTATTTTAGAAATACTAGTAACCATATCACGAATCAGATCGGCTTTTTTTATCGGATCGTTTTTAGCTTCATTCATCAAAATCGAAGCCTTAAACTGTATGAAATCTTTACTATTGTTTTCTAAATAAGCAACTAAATCATCATGTGAATTTTTTCGGGCAAAACTATCCGGATCTTCTCCGTCAGGAAAAGAACAAACTCTTACATTCATACCTTCCTCAAGAATCAAATCGATTCCTCGAATAGACGCTCGCAAACCGGCAGCATCACCATCAAAAAGCACCGTAATATTTCGGGTCAGACGGTTAATCAGACGAATCTGATCAGGCGTTAAAGCAGTTCCGGACGAAGCCACAACATTCTCTATTCCGGCCTGACTAAACTGGATTACATCGGTATAACCTTCAACCAAATAACAGTTGTTTTGTTTCGCTATAGATTGTTTGGCATGATAAATTCCATAAAGCACTTTACTTTTATGGTAGATATCACTTTCCGGTGAATTTAGATATTTTGCCGCCTTTTTATCATTGGTCAAAATACGTCCTCCAAAACCTAAAACCCGGCCAGACATACTTTGAATCGGAAACATCACACGCCCTTTAAATCGGTCAAAAGGACGATCTTCTCTTGCAATGGTTAAACCTGTACTTTCCAGAAATTCTAATTTATATCCTTTTCCTAATGCTTCTTTAGTCAAAGCGTCCCAGGTTTCGGGAGAATATCCTAAATCGAATTTTTTAATCGTTTCATTGGTAAATCCTCTTTCTTTAAAATAAGAAAGTCCGATTGCTTTTCCTTCTTCAGAATTTATTAAAACATCCTGAAAATATTTAGCAGCAAATTCCGAAACCAAATACATACTTTCACGAACATCTGTCATCGCTTTTTCGGCATCGGTCTGTTCGGTTTCTTCGATTTCAATATTATATTTTCTGGCCAAATATCGAATGGCCTCCGGATAAGTAAACTGCGAGTGCTCCATCAGGAATTTTACAGAATTCCCTCCTTTTCCGGTACTGAAATCTTTCCAAATCCCTTTTGCAGGCGAAACCATGAAAGAAGGAGAACGCTCATCTGAGAACGGACTCAAACCTTTAAAGTTACTTCCGGCACGTTTTAAATTGACAAAATCGCCAATAACCTCCTCTACACGAGCAGTTTCAAAAACATTGTCAATTGTATTTTGTGAAATCAAAACTTAAATTTATTTTTAAAGTTGAAAGCCTGTAAAAGTACATAAATCCAGTCTGAAATTTGTTTATTAAACTAAAAAAGTGCCTCTCGAGAAGCACTTTTTCTACTAACTAAACTTAAACTACATTCTTAATTAAAATCAAATCGTATTCCCATAGAAATATTATTCTCTTCAATTAAATTGTCCTGAAATATAGGATTCAGATCGTATTTCAGATACAGACTAATTTCTTTGTAACCTACATAAGTACTTAATCCGTAAACAAAATTATTTACATTAAAATCTCCTTTTGTTTTTTGTGTTGTTTTGTAATCATTGTCTTCAAATTTTAAAATTTGCTTAGACTTAACATTAATTCCTGCATATCCTCCAAATCCCATACGAAAACCCTTATGTGTCCTGAAATACGATTTACCATCGTAATTTCCATCTTTCGAAAAATCAAATTCTAAATGTACCGGAGCGACTAAATAAACATTTCTAAAACGCGATTCCTTCAAATGAATAGGATTTGTTATTAAATCTGTCTGGTCGCCATTGACCACAAAACTGCGATTATCTGTCGGACGGAGATTATTGTACATTAACGAAAGTCCATATTTTGCATGCAGCAAATTGTTGTCTGATAATATTCTGGAATTAAATGTAAATCCCCATTCGTAAAAATGCGACCCTATAAAATCATAATTCGAATCCTGAAGTTTTCCATCAACCATTGTACTATTCAATCCCATTGCAAACACAAACTGAGAAGTAGTTCTTTTAGACTCTCTTTTTTGCTTGTCTTCCTGTCCCTCATAAACTTTCATGGCAGGAATTTTAATTTCGGTCTGATTAGGTCGGATAGAATCATTACTTCCGCCAATTAATACTATTGTCCCTCCACGGTCTTTTTTATAATTTATTTTCCCGTCTACCTTTTCCTGAACCAGTTCCTGTAATTTTTCTTGCTCTATAGCCACTCTGTTTTCAATATTACGGGCTCTTTTTTCAGCAAAATCTTTCTTTTTCTTCTCTGCTTCTTCTTTAGTGATTGTTCCTTCTACTAATTGACTATTGACTTCATCGACTTCTTTTTTTAATGCTGCTTTTTCTTCGGTCGTTATTTTTTCAATATTTACAGCTATAGATTTTGCTTTGTTCTCAAAAGTTTCCTGCCCTATCACCTTTGTGACAAATAAAAAAAACAAGAGAGTAAAATACACAATAAAATTTTTCATAATTACTTTTTTAGATTGATTGATTGATTGATTGATTGATGTTTTACATTATTTTTTAACATTTCTGTTTTCTACTGCCACTTTAACGGTATGATAACTGCGATTAATTTTTGTTATCATTTTCTCTCTAAATGAAAGCTCTAGTTCGCCGTCTACCTGATCCAGTAAATCATTTGCATTAATTTTTACTTTTGGTTTTGGTTTAACCGAATTTTCAGCTATCACCGTCTTTTCTGCCGAATCCAATAATTGATCTATGTTTTCTTTTTTAGGCGTTTCGGCAATTACAGTTTGATTATTGATTGATTGTTTTTCCTGATCGTTTTTGATGATGACTGAAGACTCCTCTATTTGATTTGATTCATTTGTACTGGTTTTATTAGATTTTTTTTCTACGCTTTTTAAAGTTTCTGTTGATGGCTCTTCTGAAACAGCAACTTCTGTTTTAACTGAATCTATTATATTTAAAGTTGGTTTTACAACAGAATCCTTTTCAACATTCTCTTCTACAACAACATTTTTAGGTATTTCCATTACACTTTCTTTTTGACTGAAGTAGAACGTTCCAAACAATAAAAACCCAACAATACTTGCTGCGATATACAACCATTTTTTACTTTTCTCAGGCTTCTTTTCTTCAGTAACGCTAAGCATTGCATCCAATCGATCCCAGGCTTTGTTGCTTGGTTCAATTTTACGTTCCTTTAGCTTTTCACGGAAATCCTTTTCAAAATTATTCGGTTCCATTATCTTGTTTTTTTAAAATAGTAATTTGTGTTTGTAGCATTTTTCTGGCGTGCGATAACTGCGATTTTGATGTTCCCTCATTAATTCCTAACATCCTGGCAATTTCATTATGTTTATAACCTTCTATTGCATATAAATTGAAAACCATTTTATAACCATCCGGCAAAGCATCAATTAAGTATTGAATCTGATCTACCGTAAACTTACTATCAATGGCATTGAAGCTTTCTTCAACAAAAAATTCATCTTCGGCAAATTTTACTTTTTTCTGAACTCTTAAATACGAAATACATTCATTAACCATAATTCGGCGGATCCAGCCTTCAAAGCTTCCTTTGTGTTCAAAACTTTTCAGGTTTGTAAACACTTTCATAAAAGCGGTTATCATTACATCTTCTGCCAGCTGAATGTCTTTTATATATTGTCGACATACGCTTAACATTTTAGAAGAATACTTACCGTAAATCTGTTGCTGTGCCTGACGATTATTTTCGACAGCCAGCTTTATGATTTCGGTTTCTTCTTGATGTAATGGAATAATTTTCATTAATAAGCTTTCGGTTTTGGTTTTAGAAACAGACTTCTATTAGCATAGACGATTATCAATTTAAAATGGTTGCATGGGAATCAAAAAAAAAATGTCTTTGTAAATTTTGACAAACACATTTTTGGATTAGATAATGACAAACAAACGAATCTGATGAACAAACCCGAACTGAAAAGACAACAAATCCAGAGTTAAAAACACCTTTATAGTTACTAAATAACCAAGCTGCCTGAATTTTAAGCAACATCCTCTTATTTGTGTTTTTACAAATAAAAAGTCCATTTGATTATTTCTCCTTATTTTTGAAAGACATCGGGCTGCTGCCTGTTTGTTTTTTAAAGAATTTCCCAAAATTAGAGGTATCAGAAAAATTCAGTTTAAAAGCAATTTCAGCTACATTGAGATCGGTGTACGTAATAATCAGTTTAGCTTCTCGAACTATTCTTTCATTAATTAATGACAATACTGTTGAACCTGTAGTGATCTTTACCGATTTTGATAAATGACTAACACTAACAGCCAGAAGAGCGGCATATTCTTCTACTGTCCTTTTGGTAAGATAATGCATATTGATTAATTGCATTAGTTTTTTGGTCAGCAATTGCTGGGCATTTGGTTTCTGAATCGTTTTCTGCTCCTCAACTGCCCTAAATTCCTTCAGTTGATAAAGCAATGCCAGAAACTTATGTACCGCTACACTGTACGTCGACCGGGAGGCCTCATACGACTGGAACACTTCTTCAAAATGTGGTGCTATATTTTTGTATTCGCCCTGACTGAGCTGAAATAAATTTGTACTCAAAGTATCAAAAAAAGGAAATTCCTGTACCAAATCAGGTTTGAAAAAACCAAAACATTCTTCCTTAAAATAAATCAGATAGCCTTCGGTATTTTTATCCCTGAAAAAACTATACACTTGTCGTGGGGACTGAAAAACCAAAAACGATTCTTTAATCACTTCTTCCCTATTATTATATCCTACCTGGGTATTTCCTACAGAGGTTAAAAGAGCTACAAAAAAGAAACCTCGCCGAAAAGGCGGTTTGTAAATATCGCCTTCATGTTCTGCCAATCGCATACAATAAAACAAAGGATTGCCGGTGCGATGTTTAACAGGTATAGATTCTAAAAAAGAATTGATATCATCATAGAAGGGAATGTTTTCTTTTTCTTCTGGCATCTCTTTATGGTCTAAGTCTAACAGTATAAAAGGTTATATCTAAAGTAAATTTCATTGTACAGATGGCCAGGATTATAGCTACCTCTAACACTTGTCTAAGATCGAAAATCCAATTGACTTGTGCAATATCTAAATAACTAGTAATTCATGAAATATACCAGAATTGACCATTATTGTCCTTTTTTGAACCATTTTAAAACACGGTACTTCAAATACCTTTGATCTGTCAAATATTATTAAATAAAACCTTAAAACAAATGAAAATGTTAATACTTAAAATTCTTACCGTATTGATTATACTAGTGGCTATTCTATGTATAATTGCCGCTTTTGTACCTACCAAATACACTATTAAAAGAGAAATCACCATTAATACCCCGGCTGAAACGGTATACAATTACGTAAGATTTCAGAGCAACCAGAAGGAATTCAATCAATGGCTGCAATATGATCCAAATACCATAATTGAATTAAAAGGCAACACTGATGGACAAGAAGGATCAATTCTCTATTTTAAAAGCAAAAACATCAAAACCGGTGAAGGCGAATGGAAAAACACCCGTCTAATCAAAAACCAACAAATAGATTTTAACCTCCGATTTATATCTCCATATGTTTTTACTGCTGGCGGGTCTTTATATTTTAAACCTCAAAGCACAGATAAAACGACTCTTTTGTGGGAATTTAAAAGCGGGAAAAACTGGCCTTCGAATATTATTCTGCTATTTGTAAATATGGATAAAATTATTGGAGGAGATATCGAAAAAACCTTGAAAAATATAAAACTTAACACTGAAAAACTATAATTATGTCATTTCAAACTTATCTAAAAAACATCGAAGAAAAAACAGGTAAAACACCTGGCGACTTTCAGGTCATTGCAGAACAAAAAGGTTTTACCGAAAACGGAATCATTGGCCAGAGTATTAAAGCCACAACTATTATCAATTGGCTTAAAGCTGATTACGATTTAGGGCATGGTCATGCAACTGCTATATATGCTTACATTAAAGGAAAACGGGAATAATACTTTACAGTAAAAGAGCTCTGAATTACAGATAATTTGAGGCAATGATTATATTACTTCTTTCTTTCAATAACACAATTTATCATAAATCTATTGCTGTGCTTGTCGATTGTTTTCGACAGCCAGCTTTATGATCTTGGTTAATTCAAAAAAAGACAAAACTAATTGATTAACAAACAATTAAATCAAAACTCATTTCAATTAGAAACTAAAATATCATCCATTTAAAGTGAAAAAAAATACAATAAAAAAACCTTGCAATAAAACTATTACAAGGCTCATTATACTCAAATCTCTCTCAAATAGCAGTTTATGGCTGATTTTACCAACCGCCGCCTCCGCCGCCTCCACCTCCGCCTCCGGAACTACCACCACCAGAGCTACCAGAACTCCAGCTGCCGCTACTTCCTGATGATGAACTTGATGAACGCGAAGTTGGATCTACTGCTGCTGCGTTTACAGAATTTCGCAAGTCTGATAAAAACAGCGTTGGCTGTCTATAAAAATTATCATTCCCCTGATACCATTCCGGATTATATTTTGCCAGCTCTAAAATTTCTTCAAACTGTTTTCCCCATTTTATTTCAACTCCTAATGCTATTGCATACGGAAGTAATTTTTCAAATAACACAGGTGTTAGTTCCGGCGGATTCAACATATTCATTCTATCTTTTTCTGCCGTTTCTAGATATAATTTAAATCCTTCTAATCGATTAAATACTTCAGCTCCTCGTTCAGTTAATTTACCTAAGTTTACTACATAGAAAATATAAATTACAACAATAACCGCAATAACTATCATCTGGGTTATACTTAGAAAAGGGATACTCATAAAAAACAGACCAACTCCCAGTGGATAAATAAAAAATGCTAAAATACCTCTCAAAATCAACCAACCGGTTCCTGCTGCTTTTTTTGTAAACCAATATGTTAATGCTGCTAACGCGCAAATTAATCCACTGTAAAAAGGATAATTAATATACCCCTCATTTTTTGAGAACATCTCAAATGCCAATCCGGCAATTACCAGGACAGCAAAACCAACCCATTTTAATCTGGTATTATTTAAATAAATTTCTTCTAATTTGATTTGATTCTCTATCGCTTTAATCCAATTAGAATAGGCTTTTTCAAAAATTTTGTAATTAGAATCTGCAATTTTAATTTTTACTTTTTTTGAAAAACTGTTTACGATATCAGACTCTTCAACACTTAATGATTTTGCCTGTTTATCAAGAACTTCTATTTCGTACTTTTTTGTATTAACAAAAATACCGCTTTCTATCTCAGAACTAATTCTGATAGCTCCTTTGACAGCACTGTTGATAACCGATGACATATAGATTTTGTCTTCCAGTTTTCTGTGATACACGTAACCTACTACTGCTGGTGACCAGTCAAAAGGCGGTAAAAACTCCGGAATTATCGCTTTTTTTACCGGATCTTTTCCATATTTTCTCCAATTAAAAAAGAAGAAAAGCATCATCCCAATTCCAAATATAGCAGACCACAGATAGGTTTTTATCTGTTTATAAAAAGAATTAGATTTTTGAACCAAAGTTGGCGGGTCAACAATTCCTTTGGCAAATGAGGCGGCAACAGTAAGTCCTTCATTTTCTCTAAGGTGAACTGCCGAAAAACTGACCACCGTTTTAGTATCATTTAAGGAGCTTATGCAATTTGAAGCCGTAGAACCTTCCGCACCACTGTAACAATGCAGGTTTTCAAATTTATTATTTTCAGAAGGAAGATAAAATTGACACGTTACTTTATCAATAGGAAAATCCCAGCCGTTTCCTGTTACATTCCAATAAAGTTCATCATAATAATCAAAATAACCAATTTGAAAAGGAACATGATAAGCGATTTGGTATTTATAAATTCCGCTTTCTAATTCGACATCCTTATTTCCAATATAAACTTTCCAATTATTTTGTTCTTCTTCTGTAAAATAGTCCTCTGTTGCTCCATTTTTTTTAATAGAATCAATTGTATATTTTACATCAATATCGTGACCATTTTTATCTTTCCTTTTTAGTGGAAAAACCCTCAAGAGGCCATGTTTAAAAGCATTTCCTTCTGCTTTTATAGTAATATTTTCAAGAACCTGAATGTTGCCGGATTTTTCAATTTGAATTTTAACATCAAAATCCAAAATTCTCTCCTGCGCCTGAAGCTGACAAAAGAAAAGCGCAATTAAAACAAAAAATATTTTTCTTAGGAACATACCAAAACAAAGGATTAAAACTGAACTTTTGGTGTTTCTCGCTGAGCTTCATTTTCTAATTCCAGAAAATTTCTTTTCGAAAAACCAAAAGAACCAGCAAACAAATTACCCGGAAAAGATTCAACAGCCGTATTATACTCTCTCACAGTTCCGTTATAATACCTCTTAGAGCGTTCTATTTCAGTTTCGATTTCACTTAATTCTGACTGTAAGCTCAGAAAATTTGTATTAGCTTTTAAATCAGGATAATTTTCTGCCAGAGCAAAAATAGATCCAACAGCATTCCCAAGTTTTTTATTAAGTTCCATTTTTTCATCTGCACTATTTGCATTTAAAGCTTGATTACGCAGATTTACAATATTTGAAAGTGTTTCTTTTTCGTGATTTAAATATCCTTTTACCGTTTCGACAAGATTTGGAATCAAATCAAATCGTTTTTTTAAGATGACATCTATACCGCTCAAAGCTTCTTCGAGGAAGTTTCTTTTTGCAACAAAACCATTGTAAAGCATCATTAAATAAACAACCAGAAGAATAGCCAATACAACCACTACTATTAAAATAACCATATTTTTATTATTAAATTCAGCTCTAAATTAATAATAAATCCCTGTTATTTAATATTAAGATTATTTTTTTCTTTCAATAACGTAGTTAACCATCAAAGTCAAAGCATCTTTATACTCAGAATCATCGAAGTTCTGAAGTAAAGAGAGTGCTTCTTGTTGGAATTCGACCATTTTGTTTTCGGCGTATGCCAAACCATTATTGTTTTTTACAAAAGCAATAACTTCTTTTACACGTTTCTTGTCTTTGTTGTGGTTTTTGATGGAGTTTATCAGCCACTTTTTTTCTTGCAGAGTACAAGTATTCAAAACATGAATTAAAGGCAAAGTCATTTTTTGCTCCTTAATATCGATTCCTGTTGGTTTACCAATCGCTTCTTCGCTGTAATCAAACAAATCGTCTTTGATTTGAAAAGCCATTCCGATCAGTTCACCAAACTTGCGCATGTTTTCTACCTGAGCATCGTCTTCGATTACTGCTTTTGCACCAAGCGCACAACAAGCTGCAATTAGCGTTGCTGTTTTCTTTCTGATGATTTCGTAATAAACATCTTCGGTAATATCGAGTCTTCGGGCTTTTTCTATCTGAAGTAATTCACCTTCGCTCATTTCACGAACAGCTACAGAAATAATTCGAAGTAAATCAAAATCGCCATTGTCTATTGACAAAAGCAATCCTTTTGAAAGTAAATAATCCCCAACTAAAACTGCAATTTTGTTTTTCCAAAGTGCATTGATAGAGAAAAATCCACGACGACGATTACTGTCGTCCACAACATCATCATGAACTAAAGTTGCTGTATGAATTAATTCTATCACCGAGGCTCCACGATACGTCCTCTCATTTACAACACCACCTGAAACCATTTTTGCCGTTAAAAAAACAAACATCGGACGCATTTGTTTTCCTTTTCGGTTTACAATATAATAGGTAATTCTGTTCAGTAAAGCAACCTTTGAGGTCATCGATTCATGGAACTTTTTTTCAAAAAGTTCCATTTCGTTAAAAATGGGCTGTTTTATTTGGGAAGTAATATTCATTTCGATTTCAAATATACTATTTTTAATAAAAAAACGTTGTGTATTTTATGTTAGTATATCAACAATTTGAATACTAATTTAATTTCACACCAAAAACACAATGTAGTTAAAGCCTAATTTGAATTCATAAAGTTAAAACCAAAAAACAATTTATTATGAAAACAAAACTTTTCCTTATTGGAACATTAGTCGCTTTATCTTTTTTTGTTAGTTGTAATTCTGACGAAAAAACAAATGACGGATCATCTGCAGCAATTTCTAAAGATGAAATCATTACAAACTCTAAAATTGACGCGTCAATAGATGATGTAACGAATATTGCTGAAGATCAATTTAGCGCACAACAGAACGTTACCGCAAAACCAAGCGGCACTGTAAAAAGTTTCCTTCCAAGTTGTGCTACGATTACAACAGTTTTAACTAATAATACCTGGACAAGAACTGTCGATTTTGGTGTTGATGGCTGTACACTGGGGAATGGAAATACGGTAAAAGGAAAAATGGTTATTTCTTTTTCTAATGATTTTGAATCCTCAACCCAGACTATTAGTTATACTTTTGATGGATTTTATCACAATGGCAAAAAACTTCAGGGTAGCAAAAGTATTGTACGAACTGTAAAAACAACCGATTTACTGGCAACAGCGCATCCTGTTTTTACTGCTACAATAGATATGACTATTACTTTTGATGACGGAGGTATCTACACCAGAAAAGGTTCTCTGGTAAAAGAAATGGTTGAAGGGTTTGATACCTGGTTCGATTGGGATGATAATGCTTATCTGGTAACAGGAAGCGGGACAACAACTTTCCCTAACGGAGATACTTTTTCAGCTGAAATTACTACCCCTTTACAATTTAAAGCATCATGCAAAAAATCAATTCCTGTAAAAGGAGTTTTATCTGTAACCAAAAACGGAGCTACGGCTGTTGTTGATTATGGTGACGGAACATGTGATACACTTGCAACAATCACAAAAGATGGAGTAACGGAAGAAGTCGATTTGAAAAAATAAGAATCCCTTTTTGCCTGAAAAAGCATTAAAAACAAGAATTTTTCTCGTTTTTAATGCTTTTTATATATTTAGAAATGAAGATTATATCTAACTTTCTTTATTTGCCAATTGTCCGCAGGCAGCATCAATATCTTTTCCGCGGCTTCGTCTTACTTTAACAACTACGCCAATATTTTCCAAGGCTTTTATATAAGCCATAATTGACTCTTCTGAAGCTTGTTGAAACTCACCATCATCAATTGGATTATATTCGATTAAATTGACTTTACATGGCACGTATTTGCAGAATTTCACCAAAGCATCAACCGAAGCCTTATCATCGTTAATTCCTTTCCATACTACATATTCGTAAGAGATTTTGCTTTTAGTTTTTCTATACCAATATTCTAAAGCTTCCCTTAAATCTTTTAACGGGAAATTTTTACTAAAAGGCATAATCTTCGCACGCGTTTCATCAATCGCAGAATGCAGCGAAACGGCTAATTTGAATTTTACATCATCATCGGCCATTTTTTTAATCATCTTAGGAATTCCTGAAGTCGAAACCATAATACGTTTTGGCGACATTCCTAAACCTTCAGACGAGGTAACCATATCGATTGCTTTAATGACATTGTTATAATTCATCAAAGGCTCTCCCATTCCCATAAAAACAATATTAGAAAGCGGATGATTGTAATACAAACGACTTTCCTTATCAATTGCCAAAATCTGATCGTAAATTTCTCCCGGTTCCAGATTTCGCATGCGCTTTAATCTTGCCGTAGCACAAAAATTACAATCCAGACTACAACCTACCTGACTTGAAACGCAAGCCGTTGTTCTGGTTTCTGTTGGAATCAAAACAGATTCTACCACTAAACCATCATGAAGACGAACAGCATTTTTTACTGTACCGTCACTACTGCGCTGCATAGTATCAACCTTAATATGGTTGATTACAAAATTTTCTTCAAGCATTAAACGGGTTGCTTTTGCAACATTAGTCATATCCTCAAAACTATGTGCTCCTTTACTCCATAACCATTCATAGACCTGATTTCCGCGAAATGCTTTATCATTATTTGAAACAAAAAAATCTCTCAATTGATCTTTTGATAAGGCTCGTATGTCTTTTTTCTCAATTTGCATGGTGCAAAGTTAATCACTTTTGTTCTTTTTTTTTGATTTTTAGATGCATTCTTAAAACGGAACTAATAAAAGGAAAGATATTTTAAAAAAAATCTAATTAATACAAAGAAAGTATGGTCTATACTTCATTTACTTTTCAATTTTTACTAATTAATATTTGGCTTTATACTTTATAATTTCAAATTAAATCATCACCTCTTTAAAACTAAAATACTTACACACAAAAACTTATCCTACAAATCACACTCTTACAAAAAATGCATTGCAAAAAATGATTATTTCATCTCCTTAATGTAAGTCTTTAATAAAATCTTAACCATGATTTTTATCAGTTCTTATCCTATTCCTTCGTAATAAATTTGATCTAAGAAAAAGATAGAAGTTATAATCAAAACCAAACTGAGTTATAAACTATCCAGGTTTAACTAAATACCACATACAAATGAAAACGATTAAATCAATTTTATTAGCCGTAGTAATTACATTATCAATTCAGGTAAACGCACAAAAAAGATACTCCTTAACAAAATCAACTTTTGAAGTTGCAGGAACTTCTAATATACACGATTGGGTTATGAAATCTTCAGATGGTACAGGAGGCGCCATGTTAACTTTTACAGATTCAAAACTAACCGATATAAAAAACTTAACGGTTACATTAGCTGCAGAAAGTATAAAAAGCAGCAAAACCAGTATGGATGATGTAGCTTATGAAGCTTTGGACACTAAATCTCACAAGAATATTAAATATGTTTTAAAATCTGCTGACAAAGTAAACGAAACAACATGGGTTCTTACCGGAACTTATACCATTGCAGGTGTTAGTAAAGATTATAAAACCCAAGTAAGAATTACAACAAATGACAATAGCGCTTTTGTACTACAGGGCTCTAACCGAATGACTTTTGCTGATTTTGAAATGACACCTCCATCTGCAGCACTTGGAGTGGTTAAAGCAGGTAAAGAATTAACAGTGCTTTTCAATATTACTTTAACCGATTCGGCTAAAAATGAAAATAATTTTGTGATCAGATAAACACTTAATAATATGTAGAACATTTACTCTTTTATTTTTTTTTCGAAACAAAGAAATTTCAGTTTTAAAAAATAAAATTTGGCACGAGAATTGTCTTTCTCTCAAAAGAAAAATAATCTTACAAAGCGCGCAACAATTTTAAAATTTGTATTTTTATTATTCCACTTTATAACCTTTAAAAATTTTATAACCTAAAAAGACAATTTATCATGAAAAAACAAATTTTAAGCTTAGCTGTTGTTGCATTATTAGCGTTCGCTGTACAATCTTGCGAAAAAAAAGAACCAAAACCTGCACAAGATGAATTAACTCTTGGAAACAAAGTTGATTCGTTAACAACAGATATCGAAGAAGTAAAAGACACTGCTGTAGCCAAAACAGAAAATGCAGCTCAAGATGTTAAAGATGCTACCAAAAAAGCAGCAGACGATGTTGAAGCTGCCGCTAAAAAAACAGCAACTGACGTAAAAGATGCTACTAAGAAAGGTGCTGAAAAAGTTGAAAATGCAGCAAAAGCAGCAAAAGACGGAACTGTAAAAACAGCGAAAGATGTAAATGATGCTTTGAAAAAATAATTTCATTACAATCTAATATTAAACCATTCGTTTTCCCGAATGGTTTTTTTTTTGCAAAAAAGTGAGTGAATATTTTTTGTATTTTTACAATCAAATTTAGAAGACACTACAATGCATTTTATTTCACAAGAATTAGAAGATTATATCGAACAGCATTCTGAAAACGAACCAGCGTTATTAGCAAAACTCAATAAAGAAACTTACCAGAAAATTCTTCTGCCAAGAATGTTAAGCGGACATTTTCAAGGTCGTGTTCTAAGTATGCTTTCTAAATTGATTCGCCCTGTAAACATTCTTGAAATAGGAACTTATACCGGTTATGCTGCTTTGTGTTTATGCGAAGGAATGCAGGAAAATGGCCAATTGCACACCATTGATATCAAAGAAGAACTAATTGATTTTCAACGAAAATACTTTGACGCTTCGCCTTGGGGAAAACAAATTTTTCAACATTTAGGAGAAGCAGTAGATATTATTCCAAATCTGGATGTAAAATTTGATTTAGTTTTTATTGATGCCGATAAAGAAAACTATATCAATTATTGGGAAATGATTGTCCCAAAAATGAACAAGGGCGGAATCATTTTATCTGACAATGTTTTATGGAGCGGAAAAATTCTGGATCCGGTTCATCCAAATGATGTAAGTACAAAAGTACTTTTAGAATACAATCAGCTTTTAAAAGATGATCCAAGAGTGGAGACCGTTTTATTGCCAATTCGTGATGGGTTGACGGTGAGTAGAGTACTTTAAGGAAGGTTCTAAGATGCTAAGGTTCTGAGTTTTTTTATACTGATAATTATAAAAATAAATTTCAAAGATGATTTTTTTGAACGAAATAAATACTGAAGGTTTCTCTATTGTAAACAATGTTTATACAGAAAATGAAATTGAAAAACTGATTTCATTAATTGAAAATAAAACCGAAAGTGACTCTGATAATTCGACTTTCAGAAAATCTCAGGATTTATTTGCTATCAGACAATTTCATAAAGAAGTTCCTGAAACTTTAGATTTTATTTTTAATGAAAATTTAAAAGAGATTATTGATTCTAATTTTGGAAAAGGGTATTTCATTACCAAATCAATTTATTTTGACAAGCCCGAAAAATCAAATTGGTTTGTCGCTTATCATCAGGATTTGACAATTTCAGTAGATAAAAAAATTGAAGCTGAAAACTTCGATAATTGGACTATAAAACAAAATCAATTTGCAGTGCAACCACCGGTAGAAATTTTAGAAGACAATTTCACCATCAGAATCCATATAGATAAAACTACTAAAGACAATGGTGCTTTAAAAGTTATCAATAATTCTCACTCAAAAGGGATTTTAAGAATCGAAAACTTGGATTTTGAATCAGAGAAAAAAACTATATGCGAAGTAGAAAAAGGAGGCATCATGATTATGAAACCGTTATTATTTCATGCTTCAAACAAAACCACAAACAACGAAAGAAGAAGAGTAATTCATATTGAATTCAGCAAACAACAACTTCCAGCCGGATTAGAATGGAGTGAAGGCACAATTCTTAAAAACAATTAAGACACGACACTAAATAAATAAGGTTCTAAGTCTTCTCAAACAAAAAACTTAGAACCTTAGTATCTTAGTAACTCAGAACCTTTCTTAAAAATTATCCCGGAAAATACTGTGGCTTTAATTTTCGGTATACTAAGTAAATCAAAGATCCAAAAAGTGCTCCGAAGAAATATCCTGTAAGTATATCGCCCGGGTAGTGCAATCCTAAATAAATACGGCTATAAGCAAAAACTAAAGGCCACAAAAATAAAAATCCAAGATATTTGAACTGGCGTTTTAAAACCAGATACAAAAAGGTTGCTACAGCCATAGTATTGGCGGCATGACCAGAGAAAAAGCTGTATGATTTTCTAACCTGAACAACACGTATAAATGAATTGATTTCCGGATTATTGCAAGGGCGCAGACGCTCAAATGTGTGCTTAAACAAATTACAGGTCTGATCGGTAAAAGCGATCAAAACTGCTATAAAAAGTAGTAAGTACAAGGTTTGTTTACCTCCTATTTTTTTATAAATAAGATAAAAAACCAATAAAAAAATGGGAGTCCAATACCACTGATTTGTAATAATCAGCCAAAGTTTATCATATGTCTCAGAACCTAAACCATTCAGATACACAAAAAGATTGGTATCTAATTCCTTTATTTTTTCAAGCATATTACATTTGGCGTTTTATAGGTCCTGAAAGCGAATCAATATCTTCTTTTACTTTGTCAATTTCTGTTGCTGTGTTACCCAGCAAGTTACCAGAATCTCCTAAAATATTTGATTTTGCATCGTTGATTTGAGCATTAATATTTCCTGTAATATCAGTAAGGGATTTTGTATCAAGACCATTAGCCTCTGCTCCTTTTTGAATTTCACTTTTAATATCGTTAGTTGCATTTTTTAATTGTGCCATTGCTTTTCCCATTGTACGGGCGATTTCTGGTACTTTATCAGACCCAAAAAGCATTAGTACTATAAACAGTATGAAAACTAATTCTCCTCCTCCTATACCGAACATATCTTTTATTTTTATGTGCCACAAAGATATTAAATTTTGCAGCGTAGAGTTTTAAAATTTACTTAAAAAAAAAAGACTCTTTTCAGAGTCTTTTTTGCTTTATATTTAGTCAAATTTTGACTTTTGTTCCACTTTTGGCCAGGAATTATTAGTCACATCAATGTCAGCAGTCAATAACTTTGGATCAATTTGTATGCTTTTTATTGCTTTTGAAGTTGCATAAACTTTCTTGGCAGTATCATTATTTTTTCTCCAAATTTGCGCCGGATACTGATAATTGTCTTTTGAGCCATCTTCATAAGTGATCTCCACTAAAATTGGCATAATCATTCCTCCTGGTTTATTAAACTCAACTTCATAGAAATACTTAGGCGATTTTAAACTTGCTTTCTCTTCACTTGTAAACGTTTTTTCTACATAGTCTGCTAAAGTTTTTACGTCTTCAACTTTCAATGGTTTTTTACTAGAATCGCTAACTTCTGCATTGTCTCCTGCTACTAAATAAACAAAAGGGCCTTTATCAAAACCAAAACGTCCTTTTTTAACTTTTACATCTTTAATATCTGTTGTTGGAGTTTCAGAAACATAATACTGTTTAACCTCTTTAATTCCGATATCTACAAAATCAGTTGAATAAAACCATCCTCTAAAAAACCAATCTAAATCAACTGCCGAAGCGTCTTCCATTGTTCTAAAGAAATCTTCCGGAGTTGGATGTTTAAATTTCCATCTGTTTGCATAGGTTCTGAAAGCGTAATCAAACAACTCTCTTCCCATAACAACTTCTCTTAAAATATTAAGTCCTGTAGCCGGTTTTCCGTAAGCGTTATTTCCGAATTGATGAATTGTCTCAGAGTTTGACATAATTGGCTCCAAAAACTTCTGATCACCACTCATATAAGGAACAATATTTTTAGCAGGACCACGTCTTGACGGAAAGTTAGGATCTAATTCCTGTTCTGCTAAATATTGCAGAAACGAGTTCAAACCTTCATCCATCCAGGTCCATTGACGCTCATCAGAGTTTACAATCATAGGAAAGAAAGTATGTCCCACCTCATGAATAATAACACCAACCATTCCGTTTTTAACTTCTTTACTGGTTACTCCATTTTCATCAGGGCGACCATAATTCCAGCAAATCATAGGATATTCCATCCCCTGATCCTCTGCAGAAACCGAAACAGCCTTTGGATAAGGATAATCAAAAGTATGTGATGAATAGCTTTTAAGAGTATGCGCTACAGTCATTGTAGATGTTTCTCCCCAAAGTGGATTTGATTCCTTAGGATAAACCGATTCTGCCATTACGACTTTACCGCCCAATTTAACAGCCATTGCATCGTAAATGAATTTTCTTGAAGAAGCAATTCCGAAATCGCGTACATTTTTTGCACTGAATTTCCATGTTTTTTTCTTTTCAGAGAAACCTTTTTCTGCTGCTTCAGCTTCAGCCTGAGTTACAATTACAACTGGTTTATCAAATGATTTCTGAGCCTGCTCATAACGTTTTACCTGTTCAGCAGTAAAAACTTCGCTTCTGTTCATTAACTCCCCCGTTGCATCAATTACATGATCAGCAGGAACTGTAATATTTACATCAAAATTTCCAAACGGAAGAGCAAATTCTCCACTTCCCCAAAACTGCATATTTTGCCATCCTTCAACATCATTATAAACTGCCATTCTAGGATAGAATTGTGCAATTACATATAATTTATTCCCGTCTTTTTCGAATAATTCATAACCTGAACGCCCGCCTTCTTTTCTATAATTATTAATATTGTACCACCACTTTATTGCCATAGAAATCTTTTCTCCCGGTTTTAAAGGAGTTGCAAGATTAATACGCATCATAGTTTCGTTGATTGTATATGACATTGGATTTCCTTTAGCATCTTTTACCTGCTCAATATTAAATCCGCGTTCTAAATCTTTTTTCAAATATTTACCTGAAAAACCATCAAGCGGTAAAACCTGATTGATTTTTTCACTTTCTGCTAAAGTGCTTTGCGTATTGGCTTTGGCCTGATTTTGATCCAGCTGAATCCATAAGTATTCTAAACTGTCAGGAGAATTATTTGAATACGTAATAACTTCAGAACCTGTTATTTTAGAGTTTTTATCGTCTAATTCAATATCAATTTTATAATCTGCCTGCTGTTGATAATATGCAGGACCAGGTGCTCCAGATGCTGTACGAAACATATTTGGTGTCGCCAACAAATCGTACATCTGGCTAAATTTGTTCGTATCGTATTTTCCTTGCTGTTTTGGAGCAACAGGAGTAGTTGTTTTTTCCTGAGCTAGTAGCATAGCCGGAAAAAGTAAGAATAATGAAAGCTTTTTCATAAAAATTTAATGGTAATTTAAACAGACGGTGAAAATAACAATTAAAACAACAATTTTATGTTTTCACTAGTACTTTAACAGTTCTTTCCTCGAGGATTCTGTAAAAAGTACACTCTTTTTAGTATTGAATGCTGAAATATGCGTAATGTTTTGCTGTTCCGCATTCCAATCTACTAAAATTGAGTTTGAAATTTCAAGTGTTTTAAATTTATCTACATCTTTTACTCTGGAATAACAAACCAAAACATCATTTGACTCTACTTCTTTAAACAAAAAAGTAATTACTTTAGTCTGACCGTTTATTTTAATTGCAAAATTTTCAGTAAGATATTTTTTTAACAATTCGATATCTTCCGGAGTTTCTTTATCAGTACCTACAAATGCTTTTTTATGGTATTTTTTTTCTAATCCGTTATTTAGATCATCAATAAAAATACGGGAAGTGATTTGAATCATCTTTTTTTCAGCTGCATAATTAACCTGAAAAACACCCACATAAAACTTGTGAAATGCAAATGCTGAAAGCGATAAAAACAATATCCCGATTATAGGATAGAAAAACCTATTTCTCATTTTTGATGCACATTCGATTTTTGAAATTCTTTATTCTTATTGATTAAAAAATCTATTAATTCAAATTTCTGATCAGGATTAACATGTCTTTTAGACTCAGGATCGTTTGAGCAATACATTAAAAACAACTCCACTTCATCCTGCTCTAAACCTAAGGTTTTAGTAAAAAAATCTGGTTTAAAATTATCCTTTACATACGTAACAAAAGCAATGTCGGATATTTCCTCTTCTTTTACGTTGTCTTTTTTCTTCAGCAATTTCTTAACATCTTTAAAAATTCGAACAAAGTCTGTTCCGTATTTAATAGTCTGATCAGAATACATTGCCGTATTTTTTGCCGTAGATTGTTTGTCATCTTCAAATTGCATATCGACTATAGACTGCGACCCAACTCCTAATGATTTTACTTTTAAATCTTTACGAACAACAACTTCCTTTAACTGATTGTTTATCAAATCCAAAGGCACAACTAAAAGAATTTGCGCACAATCTTTCTCTGATAACACAATTTTTTTAGATTGAAATGCCATTCCGCTAAAAAGCAAGGTATCTTTTGGCTGAGCCAAAATATCAAACAAACCTCCTGAACCAATAAATGTTCTGGTATTGGCATTAATATTCATAACATAACCACTTTCTATTGAAAGTGAAGTATTAACCACTTGTCCGTGAAGTGATTTCCTCGTAGCATTTTGTCCTAAAGCAAATTGACAAAATAAACAAACAACGAATATTCCTAACTTATTTTTCATTTTCTAGAATAATTAAATATTTTCTGGCTAAATCTGTGATTAAAAACATACTCATTGTTTTGTTTTTCGTATTCAAAGATACAGCAAATTCAGTATCATCCACACAGAATAATTGAAATCCTTTAATATCATCTACCGGAATTTTCAATCTGTCAGTATAATAATTCTCCTCAAAAAGATATTCTATTTTCCTAAAAAGCATTTCTTTCTTTTCTACATTTACTTCTTTTTTAAGCATTGCAGTACGTCCGGAAATCTTGTTAATTAATTTATCTACAGATGTTGAAGTTGCTGTAAAAACTTTTCTTTCTGCTGGCGTATAAGTTTTCATCCCGCGTGGCACGATTCCAAGATTTTCGGTTGTGATATTTGCATTTTCATTCACAACAACTTCTTTCAGTTCAATTTCTTTGGCTGTCATTTTCACCAGAAGCTTACCAGACTCCATATCCTCAGCTGTAATTCTAAGCTTTAAGGGCTCTAAATTTACAGACGAAAAAACCAAAACATCACCTTCTTTAACCACAATGGAAAACATTCCGTTTTCATCTGAAACCGTAGTTAATTGAGTGGTATTATCCACAATATTAACTCCATTTACAGAAGTTGACTTTTCAAAAATCTGACCCAAAATTTCTTTTGAAGCTGTTTTTTGCGAAAATCCAACCTGAATCAAAAACAATAAAAAAATTATATTTAAAACTTTACTTAATTTCACCTGCAATTATTTCTTTATATTTAGTAGCCAGTTCAGCCAGTAAAAATTCCGTCGAAGTTTTATTCTTAGAATTTAGTATTACTGTAAACTTGTCATTTTCAACAGCATAATATTCAAATCCTTTCACATATTCACCAGGAATTTTCAAGACATTAACAAAATGCTCCAGAGTAAACATTCGTTCTAAAAGCCTCATAAAAGCCTCTTTTTTCTCAACCTCAACTTCTTTTTTAAGCATTGCTGTTCTTCCTGAAAAAACATTCAATATTGGATCAAGCGAAACAGACCCGCCTAAACCAACATGTGCATCTAAATCTGTAGCGGTATGTAATTTTCTTTCTGCCTCTGTATATGATTTTTGACCACTCGGAATTATCCCTAACGAAACTGCATTTATACCCCTATAGTTTCTAACTACAACTTCCTGCAATTGATGCATTACCATATTTAATTTTACAGTAAAATTAATATCCGTAAAATTCTCAGGTGTTAACAAAACTCTATTTTCTTTAAATTGTATTGCCGAAAAAACAAGAGTATCACCTGCATTGGCCAAAATCGAAAAGCCTCCTGAAGCATCTGTTATCGTCATTGCTTCTGTCTGAGCATTTACAACATATACACCCTCCAAATCTGAAGTATTGGCATTGATTTTTCCATTAATCACGGTACGCTCCTCAACCTGAGCACAAACGCTTTGCCCCAAAATAACCAGAAAAAAACAAGCGACTTTACGAATCAAAATGATGAAAATTTAGAATTATTCTTAAAGCCGTAAAAATATCTTAATGTATTCCAAATATAATATTAAGGACTTGGTAAAAATATGTTAATTAAACTTTGATAATCATCCTCAAAATCAGAGTTTTTAATACCTTTAACCTATTGAATTTGATTTAAAAAAATATGAAAAGCATTATTATTGCCAGCACTTCTACACTTCACGAAGGCAGCTATTTAGAGTATTTATTACCTACATTACAATCTCATTTTAAAAATTGCAAAAATCTTTTATTTATACCTTATGCACGTCCAGGCGGTATTTCGCATGACGATTACACTCAAAAAGCCTCAGAAGCTTTTGCCTCTATCAATATTTCTGTAAAAGGAATTCACGAATTTGAAGATCCTGAAAGCGCCATCAAAAACGCTGAAGGTATATTTACAGGCGGCGGTAATACTTTTTTACTGGTTACACAATTGTATAAAAATAAAATCATGCAGCTTCTTGCCGAAACAGCAAAAAATGGCACTCCATATTTAGGAACCAGTGCAGGAAGCAATATTTGTGGTTTATCTATGCAAACTACCAATGATATGCCCATAATTTACCCTCCAAGCTTTCAAACTTTAGGATTAATTCCCTTTAACCTAAATCCACATTACCTAGATCCGGATTTACAATCTAAACATATGGGAGAAACACGAGAAACAAGAATTAAAGAATTCCATTCTTTTAATTCAATTCCGGTTTTAGGTTTAAGAGAAGGAAGCTGGCTGGAAGTTAAAGGAGAAAAAATCACTTTAAAAGGAAACCTGACGGCGCGTTTATTCAAACAAAATGAAACTCCGATTGAATTAGACACTGAAAGCGACCTGAGCAATTTAAAATAAAATTTCAATGTTTTAAACTCCAAATTCCAAGATTAAAATGCATGAATCTAAAAAAATGGAATTTGGAATTTAAAATATCGGAATTTACATTAGTATAAAACAAAAAAGCCTCAAACAATGTTTGAGGCTTTTGAAGAGCGAAAGACGAGGCTCGAACTCGCGACAACCAGCTTGGAAGGCTGGAGCTCTACCAACTGAGCTACTTTCGCATTAACAGGGTGCAAATATAAATAATTTAATTTTAAAAAAAAAAATAAAATCAAAAATTATTTACTTTTGACTAAAAAAACCGAAACGTTTAAATTTTGGTTTTTTAGAGCGAAAGACGAGGCTCGAACTCGCGACAACCAGCTTGGAAGGCTGGAGCTCTACCAACTGAGCTACTTTCGCATTGGTGGTGCAAATATAGAAAGAAAGTTAAGTTCAAAACAAGCTTTTTGGTAAAAAAAATCAATTAAAAACAACATTTTTTTATAACTTATTTAAAATTAAAAAGTTATAAAATCAAATATTTTTCAAGAATTATGAATATTATTAAAGAAATCCTGTCAAAAGAAACTTATGCAGTTCGTCAACCCGTTTTAAGAAAAGGAAAATCTATAGAAAGTTGCGTCTTTGAAGGGGATGATTTGGCAGATACACATCACTTCGGATTATATGATAATAAAAAATTAATAGGAATTATTTCATTATTCAACAAAATCAATCCTATATTTGCCGACGAAAATCAGGCTCAAATTCGAGGAATGGCAGTTTTAGAAACGCATCAGAAAAAAGGATTTGGCGAAGCTTTAGTTAAGCATTGCGAAAACTACTGCATCGAAAACAAAGTCGGTTTAATTTGGTTTAATGCCAGAACTGCCGCAGTCGGCTTTTATAAAAAAATGAATTACCAGGTTGAAGGAGAAGCATTTGATATCAAAGACGTTGGGGAGCATTATTTGATGTTTAAAAATTTATAGAATGAACAAACTTTACTTTTTATTAGTAATATGTATTTTTATTGGTTGTAAAAAAGACACACCCAAAATCACCCCAATTGTCAAAAAAAAGACACCAATAATCATCCTTACTGACGAAAGAAAAGTTCAAATTGATACTGCCAAAATAAATATTTTTAAGAGCGAAACTCTTAAACAATTTTACACTGCATCTGAAAACAAAACTGTCTGGGGAAATCTAAAAAAAAGAACTTATGTTTTATCTCAGCTAGAAGAATCAGACAAACTAGGTTTAGAACCAGAAGATTACAAAATTTCGCAATTGAAAAAATTCGAAAAAAAAGTAAGCTCTCTTAGTGATTCTGACCTTGCAACTTATGATATTTTACTAACGTATAATTTTGAGAAATACTTAAACCATCTTTATAAAGGAAAACTAAATCCTAAAACCCTTTACACTGACTGGGATTTGGAGGAAAAAACTTTTGATGTAAACAATATCCTTATAAAAGGTTTCAACAACAACAAGCTAGATAGTGTTGTTGATAATATCCAGCCAAAATCGCAAACCTATAAAGAGTTATTAAAGGCACTCGAAATCATAAACAGTTTCCCGGATGATCATGTAAAAAACATTGAATCAGCCGAAAAAATCACCTTAAATGACACCAATTCTGCTTTAATAAATATTAAAAAAAGACTTTTGTATTGGGGTGACATGGAAGGCAAAGACAGCCTTTCAAAAATTTACACCAAAAAAACATTCGAATCTGTCAAAAAATTTCAGGAGAGACATGGATTGGCCGCTGATGGAGTTATTGGTGTAGGCACTATTAGCGCATTAAATTATTCTAAAGAAAAAAGAAAAGAACAAATTATTGCCAATCTGGAAAGATGGAGATGGTTTACAACTGATTTTGCCGAAAACTATTTTATCATTAACATTCCTGATTATAGCTTGAATGTTGTGGAAGAGCAAGACACAACTTTGACACGAAATATTGTTGTAGGAACAAGCAAAAGAAAAACTCCAATTATCACCTCAACATTAAGAACAATTGTTTTTAACCCCACATGGACCGTTCCTCCAACAATTTTAAAGGAAGATGTTGTACCTGCAATGAAACGAAACCGAAATTATCTAGCCAATAAAAACATAACTATATATGACACTTCTGGAAATGTTGTTGCTCCAAATGCCTGGAATGAAAACAAACCCAATAGATACCGTTATATTCAAAGTCCAGGTTACAACAACTCTTTAGGAGTAATGAAAATTTTGTTCCCAAATCATCATAGCGTATACCTGCACGATACCAATCATCGCAATTACTTTGGAAGAAGCAATCGTTCATTAAGCTCTGGCTGTGTTCGTGTTGAAAATCCTCTGGAGCTGGCAGAACATATATTAGCTGACTCTGTAAAATATTCAAAAATAAAGATTGACACTATTATTGCTTCTAAAAAAACAACTAGTATCAAAATCGAAAAAAAATACGCTTTATATCAATGGTACTGGACGGCTTGGAGCAAAAAAAATCAGCTCATTTTTAGAGCTGATATTTATAATCTGGATTCGGATTTGTATGCTAAATTAAGAAATTAGCTTTTCTTCCATCATAAAACTTCTTGATGGATGATAAATATACAAACACGATTTATCTTTTATTAACTGAATTATTTCATTTGTCAATTCAACAGGAACTGCCGGACATCCCTGGCTTCTTCCTAATCTTTTATGATCTCTGATAAAAGACTCAGAAACGTAATCTGCTCCATGCATAACAACTCCTCTTTGACGGGCGTTATCATTATACCCTCTTTCTAAACCATCCAGGCGCAAAGAAGCTCCATGTTTACCCTGATAAATCTCTCCGGTAGCATAAAAACCTAAACTGCTTTTATAAGACGAATTGTTATTTGAAAATGAAGAAGCAAATTCTTCTCCGGTATTTCTTCCGTGAGCTACTAATGACTGAAATAAAACTGTATTGGTTGCTAAATCAATCACCCATAGACGCTTACTATTTGATGATAAACTAAAATCAATCAGCGTTAAAATGTCTTTATGAATAACTCCTTTTTCTTTTAAGATATAAAACCCTTTTAAGGCTTCAGAAAAAGTTTTAAGTTCCGGTAACTGAAAATTGTTCGGATTCAAAGCGGTGTAAACACTTTCAATCTTAGCTTCAACGGTTAGTTTCTCAACCTTAGCAATGCTTCTGGTTGTTTCACTTTTAATTTTCGGGGTGTTTTTAGAATCTTTACCAAAAGACAACAGCAAAAACACAAATAGTGGATAAATCTTGTAAATCATTGAATTTCTTTAGGTTAATAATAAATTTGGGTAGGGCAAAAATATAAAAATTTTACAGCGATTGAAACTCAATACCTTGAATGTGTGCTGTTTTGCATAAAATTTAACAGAATAATAGTAAAATTTTGCGTTTTCAGCAAAAAAACAACGTTTTATGTAAGATATTTACTCATATTAAAAACCTTAACATTTTGAAGAATTTTCTTAAAGAAAATACAATTAAACATTATTTTTGATTTTTGAAACTGTAACTATAACACTAAATCACAACCTACTTACTTTATCTATTAACACTTTTAAAGTATTTCTCTTTTTAACTTTTCATCAAAAAGTTACTTTTCACAAGTATTATTTTGATTTCTTTTTTACAGATTTAGCCAAAAAATACAGAAATTAAAGTTTTCCATAATTAAGGACAATATATTATAGATGCCACGATGTGCAATCATAAACCCGACAAGATTTTAAAAGAAATATCGCAATAGCGCTCATAACTTTGATTGCATTATTGACAAACAATTTAAAGACAATGTCACTGGTTTACTAAACAACGAAACCATAAAACATGTTTTTTCAGTCAGCGTTAAGTATTTTATCGATTATAATGCTGTCAAAAATAAACTCCGCAGAAGAGTCTAGCGTGAATTAACTTTAAAAAATAAAGACTTCTGCAACTAAATTATTATTTTTTAATACGCTTCATTTTATTAAACATAAATGTAACAGTGCGTTCTTGCTAATTTTAGAAATGGCTTATCTTTGTAAAAAACTAAAAAGTAATGAACAAGAAAGTTATCCTAATGATTTTAGATGGTTGGGGAAAATCTCCTGACCCTAAAGTATCTGCAATAGACAATGCAAATGTTCCTTTTATAAACAGTCTTTACAAAAATTATCCAAGCGCACAGCTTAGAACCGATGGATTAAATGTTGGTTTGCCTGAAGGTCAGATGGGAAATAGTGAAGTTGGTCACATGAACCTTGGTGCCGGAAGAATTGTATATCAGGATTTAGCTAAAATCAATTTAGCAGTAGCACACAAAACACTTGCAAAAGAACAAGTACTTATTGATGCTTTTACTTATGCTAAAGAAAACAATAAAAAAGTACACTTTTTAGGATTAGTTTCCGATGGAGGTGTTCACTCACATACTTCTCACTTACGCGGATTAATTGATGCTTCACAGGAATATGGTTTAGACCAGGTTTACGTTCACGCTTTTACAGACGGACGTGACGTTGATCCAAAATCCGGTGCAAAATATATTCACGATTTAGAAGACTATATTAAAGATACTCCGGTAAAAATCGCTTCAATTGTTGGACGTTATTATGCAATGGATCGTGACAAACGTTGGGAGCGTGTAAAACTAGCTTACGATTTAGTAGTTAACGGAGTAGGAATTCCTTCTACAAATCCTGTAGCAAGTGTTCTTGAAAGTTATGAAAAAAATGTAACCGACGAATTTATTGAACCTGTTATAATAGTAAATGAAGAACAAAAACCACTAGCAACAATTGTTGAAGGTGATGTTGTAATTTTCTTTAACTTTAGAACAGACAGAGGCCGTGAACTTACAGAAGCACTTTCTCAACAAGATTTTCACGAGCAGAACATGCACAAACTAAACTTGTATTATGTAACATTGACAAACTACGACGAAACATACCAAAACGTAAAAGTAGTTTACAATAAAGATAATATTACCGAAACTCTTGGTGAGGTTTTAGAAAAAGCAGGTAAAAAACAAATTAGAATTGCCGAAACTGAAAAATATCCTCACGTAACGTTTTTCTTCTCAGGAGGAAGAGAAACTCCTTTTGAAGGCGAATCAAGAATTTTAAGAAATTCTCCTAAAGTTGCTACTTACGATTTACAGCCAGAAATGAGCGCTTATGAACTAGCTGATGCCCTTGTTCCTGAATTAAACAAAGGCGAAGTTGATTTCGTGTGTTTAAACTTCGCAAATGGCGATATGGTAGGACACACAGGAATCATGGAAGCTGCAATTAAAGCTTGCGAAGCTGTAGATGCCTGCGCTAAAAGAGTTATCGACGCTGCTCTTGCTAACAATTACACTACAATCGTAATTGCCGATCACGGAAACTGTGAAACGATGATCAATCCTGACGGAAGCCCAAATACTGCACACACAACAAACCCAGTGCCTATTATTTTAGTTGACAAAGAATTGAAAAACATCCAAAATGGTGTTCTCGGTGATATTGCTCCAACAATTTTAGAATTAATGGGGGTTCAACAACCAAATGCAATGACTTGTCATTCGCTTTTGTAGAAAATTTAAAACCATATAAGTGCTATAAGTTCATTTAAACGGAACTTAAAAAATCTCGCAAAGACGCTAAGTCGCAAAGAAATTTATAAACTTTGCGTCTCTGCGACTTTGCGAGAACTGTTTTATAATAGAATGTAAAGCCTAATTAATCTTATACATTTCTTATTTATATGATTTTTACTTTATAAACAATACTTATTTATATTTACTTATATTACTTATAGGGTTTGTATTTTTAATATACCGCTTTGTCATCCTGAGCGGAGTCGAAGGCTTATGAAACGAAAAAGGGCTTCGACTTCGCTCAGCCTGACAATCGTTTTATCAGGCAATAAAATAATGATAAAACTGTTCTACTCCATAAATAACAAGCCCTATAACTCCGCCAACCAAAGTTCCGTTGATTCTGATATATTGAAGATCTTTTCCTATTTCTAACTCCAGTTTTTCCGAAACTTCTTTCCCATCCCAACTTTTTACGGTTGAAGAAATTAAATCCCCAATTACTTTTTTATTATTTAAAAGTACGGACAACAAATCATTTTTAATAAAATTATTGATTTTGTCAATCATCACCGAATCTTCCTTAATTCCATTTCCAAAACCCTGAATTAAGTTGGCAATATTCTTTTTAATAGAGGATTCATTCCCCTTTTCCAGATCATTCGATATTGATACTTTTATTTCGTCCCAAATCCCATTGATGTAGTCCTGAACTTCTTTTTTCCCAACGAAACCTAAAATCATATCATTGATTTTAATTCTCATTTCTTCCGAGTTTTTTACCTTCTCTAAGAAGTCAAAGATATATTCATCTATTTTTAAACGAACAGCACTTTCCGGTTTTTTAGCTTCATTCAAAAAATCCTGCAATCCGTTAAAAACCCCTTCACTAATACTTTTGTCAGCCAACCCAAAACTTAAAAGCGGAGTTGAAGCTTTTACTTTCTTTCTGATTAAATCTTTATTATTAGTCAATTCATTACTTATCACTTCAAGGAGATTCGTCAGCATCTCGTTTTTCAAATTCCCTTTTTGCAAAGGTTCCAATGCCAATGCAACCCAATCACCAAAATTAATTCCCTCAATTTTTTCCTTAAACTGAACCTGAATAAATCTTTTAATATCTTCATCTTTTATAGTTCGTAAGATTCCCGGAATAATATTTACAGTAACCAAACTAGCAATCTTATTTGCGTTCTCTTCCTCCGAAAGCCAATCTGAAGCTTTTGTCGCAAAATTGAATTCTTCCAGTTTAATTTCTAATTTTTCTCTGTTCAGAAACTCTTCAGAAACAAAATTTCCGAGATTTTCACCGATTTCATTTTTCTTGGTTGGAATAATCGCCGTATGCCAAATCGGAATTCCCATCGGATGACGAAAAAGCGCTACAACAGCAAACCAATCGGCAATTCCGCCAACCATTGCCGCTTCGCTAAATGCCTGCAACATTGGAATTTTAAAGTAAATCGCAATTATAAATAATACAACTGCAACTCCCAAAAGAGCCAAAGCATTTCGCTTCATTTTCTTTAGCGCCCTTACTTTGTCCATATCTTGGTTTATAATCGTTTCCATAATTAAAAGTATTTCTACTACTAATTTATGGCTTTTTTCTGAAACACTTTAACTCCATTGATTAATGGCCACGAATTCACAAATTATATCAAACCATTATCTTTAGATCTTTTTATAATAACGTTTGTGAAATGCAATTTTTAAAGATTTTAATTGGAGATAATTCGTGAATTCTTGGCGAAAAATTTTTAATCAGAAATGAGATAAAAATTGTATTTTTGCCAACTGAAAATGGGAAAAATATGATTATCCAGAAAACTAGAGAAGAAATCGAATTAATGCGCGAAAGTGCTTTAATCGTATCAAAAACATTAGGAATGATTGCTTCTGAAATTAAAGAAGGAGTGACTACATTATATCTTGACAAATTAGCTGAGGAATTTATCCGTGATCATGGTGCCGTTCCAAGCTTTTTAGGATTATATGATTTTCCGAATTCACTTTGTATGAGCCCAAATTCTCAGGTTGTTCACGGTATTCCTAATAATACCCCCTTAAAAAGTGGTGACGTTATTTCAGTTGACTGTGGTGCTTTTAAAAATGGATATCACGGAGATCACGCTTACAGTTTCGAAATTGGAGAAGTTGCGTCTGAAGTTAAAAAACTTTTACAGGTAACTAAAGAATCTCTTTACGTTGGAATTAGAGAATTTAAAGCTGGAAATCGTGTTGAAGATGTTGGAAATGCAATTCAAAAATATACAGAATCGCACGGTTACGGAGTTGTTCGTGAATTGGTTGGTCATGGTTTAGGGCAAAAAATGCACGAAGAACCAGAAATGCCAAACTACGGAAAACGTGGTCGTGGAAAACTTTTTGTTGAAGGAATGGTTGTTGCCATTGAACCAATGATTAACCTTGGAACAAGAAATATTAAACAACATAAAGACGGCTGGACTATTACAACTGCTGACGGAAAAGCAAGTGCACATTTTGAGCACGATGTGGCATTAATTGATGGTAAACCAGAATTATTATCTACTTTTCAATACATCTACAAAGCCTTAGGAATCGAAAGCAATGAAGAAGATGAATTTAGAAAAGTACCGCTTGTATTATAACACGGATTTCACGAATTAACACGAAAGACTATTTTGTCTAAATTTCACGAAATGAAAGGTTGAATAATGAGTGAATTATATTTAAAAGAGGAGTCTTATAAAATTATTGGGATCTGTATGGAAGTCCATAAAATTTTAGGAAAAGGACATAGTGAGAAGGTTTATGGTGATGCTTTAGAATATGAATTTCAACAAAATGAGATTCCTTATAATCGTGAATTAAGATATAATATTACTTATAAAGACATCGTATTACCAAGTTATTATTTTGCAGACTTTGTTATTTTCGATGAAATCATATTAGAACTTAAAGCAATTGCAACATTAACAACAAGTGAAATCAAGCAGACATTAAATTATCTAGCTGCATCAAAAAATAAATTAGGCCTATTAGTCAATTTTGGAGAAGACAGCCTCAAATACAAAAGAATAATACTTTAATCCAAATCAAAAGTTCGTGAAATTTCACCACAGCATTAATCCGTGTCAATTTGTGAAATTCGTGTTCAAATTTATTTAACTGTGAAAAAACTTTTCAAATTAGTTCTTAATACAATCCCGCGTCCGTTATTAATTCGTTTGAGTTATGTGGCGCGTCCAATTTTAGCTTTCTCTTTAAGAGGAGATAAATTTACAGATCCTATTGACGGAAAAAGCTTTAAATCGTTTTTACCTTATGGATACGGAAAACAGCGTAACAATGTCCTTTCGCCTAGTACACTTTCATTAGAAAGACACCGTTTGCTTTGGTTGTATTTAAACGATCAGACTGATTTTTTTACAGCTCCTAAAAAAGTATTGCATTTTGCTCCGGAACAAGCTTTTTACAAAAGATTCCGTAAGCAGAAAAATCTCGATTATACAACAACCGATCTACTTTCGCCTTTGGCAGATGTAAAAGCAGATATCTGTAATTTACCTTTCAAGGACAACGAATATGATGTTATTTTATGTAATCACGTTTTAGAACACATTCCAGACGACACAAAAGCAATGCAGGAATTATACCGTGTTTTAAAACCAGGCGGAATGGCAATTCTTCAAATTCCTCAGGATTTATCCCGAGAAGTTACTTTTGCAGATGACTCGATTACAGATCAAAAAGAACGTGCTAAAATCTTCGGACAATACGATCACGTTCGTGTTTATGGTCGCGATTATTTTAATAAATTAAGAAGTATTGGTTTTATTGTAATTGAAGAAGATTACACTAATAAAATTGCACCAGAATTGGTTGAGAAATATTGTTTAGCAAAAGGAGAAATTATCCCGCTTTGTTTTAAACAGGAAAACTAAATTTTTCACCATATAAGTGATATAAGTTCATTTAAAAAGAGTTTTCAAATTATTGATATTTTGAAAACTCTTTATTTTTTTGCCCAAATCCCTAAATATAAGCCTAACCAAATCCCTTAAATCTTGGAACCTACAAAACCATTTCAGTTCTGTTTTGACATCAGTTTTGAAAAAAATCTGAATACTTATATCCCAACAGCATATATTGTTGAAAACACCAGCGAAATCAAATATCTGGACAAAAAAGCGACAAAAGGTGTACTTGAAAGCTTTGGAATTGATTTTGAAAATTTAGATCCTAATTCAAAAAAAATACTCACAATATGTGACTCTTTAAAACCTGAATTTATTTTCAAAAAATTTGGTGCAAAAATCAAATCAGCCAAAACAATTGCAGATTTACAGAAAGATTCCAAAATTGACTTTGCTATTCGTCAGCATCTAAAAATCAATTTAAGCCCTTTTTACAGTCTTATTGTACAAGAACAATTTCCCTTATCCCTCAATTTAGGAGCAGCAAAAGATTTTTATCATTCAAGAGTCAGTATTAATCCACTGGATTTTGAACCTCAGATTCAATTTGATAAACATTCTGAAGGAATCACTTATACTCTTTCATTAAAAGAAAACGAAACTACATTTCTTCCGATGGATAATCAGGTAGATATCCTTTCGGATGAACCCGGCTGGCTAATTGTCAATAAAAAGTTAGGGCAATTAAAAGAGCTGAATGCTAAAAAACTAACCCCTTTCTTAAAAAAGAAATCCATTGAAATTCCTTCAAAATTAGTCGACGATTATTTTAAAAATTTCATTCCGGAAATAGCCAAAAAGATTGACATTGAAGCCAATGGTTTTGAAATTGAACTTCGCAACCAAATTGTTTCCTGCACGATTCAGCCCGTTTTTGATTTCTTTAAAAACTGTTATTATCTCAATCTTTATTTTGACTATAACGGATATATTTTTGATGCCAGTAAAACTAAAAAAACACATTCTTTTGTTGATTTCAGCGTTGCAAACGAACCAAGAATAATTCAGTTTAAACGAAATTCTGATGAAAATTCATATACTGATAAATTACTGGAAATTGGTTTAGAAAAAATCAAAAATGAATTATTTGGATTGAACTCTGATACTGAAACTTCTGACTCTTATATCAATATCCAATTCATTATTGATAACAGAGAAAAACTGGAAAGTCTTGGTTTTACGATTCAAAATCTGAAACTAGAAAGCAAAGAAATCATTACAGAAAGTAATACGATTTCAATTGCAAAAGAAACAAAAGCAGATTGGTTTGACATTAAAATAATCATTACGATTGGTAATTATAAAATCAATTTCAGCGATATTATCCCAAATATAAAAAGCAAAGAAAGACTTTTCCAATTACCTGATGGAAATTACTTTTTAATTCCCCTGGAATGGTTCAGTAAATATGGCTCTTTGGCAAAATTGGCTAAAACAGAAAATGGGGCATTACTTTTACGCAAAAGCAATTTTACGGCATTGGACGGAATTTCAGAAATCGACAATGATTTAGACCAAATTCATAAAGCTGAATTTACTGATTCAGATTTACTAAAAGCAACCTTACGACCGTATCAGATTGATGGCGTAAAATGGCTTTTAGGTCATTTTAACTCAAATCTTGGTGCGTGTCTTGCTGATGACATGGGACTTGGAAAAACCTTGCAGACTTTGGCTGTTTTAGTTTCTGTTCAGGAACAATTAGGTTTTACCACCAAAACAACCAATTTTGATTTGTTTGCAAACGAAACTACTATCGAAAGAGAACCACTCAAAGCTTTAATTGTTTTACCATCTTCATTGGTTTTTAACTGGTTTAATGAAGCTGTAAAATTCACTCCCCACTTTTCAAAAATGCAGTATGTTGGTAATGACAGAAAATTATTAGCAAGCAGATTAGATTCAACTGATTTGATTTTTACAAGCTACAGTATTATTCATCGTGACATTTCCATTTTAGAAAAATACAATTTCCGTTATTTGATTTTAGACGAGAGCCAATACATTAAAAATAAAAATTCTAAGATTTTTAAAGCCATCAATAAAATTAGTACGGGTCATAAGATTGCCTTAAGTGGTACACCTATAGAAAATTCGCTAGACGATTTATGGTCTCAGATGCAGTTTATAAATCCGGATATTTTGGGCAGTTATGCTTTTTTTATGGAGAATTTCAAAAATCCGATTGAGAAAAAGCAGAATGAAGAAGTTTTGTCCGAATTAAAAAACCTTATCCAGCCTTATATTTTGCGACGAACCAAAGAACAGGTTTTAAAAGATTTACCAGAATTGACAGAGCAGATTTATTATTGCGATATGGATCCTGAACAGGAAAAACTATATGAAAAGGAAAAATCCAAAGCGCGCAATTTCCTCCTTAAAACTGATGGCTCAAGTCCGGACAAAATCAGTATCATCAATACTTTGATGAAGTTACGACAACTGAGTAATCATCCAAAAATGGTCGATCAGGAATCAGAAATTGATTCTGGAAAATATATTGCAGTAACCAATTATCTGGAAAGTTTAGTAAAAGGAAAACAAAAAGCCATTATTTTCAGTTCGTTTGTTACGAATTTGAGTTTTTATACCGATTGGTGCAAAGAACATAAAATAGAATTCTGTGAAATTACTGGAGAAACTCCAGCAAGCAAAAGAGAACAAGAAGTAAAACGTTTTCAGGAAAACGAAAATCCGTTGTTGTTTTTTATTTCCTTAAAAGCTGGTGGCGTTGGTTTAAATATTACCAAAGCTTCTTATGTTTTATTTTTAGATCCGTGGTGGAATCCTTTTGCAGAGAAACAAGGTGTTGGGCGAGCGCACAGAATTGGGCAATTAAATAAGGTAAATGTGATTCGCTTTATTTCAAAAAATACAGTTGAGGAAAAAATCATCAAATTACAGGAAAACAAAAAACTGTTGTCTGATTCGCTTTTAGAAGAAAGCTATATTAATGACGAAATTGAAGGCAATCTGGAATATATTTTAGGTTCATAAAATTTAAATCCAATAGATTGGCATATTTTTCGTTGCATAAAATTGTTATATTTACAACCTTTCAATGTAATAAGATGCCAAAATTTTTATCTCTAAGCTTACTTCTGATTTTTATTTTTACTTCGGCAAAAGCCCAGGAAGTACAAAACGAAATAGATCCGCCTTATAATATCAAAACCATTTCTTTTGTTCAAAATGGCAGTAATGTTGTTCCTATATTTGAAATGAATTCTGCTTTTCAGCTTCAATTTGATGACTTATTTGGCAATGAAGCCAATTATTATTTTGAAGTTGTACATTGTGACTATAACTGGATTCCAAGTGATATTCCAAAAACAGATTATCTTCGAGGCTTTGATGGTCAAAGAATTATGGATTATTCTAATTCATTTAATACCCTTCAGGTTTATTCACATTACCGTCTTTCGTTTCCAAATCAATTTGCAACACAATTGAGATTATCCGGAAATTATATGCTTAAAATTCTAAATGAAGATAAAGAAGTGGTTTTTTCCCGAAAATTCATTTTATACGAAGACCATTGCACTGTTGCAGCACAAGTTAAACGAACAAGAAACCTTAGTAACATTGATTATAAACAAAATCTGGATTTCGCGATATTATCAAATGACATTGTTTTCCAGACTCCGTTACAAAATGTAAAAGTACTTTTGCTGCAAAACGGCAATTTTAAAACCGGCATAAAAAATGTCGTACCACAATATACGATAGGCAATCAATTGGTTTATAAATATGATAAGGAAACACAGTTTTGGGCCGGAAATGAATTTCTTTATTTTGAAAATAAAGATATCCGTGCTGCAAATAACAATGTAGGAAGAGTGGGTTCTAACAATGATATTTACAATGCTTACCTCTATACAAACCAGGCAAGGGGAAATCAGATTTATACTAATTATGAAGATGTAAACGGAAATTTTGTTGTAAAAAACATAAATGGATCTGACAACCAAATCGAGGCAGATTATGCCTGGGTTTATTTTACACTCTCTGCTCCTGCTTTTAGATCTTCAAGCAAAGACATTTACATTACCGGAATGTTTAACAATTACAGTCTTTCACCAGAATATAAAATGGATTATAATCAGGACAAGGGTGTTTACGAAAAAGCTATTGTAATCAAACAGGGTTTTACCAATTTTCAATATACAATTGCTGATAAAAAGGGAAATATTGACAATGAAAATGCTGTTGACGGAAACTTTTATCAGACAGAAAATGAGTATACTATCTTAGTTTATTACAAAGAAAGTACTGATCGTTATCAGAGAGTTATAGGAAAAGGAAATGCAAACTCAATAAATATCGTCAATTAAAACATTGTTAACGTTTTAGGAATCCTAGTTTTTTTTTGTAGCTTTGCAAGTATAACACACACATATATACTACGTTAGTATGGTTTCTCAAATTACAAGAGGCATAAAAATATCGGTTTTGACTAGTTTTGAGGGGACTTACTTCAAAAACTACAAGATTCATTTTGCTTTTAGTTATGTAGTAACAATTGAAAATCACAGTAAAGATTCTGTTCAGTTAACTTCACGTCACTGGGAAATTTTTGACTCCCTAAATGACCTGGACATTGTTGATGGTGAAGGTGTTATTGGTAAAAAACCAGTTTTAAAACCTGGTGAAAATCATACTTATAGCTCAGGCTGTTTATTGTCATCTCCTTACGGTGCAATGAAAGGTCATTTTAATATGATCAATTTTACTACCACAAAAACATTCAAAGTAATTGTTCCTACTTTTAGAATGTGTGCTCCTTTTGCCTTAAACTAAGATATAGTTTACAACTGTCATTTTTATCGTTATCTTAATCACAAAATTATCAATTTATTAATTTATCCTTTGTACTTTTGTGCAACGTTAGATTATTCGTAACAAATCAAATTGTCTAACTGATAAATTGTCTAATTATCTAATTTTAAGTAACATGCTAAAAGGATTCTTTCATGTACCAAAAGCGGTAAACGAGCCAGTAAAAAGCTACGCACCAAATTCACCAGAAAAAGCAGCAGTTCAGGCAGCTTACACTACAATGTGGAACTCTCAAGTTGATGTTCCTTTACATATTGGAAGTGAAGAAATCAGAACTGGAAACACAAGAAACATTACAGCTCCTCATGATCACAAACATGTTGTTGGTAAATACCATTTAGCTGAAAAACAACATATCGAAAAAGCAATTGCTAATGCACTTGAATCAAGAAAAGCATGGGCAAATATGGCATGGGAACAACGTGCAGCAATTTTCTTAAAAGCAGCAGAACTTATCGCCGGACCATACAGAGCACGCATTAACGCTGCAACTATGATTGGTCAGTCTAAAAATATTCATCAGGCAGAAATCGATGCTTCTTGCGAATTAATCGACTTTTTACGTTACAATGTTGAGTTTATGACTCAAATTTATAACGATCAGCCAAAATCTGATTCTACTGTCTGGAATCGTCTTGAATACAGACCTCTTGAAGGTTTTGTATATGCAATTACACCATTTAACTTTACCGCTATCGCTGCAAACCTTCCTGCAAGTGCTGCTATGATGGGTAACGTTGTAGTTTGGAAACCAAGTGACAGCCAGGTATTCTCTACTAAAATTATTTTGGACGTTTTCAAAGAAGCGGGAGTTCCTGACGGAGTTATCAACGTAGTTTTTGGTGACGCCTTAATGATTACAGATACAGTTTTAGCAAGCCGTGATTTTGCCGGAGTTCACTTTACAGGATCAACTCATGTATTTAAAGATATCTGGGCTAAAATTGGAGCAAATATTCACCATTATAAAACTTACCCAAGAATCGTTGGTGAAACCGGAGGTAAAGATTTTATCATTGCTCACCCAAGCGCAAACGTAAAACAAGTTGTAACAGGAATTACTCGTGGTGCTTTTGAATTCCAGGGGCAAAAATGTTCTGCAGCTTCAAGAGCTTATATTCCTCAAAGTTTATGGCCAGCTGTAAAAGAACAATTAATTGCTGATGTAAAATCTATGAAAATGGGTTCTCCGGAAGATTTCGGAAACTTTATTACAGCAGTTATTCATGAAGGTTCTTTTGATAAATTAGCAAGTTATATCGACCAGGCTAAAAAAGATGCTGATGCAGAAATTATTGTTGGTGGTAATTACGATAAATCAGTTGGATACTTTATTGAGCCAACAGTTATTGTAACTACAAACCCTAAATATACTACAATGGAAACCGAATTATTCGGACCAGTAATTACTATTTACGTTTATGAAGATGCTAAATGGGAAGAAACTTTAGAATTAGTTGATACTACTTCTGAGTATGCTTTGACAGGAGCTGTATTTAGCCAGGATCGTTATGCTATTGAAGTAGCAACTACGAAATTGCAAAATGCTGCTGGTAACTTCTACATTAACGACAAACCAACTGGTGCTGTTGTAGGAATGCAGCCTTTTGGCGGAGCAAGAGCTTCAGGAACTAACGATAAAGCAGGTTCTGCATTAAACTTATTACGTTGGGCTTCTCCTAGAACTATTAAAGAAACTTTTGTAACTCCGGAAGATTACAGATACCCGTTCTTAGGTTAATTTTTGTTTCAAGTTTCAGGTTTCAAGTTTTGAGACCTGTCCATATAAAAAGCCGAATCTTTTAATTAAGATTCGGCTTTTGCTTTTATAATGTAATCATTAGAGACCAAAATGTCTTGAGAATCTTTTCTTCTTACAATCTATAATTCAAAACTTGAAATTGTATGAAAACTATCTGCTTCTTTATTTTTTTCGCCTTCAAAAGTATCATAGTTCACAACCAACAATTTTCCTTTATAGATAATAGTCTCGCAAGGATTATCTAATTGTCCGTCTGAACCGTTTGCGTCTTCATTTTCCCAAATTAAAGAAATCGTATTGGTATCTAAATTCAACTGATGCACACTATTATTTTCATAATTGGCTATAAAAATGGAATTTCTTTTTTCGTCATAAAAAAAACCATCGCAGCATTTTAGCTGATCCGAATCAAAAACAACTTTATTTGATTTTACTTTTCCATCTTTCTCAAATTCTATTTTATTGATAACACCATCACCAAAATTTCCAGCATAAAGATTCCCTTTTTTATCAAAAGCAATTCCATCAATTCCGATTGTTCTCTTAGTAACTTCAGGTTTTAAGGTAAAAGTTGCAATTAAGTAATCTTTCTTATTTGATGAATTCAGAACAATGTTTTTCTTATTTAATTCTTCTAACGAAAAACTATAAATTCCGCTTTCTCTTCTGTTTTCAAACAAAGCATCTGTTATGTAAACCCGATTTTGGGACCATCTTACTGCTTCTCCAAAATTAAATCCTTCGGCTAAAACCTCAGCATTTATTGGTTTCCCATCTTTTACAATAACTCTGATTAATCTGGAGAAATTCTCATTTCTGGTAAAAAACTGATTGTCCATTAGATATAAATTACCATCAGGCCCAAACTCCATTCCCATCGGATGCACTTTTTTTGTAACAGGATGCAACGGCAATTTATCAAACCAGGTTATGGGTTTATTATTCTCATCGAAAGTCAGAATTTTGCTGCCATATTTTTCAAATGAAATTGCATTTGTAATAGCCAGAAACAAATTTCCTTTTTTATCTATCGCCATTCCATCTGGTGTCTGGCAGGTTTCTCCCAGATCAGCAAATAAAGTTGGTTTGATTACTTTTGATTTTTCTGCATAAATTATTTCCTGTTTCGGCTTTTTCAGAGTTATAGTATTTTGCGCAGAATCTTCACGATAAATAATATCTTGTTTTCGTTTCTGTGAAAATAAGCTCAAAGAATTAATTAAAATCAGAGTACCGATCAGGGCTTTAATTGTTGGTTTCATTTTTTGTTGGTTTTATGTTTTTACTTGAATTTTATTTTAGCTTATTCCCAAGAAATAAAACTAAAAGCAGAATAAATTTGATCATATTTAACTGTTTTTAGCGAATGTAAATTCAAATTTCTTCCACTGTTTGAGACGCACATGAAAACAGTATTTATGCCTTCGAATAATAATTTTTAAAGCCTAAATACATTCGTGTGCTTAAACGGGTTTTTTAAAAGCAAAAACATATTATTCATACCTTTTCTAAAAGCTTAATTCTATATTTTGTTACCTTGCCCTTAATTAAAATACCTTATGAATTTTATCAAACAAATTGACTTAAAGAGAGCTGCACTTCACTGTTTTTATTGGGTTTTCTTTTTATTCTTTTATTATTCAAATAAATCAGACAATGAAGATTCTTATACTTTTATTTTCATCTATTGCTTTAAAATTTTAGCACAGGCTACATTTGGTTATGGCTTAATATATTGGATCATTCCAAAAACATTAAACAAGAAACTATACCTTCTTTTTATTGTGTCTGCACTTGGCTGGCTTTACTTCATTTTTGCCCTTTTAATGATGCTTAAGTTTTATTATCTGGAACCTAAATTCCCCGAGTTCTTTGCAGATTGGCTTGGACATAAAATGACTGTTGCGGAACGGCTTACTTCATTTAAATTGATTTTAAGAGAATTCTCCTTTCTAACCTATCCAGTTATTATCTTAGGTTTTATCAGCTTTAACAGAAAACAACAACGTCTTTTAAAACTGGAAGAAGAAAAAAAATCAATGGAATTAAAAATTCTAAAAAATCAATTGAACCCGCATTTTCTGTTTAATACGCTAAATAATTTATACACTTTAACTATAAAAAAAGATAGCAAAGCACCTGAAGTAATTGCTAAATTATCTGAAATTCTTGATTTTGTACTTTATCGTTGTAACGAAGATTATGTTTCTATCGAAAAAGAAATCACTTTGATAGATAATTATATTGCATTAGAAAAACTGCGCTATAGCGAAAACAGATTAGATATTTTGTTTACCAAAGATATTCAGGAAAGTAATAAAATCTCTCCCTTAATTGTATTGACTTTTATAGAAAATGCTTTTAAACATGGGGTGATTAATGAAACCGAAAAAGCAAAAATCAGATTGCATTTAGAGAGTAAAAAAGGGCAAATCATTTTTAGTATTGAAAACACAAAACCTCAAAATGACCATAAACCTCTTTCTGATAAATCTAAAATTGGATTAGAGAATGTCAGGAAACAACTGGATTTATTGTATCCTAAAAAACATCGCTTAGAAATTGAAGAAACCGAAAACAATTATACCGTTAAACTTTACCTTACTCTTTAATTTATTGCGCAAAACTCTAATGAAGACGTTATAAAAATGTGATTGAACTAAGTCCAAAAAATAAAAGCAAAAGAGAGTTTCTCAAAAGAAGGCAAAAAACAGTTTAAAATTTTAAATTAGACCTAAAAATAAAAACCTCCAATTTCTAAATGAAACATAAATGTATAATAGTTGATGACGAGCCTCTGGCAAGAGAATTAATTGCATCACACTTAGCCAATTTTGAAAATTTTGAGCTAATTGACTCTTTTGAGAATGCACTAAAAGCATATACTTTTTTAGAAAATAATGCAGTTGATCTTATTTTTTTAGATATAGAAATGCCGTTACTAAAAGGAAATGATTTTTTAAAAAAATTAAAAAATCCTCCTAAAGTAATTTTCACAACCGCTTACAGAGAATATGCTTTAGAAGGTTATGAGCTTAATGTAATTGATTACCTTTTAAAACCAATTACTTTTGACCGCTTTTTTGTTTCAATCGAAAAATTCAGACAACTACAAACTCCTAAAAAAGAAAACAATTCAACGAATGAAAACTACATTTTTGTAACAAGCGGAAATAAAAACATCAAAATTATTCTGGATGAAATATTATTTATCGAAAGCCTGAAAGACTATATTACAATTCATCTGGAAAATGAAAAATCATACCATATCAAACAAAATATTTCCGTTTTTGAAAAGCTCCTAAACTCCAACTTTGTTCGTGTTCATCGCTCATACATTATTCAGGCAAAAAAGCTGACTTCTTATTCTAAAAATGAAATTGAAATAAACTCAGTTGAAATCCCGATTGGGAATAGTTACAAAGAAAACTGGTTAAATCATTTAGATACCATTATAGAAAAATAACTTCCCGACAACCTTCTATTAAGCTTAGAGTAACCAAATCCAAACGTCATGTTTTTTGTTATTCTGCAGTCAGAACTTTCTTTTTTAACAGAACTAATTTTTAAAGCTGTTTCTATCATTACATTTTCATGTAGTTCTTCAGACCTTTTATCTCCTTTTGTTTGTTTCTTCTGGCAAGAAACAAGTAAAAACATCATTAAACCGATCGCACAAAGTATTTTATTCTTTTTAGACAATTAAAAAAAAACAGTTCTCCTTAATTATTATTCCGCTTTTAATTTTAATTGTAATACTTTTCTTACCGCATTGATTTCTAACACGATACACTTGCAAAAAAACTTATTTTGCTGTTTTAAAAACTTCTAGCAGCATTTCGCAAAAAACCATCCCACTAAATTTGTCCTCAATAAATCAATCAACTTTTAAATAACTTAACACTTTAGTCAAATGAGAAATCTAAACAACATCCCTAAAGTAATATTGAAATCAAAAAGCATCGGAGCTCCAATTAACTTTAAATGGACGAAAAAGAAAATAGATGAACTATTAGATCCTTTAGAAACAACAATAGATCTGGAGAATACTTTAATGCAAATTAATCACAAGGGTTCTATTGGATTAACTGCCGCACTATTAGAATGGATATATTGGCGTTTTACCGGATATACTCAATTTACTAATGATACTCAAAAACGGATTGAAGCACTTTGGTGTTCTATTGAAAATCGCGAGCAAACTAATCCTTTATTATTTGACACTGATCTTAACTTTCCAGCCTCAGGTTCTGTTAATGGTGCATTATGGATCGCATTAATGAATGTGAGAATGATTGATGTAAGATATAGAAAAGGCTCGTATTATTTACAAAATGAACTGATCGGATTAGTATTACTGGCGCGTCATATTACTCCAAAAAAGAAAATATTCGACAATTGGTTTGCCCAAACTATAACAAATTTAATTCATCTATATCCTTGTTCCTATAAAAATGCAGAACTGGACCAATCTGATGAAGCGGTATATGATTCTTCAAACGAAGCTGTTATTTCCCGTGAATTCTTTTTTGATGAAGGATTTAAATACACTATAGAAGCATCAGAGAATGCCATTCATAATTTTATCAATAATCTAAACGCTAAAGAAAATGCTTTTTTAAATCTTTTACAAAAGCCTCATAATTGTAATAATTTTATTTTTAATTAAAATAACCCGGGCAGAACATACATTCTAACCGGGTTACTAAATTTATATTGCTCAGCTTAAACTTTAAACTTCAAAGGGAGATGTACCACTTTCTTTGTTTCAAAAAACTCATCATCAAATATTTCTGCCAAATCGTATAGCGTTGCGCTTGGAAAACTATTTAGTTCTTCACTCAAATCACCGCCTTTTAAATATAGAATACCGTTTTTTAAAGTGTGTTTATGTTGCTTTTTGATTTTGTCTTTTATCCAGGAAACAAAATCAGGCATATTGGTTACAGCCCGGCTTACAATAAAATCGAAATCCCCTTTTACCAATTCAGCACGCTTTTGTTCCGCTTTTACGTTCTTTAATTCTAATGCATCAACAACACCCTGAACCACTTTAATTTTCTTTGCAATCACATCAATCAAATAAAAACGTGTTTCAGGAAAAAGAATCGCTAACGGGATTCCCGGAAATCCACCACCAGTTCCAACATCCAAAACTGTTGCTCCAGGTTCAAATTTCATAATTTTAGCAATTCCTAAAGAATGCAAAATGTGTTTTGTATATAAGGAATCAATGTCTTTTCTAGAAATCACATTGATTTTTTCATTCCAATCGTGGTACAAAAAGTCTAATTTTTGAAATTGTTCGATTTGAAGATCGGTCAAATCAGGAAAATATTTCAATATCTCATCCATTGCTCTAAATTTTTAACAAAAGTACTACTTTACGATTGAAATATTTAACTCAATTTTGCAAATTGAAAATTTATAATAATTACCTTTGAAAACTATTTAAATTAATTATGAATAACACTGCACCAACATTTGCAAGACAAGACAATCTGAAGTTTTTCAGAACGCTTAACTCTCGCGTAAACAATTATTTCAAAGAAAATAATATCAAAAAAACCGGGAACTGGAAATTACATTTAAAAGCCGTTATTCTATTTGCAGTTTTTTTAACTCCTTATTTTTTAATTCTTACACTGAACATGCCTTTTTGGGTAATGTTACTATTGTCAATTGTTATTGGAATTGGAATGGCCGGAGTTGGTATGAATGTGATGCACGATGGTAATCATGGATCTTATTCTACAAAAAACTGGATTAATAAATTCATGGGAGGAACTATTTATGTCCTTGCAGGAAATGTTTACAACTGGCAAGTACAACATAATGTACTTCATCATACTTATACTAATATTCCGGGACATGATGAAGATCTGGATGCAGGGAGAATTATCCGCTTTACACAAGATGCAAAATGGCATAGTTTTCACCGTTTTCAACATTATTATTCTGTTTTCTTATATGGTCTTTTGACTTTCAATTGGGCAATTACTACCGATTTTAAGCAAATGAGAAACTATTTGAAAAGGAAACTATCCTACGGAGAACCAAAAAGCCCTAAAATTCTTTGGACAACTTTAATCATTACAAAAATCATATATGTTTCAATCTGGATTGTTTTACCAATTGTAATTGGAATTACATGGTGGAAAGTTCTTATTGGTTTTTTTGTAATGCACTACACTGCCGGATTAATTTTAAGTGTTGTATTTCAGTTAGCACACGTTGTAGAACATACTACAAATCCTTCACCAAACGAATTAGGAGAAATGGAAAACACCTGGGCGATTCACCAACTATTTACTACTACTAACTTTGCTCCAAAAAATGCAATTGTAAACTGGTATACCGGTGGGCTAAATCATCAAATCGAACATCATATTTTTCCAAATATCAGTCATATTCATTACGGTAAAATTGCACAAATCGTTAAAGAAACTGCAAAAGAATGTAATTTACCATATTATGAATACAAAACGATGCGAAGCGCTATTGTTGCTCACTTCAAACATTTACGAGATCTTGGGATGAAACCAGAATTATCACTTTAAACTAAAAAATCTATTAATAATTAACCCTCCTTGATTAGCGTAGAAAATTAAGGACATTCAAAAAATTTATAATGAATCATATTCTTTCGGACAGAATCAACAACTTAGCAACTTCACAAACATTAGCAATGGCTGCTTTGGCCCGCGAATTAAAAGCACAAGGAAAAGACATTATTAGTTTAAGTTTAGGCGAGCCTGATTTCAACACGCCTGATTTCATTAAAGAAGCTGTAAAAAAAGCAGTCGATGAAAATTACAGTACTTACTCTCCAGTTGAAGGTTTTTTAGAATTAAGAGAAGCAATTTGCAGAAAATTTAAAAGAGATAACAACCTGGAGTACAAACCAACTCAAATCGTTGTTTCTACAGGAGCAAAACAATCGTTATACAACATTGCACAAGTAATGTTAAACGATGGTGACGAGGTTATTTTACCAGCACCTTATTGGGTTTCTTATTTCGAAATCGTAAAACTTTCTGGTGGAGTTCCTGTTGAAGTTCCAACATCTGTAGAAACTGATTTCAAAATCACACCAGAACAATTAGAGGCTGCAATTACACCAAAAACAAAAATGATGTGGTTTTCTTCTCCTTGTAATCCATCAGGATCTGTATACAGCAGAGAAGAATTAACAGCCCTTGCAAAAGTTTTAGAAAAACACCCAAATATATATGTAGTTGCTGACGAAATTTATGAGCATATCAATTTCTCAGGAACTTTCTGTAGTATTGGTTCAATCCCGGGAATGTTAGAAAAAACAATTACTGTAAATGGAGTTGCAAAAGCATTTGCAATGACTGGATACAGAATTGGTTATATCGGAGCTCCTGAATTTATCGCAAAAGCATGTACAAAAATCCAGGGACAAGTAACCTCTGGTGCAAACTCTGTAGCACAACGAGCTACAATCACGGCTGTTGACGCTGATCCAAGCGTTTTAAACCACATGGTTCAGGCTTTCCACACTCGTAGAGATTTAGTAGTTGGATTGCTAAAAGAAATTCCAGGTGTAAAAATCAATGTTCCGGAAGGAGCTTTCTACGTATTCCCAGACGTTTCTTCATTCTTTGGAAAAACATTAAGAGGAACTGAGATTAAAGATGCAAACGACGTTTCTATGTATCTTTTAGCAGAAGCAAACGTTGCAACCGTAACAGGAGATGCTTTTGGAAATCCAAATTGTATTCGTTTCTCTTACGCAACAAGCGACGATATTTTAAAAGAAGCACTACGCAGAATCAAAGAAGCTTTGACTGCATAACAATATTCTAAGTTTTATTAAAAACGGCTTAAGGTTCAAAAGTTTCATCACTTTTATACTTTAAGCTGTTTTTTTTATGGGATTATTTTGGGCGTGAGCCTGTCCCGATAGCTATCAGGAGGCTATCCGCTTCAAGTCCTCGCACTTCCTTCGTCAGGCTGTGGGCTTTCCACTACTATCCCTCACGCAAAACGGTATGCGAGAAAATTTTCATTTCAATAAACTAAATCCTCTTTTGTGTTTTATTAAAAACTGAAATATTATATTTTTATGTCAAAATAAAACAAGACAAAATAGTATCTCATGAAAAAAGTAATTTTAGATTTAGCGGTAACCTTAGACGGTTTTATTGAAGGTCTAAATGGAGAAATTGATTGGTGCATTATGGATGATGACATGGATTTTGATGGATTCTTATCAAGCATCGATACTATTTTTTATGGCCGGGTAAGCTATGATGCATGGGGCAATTTTCAACCGGATGCAAATGCAGATTCAACCGAACAAATGCTTTGGAAAGGAGTTCATTCAAAGAACAAGTATGTCTTTTCAAGTCAAAATAGACAAGATAATAATGCAATTTTCATCAATTCTGACATTACAAATACAGTAAATGAGATTAAAAATCAATCAGGAGGCGATATTTGGCTGTATGGCGGGGCAAGTCTTATTAAAACTTTTATTCAATTAAATCTTATTGATACCTATAGAATATCAGTTCATCCTATTGCTTTAGGAAGAGGCAAACCATTATTTGAAGACTTAAAAGAACAACTTGAATTAACATTACTTAAAAGCAATATTTTCAAATCTGGAGTGGTCCAGCTTATTTACAAGCCAACCAAATAAACAAAAACTTCATTTATCATCATTCCATATTAAGTTAACAATTTCAAAAAAATCCCTCTATCATTAGCAAACTCGAATATTTTATAAGACCTTTGCACACTTTTTTTCGGGAATACCACAAAAGTCTAAAGTTTTAGAAATGAAGAAGAAAATCGAAATATTAGCTCCTGCTAAAGATTTAATTGGAGGAATGGCCGCCATAAACAGTGGTGCCGATGCAGTTTATATTGGTGCACCGCAATTTGGAGCACGTTCTAATGCCAACAACTCTATTGAAGATGTTGCTGCGTTAGTACAATATGCGCATTTATTTAACGCTCAGGTTTTTGTTGTTATGAATACGATTTTGTACGACAACGAACTTGAAACCTGTCGCTCAATGATCTGGGAGTTATACGATATAGGTGTTGATGCACTGATTATTCAGGATATGGCAATTATGGAAATGGACTTACCTCCTATCGTACTTCACGCCAGCACACAAGCCAATAATCGTGATGCTGACAAAATTAAATTCCTTAAAGATGCCGGAATTAAACGTGTGGTTTTAGCCCGTGAGTTGAATTTGCATCAAATTAAAACGATTTACGACGAAGCTGATGTTGAATTAGAATTTTTCGTAACCGGAGCTTTATGTGTTTCTTTTAGCGGAAACTGTTATATGAGTGTGGCAAATGGAGAACGCAGCGCCAACCGTGGTTCTTGTGCTCAAAACTGTCGTTTACCTTATAACTTAATCGACGGAAACGGAGAAACTTTAATCAGAAACAGTCACTTGCTTTCGATTAAAGATTTAGATATTTCAGATCAGATTCCAAATTTGATCGAAGCCGGAATCGTTTCCTTTAAAATTGAAGGACGTTTGAAAGATGTGGTTTACGTAAAAAACAACGTATCTTATTTACGTCAAAAACTAGACAGTTATTTAGAAGGCGAAGGAAGCGAAAAATACATGAAAGCTTCTTCCGGAACTTGTACTTATACTTTTGATTCCTCTTTAAACAGAACCTTCAATCGTGGTTATACGGATTATTTCGTAAACGAAAGACACAGCTCGATTGGTTCTTGGGAAAGCCCAAAATCAAAAGGTCAATATATTGGTAAATTAATTAGAACGGTTGGAAACGCTTACGAAATTGAAAACGGCGAATTATTAAACAACGGTGATGGACTTTGTTTCATCAACGAAAATAACGAAGCTGACGGAATCTACGTAAACAAAGCCGAAAACGGTAAAATTTACCCGAACGTTCTAAAAGAAGTAAAAGATGGAACTTTCATCTATAGAAATAACGACGCTGCTTTCATCAAAATTGTAGAAAGAGAAGACAGTGCTGTTCGTAAATTAAGCACAACTTTATTACTTACTGAAACTGAAACTGGTTTCGAATTAATCGCAACTGATGAAGATGGAAATGTAAGCACTGTTAATTTAGAACACGCAAAAGAACAGACAAAAACGGGCGAATCAATCGAAGAAAATATTAAAACACAATTAGCAAAAACTGGTTTTACACCTTATACTGCTAATGAAATCAACATTATGTTTTCTCAAAACTGGTTCCTTCCTATTTCAAAAATCAACGAAATGCGAAGAACAGTTTACGATCAATTGACTGAAATTCGTTTGGCAAATTACAAACGTGAAGAACATCAATTGGTAAAAACGTCACATCCGTATCCTGAAACCAAATTGGATTTTATGTACAACGTTTCGAACAAAACCGCTCGTAAATTCTACGAACGTCACGGTGTAACTGAAATCGAAAAAGCATTCGAATTACAATGGGATCCAGGAAAATCTCGTGTAATGACAACCAAATATTGCATCAAATACGAATTAAAAAAATGTCCGATACACCAAAAAGATATAGTAGGTGTTAAGGTAAAAGAACCATTGGTATTGAAGCAAGGCGAACTTGAATACAAACTAAAATTCAACTGCAAACCTTGCGAAATGGAAATCTGGGAAAAAGATGCTGAATTTGAGATTGAAGAAGATCATTTTCATTAAATAGTTTAACCGCAAAGAGCGCAAAGTTATACGCAAGGTTCGCAAAGATTTTAAAATAATCTTTGCGAACCTTTGCTTTTACTTAAAAACAAAACCTTGCGTTCTTCGCGTTCCCGATAGCTATCGGGATTGGGGACTTTGCGGTTAAATATCCTGCTATTCCCCCAATCTTGTCATTTCGACGGAGGAGAAATCTTCGCAAGTAACTCCGTTCCAATAAGCCAATCTTTATAGAGCTACTAGTGGAGATTTCTCCTCCGTCGAAATGACAAACTGCATGGTTACTTAATGCAAAAAATTAAATCCTCACTTAAATTAAATCTGCTCGATTTGCAAAATCTACGAGAAAACTCTTTACACTCATTTCTTTACCTTAAAAACAAAAACTTAGCGTTCTTTGCGTAAATCTTTGTGAACTTCGCGGTTAAAAAAAGCTTTTTCGTTACTTTTACTACTCAAACATTACAACACTCCAAAATGAAAATACTACTCCTGGGTTCAGGCGAATTAGGCAAAGAATTTGTCATTGCCGCGCAACGAATCGGACAAACCATAATTGCAGTTGACAGTTACGAAAACGCACCAGCAATGCAGGTTGCTCATGGTTTTGAAGTCATCAATATGCTTGACGGAGAAGCCCTCGACCGAATCGTAGCCAAACACCAACCAGATTTTATAGTTCCTGAAATAGAAGCCATTCGTACCGAACGTTTTTACGATTACGAAAAACAAGGAATCACTGTTGTTCCTTCTGCGAAAGCAGCAAACTTTACTATGAATCGCAAAGCCATTCGTGATTTAGCATCAAAAGAACTTGGACTAAGAACAGCAAAATATCAATATGCAACTTCAGCAGAAGAACTTCAAAAAGCTGTTCAGGAAGTTGGAATTCCGTGTGTGGTAAAACCTTTAATGTCTTCATCCGGAAAAGGACAATCAACAATCAAAACCGAAAGTGACATTGAAAAAGCCTGGCAATATGCCGTAGCAGGTTCGCGTGGTGATGTTATCGAAGTTATTGTAGAAGCTTTTGTTAATTTTGATTCAGAAATTACGCTTTTAACGATTACTCAAAATAATAATCCAACTTTGTTTTGTGCTCCAATTGGCCACAGACAAGAACGTGGCGATTATCAGGAAAGCTGGCAGCCTGCTTTAGTTTCAGACAAAGATCTGTACGAAGCTCAGGATATGGCCGAAAAAATCACTGAAGCGCTTGGCGGTGCCGGACTTTTTGGCGTTGAATTTTTCCTGACCAACGAAGGCGTTTATTTCTCTGAACTTTCTCCACGACCACACGATACCGGAATGGTAACTTTGGCAGGAACGCAAAATTTCAACGAATTCGAATTGCATTTAAGAGCCATTTTAAGCCTTCCAATTTTTGAAATTACTTTAGAAAAAGCCGGAGCGAGTGCCGTAATTTTAGCATCAGAAGATTCAACAAATCCAACTTTCAGTGGAATCGAAAAAGTAGCGGCTTTACCAAAAACCGATTTTAGGATTTTCGGCAAACCTACTTCAAGACCTTACCGCAGAATGGGAGTCGTTTTAAGTCAAGATACTCTTTCGACTCCAATAAACGAAGTAATCGAACGCGCCAAAGAAACGGCGAAATTAATAACTGTAAATTCTTAACTATGAAAAATATATTATTAATAGCATTCCTATTTATCGGAATCGCAGTTCAGGCTCAAAGCAAAAAGAAATTTGACAAACCAACAATCGTAGAAGCTTCATGCGGAGAATGCCAATTCGGAATGAAAGGTAAAAGCTGCGATTTAGCCGTTCGTATTGATGGAAAAAGTTATTTTGTAGACGGCACAACCATTCACGATCACGGAGATGCACATGCAGAAAAAGGTTTTTGCAATGCGATCAGTAAAGCTTCTGTTACAGGAGAAATTGTTGGTGATCGATTTAAAGCAACTTCATTTGTATTAATAGAAGATAAAAAATAATGGCATTAATTCTTGAAAATATTGCCAAACACGTTTCTCTGACTCCTGAAGAACAAGCCCTTTTTTTATCTAAAACAGAAACGCATACTTACAAGGCTAAAACAATTTTATTGAATGCTGGCGAAATTTGTAAACATTCGTATTTTGTAAATTCTGGTATTTTAAGAAGTTTCAATATCAATGATAATATTGTTGAGCATGTTTTGGCATTTGCCTGTGAAGGCTGGTGGATGAGTGATATGTACAGTTATTTTTCTCAAAAACCAGGACAACTTTTTATCGAAGTCTTAGAAGAAGCAGAAGTGGTTTCCTTATCCAAAGAAAATCAGGAGCAATTGTTTCTTGAAATCCCAAAACTGGAGCGTTTTTTTAGAATTTTAGTTGAAAATTCACTCGTTGCCAATCAGCAGCGATTAATGGATAATTTAAGTTTGCCGGCAGAAGAACGTTTTGATAAATTCAGTAAAAAATACGGAACATTGGTTCATAAAGTTCCTCAAAAACAAATCGCTTCTTTCATTGGAGTAACACCCGAATTCTTCAGTAAAATGAAAGCTCGTCTTTTGAAGAAATAGTTTTTTTTGCCACAGATTTCACAGATTAAAAGGATTTTTTTCGCCACGAATTGCACAAATTTTCACTAATTAAATTGGTTAAAAATTAAAATAAAATTCGTGGAAATTTGTGCAATTCGTGGCAACATTTTTTTAATCCTTTTAATCTGTGAAATCTGTGGCAAAAAAACAAAGCCAGTTCAATGAACTGGCTTTTCTTTTGAATTAAAATTGCTCAACCTCTGTAGAATGCTCCATCGCTGTTATCGTTGATTTTCCTATCATAACCGTATTTTGAACGGCATCAAAATAAGAAGTCCCCACAAAAGCCTGATGTTTTACAGCTCTGAATCCATTTTTCTGTAAAGCAAATTCACGTTCCTGCAACTCAGAATATCCTGCCATACCACGTTCTTTGTAAGCTCTTGATAATTCAAACATACTTGTATTTAAAGCGTGGAATCCTGCCAAAGTTATAAACTGAAATTTATACCCCATTGCAGCCAAATCTTCTCTAAACGTTTCCATTTCGGCAACAGTTAATTTTGCAGCCCAGTTAAAAGATGGAGAACAATTGTAGGCCAGCATTTTATCCGGGAATTCTTTTTTCATAGCCGTTGCAAACTTTCTTGCAAATTCTAAATCCGGATTACTGGTTTCCATCCAGATCAAATCAGCGTAAGGAGCATAACTTAATCCTCTTGCAATTCCCTGTTCGATTCCGTTTTTTACATAAAAGAAACCTTCAGCCGTTTTTTCTCCGGTTAAAAACTTCCTGTCTCTCGGATCTGCGTCGCTCGTTAATAAATTTGCTGCTTCTGCATCTGTTCTTGCTACGATTAAAGTCGGAACTCCCATAACATCTGAAGCTAATCTGGCTGCAATCAGTTTATTAATTGCTTCTTGCGTTGGTACCAAAACTTTACCTCCCAGATGTCCACATTTTTTAGCAGAACTTAGCTGATCTTCAAAATGAACTCCAGACGCTCCTGCTTCAATCATTGATTTCATTAACTCGAAAGCATTTAAATTTCCTCCGAAACCTGCTTCAGCATCCGCTACAATCGGCACCAAATAATCCTTTTTATCTTCAACTTTATTTACAGTCTGAATCTGATCAGCACGTAATAAAGCATTATTAATCTTTTTTACTACCATCGGAACACTGTTTACAGGATATAGCGATTGGTCCGGATACATCTCACCCGCCAGATTTGCGTCAGCTGCAACTTGCCATCCACTCAAATAAATCGCTTCTAAACCGGCATCTACTTCCTGAATCGCCTGATTTCCAGTCAAAGCTCCCAAACCCGCAACATAATCCTGACTTTTTAACTTTCTCCATAATTTTTGCGCTCCCATTTTGGCAATAGAATGCTCAATATGATAGGAACCCTGAAGTGTCACTACTTCACTGGCAGTATAAGGACGTTCAACGCCTTTCCATCTTGGGTTTGCAATCCAATCGTTAATCAATTCCTGAATTCTGTCTTCTGTTGTTTTCATAAATGTTTAAGTTAAAGTGGTTAGTAAGTAATAGTATTCAGTCTCTCCCGATAGCTATCGGGATCAGTTTTTAGTTTTTAACACATAGAAACATAGTTATCTATTGTGGTTAAAGACGTTACACTTGTTTAAATAATTAGGCGTAAGCTTTAGTCTCATTTTATCTGCCTGATCTGCTAAATCTGCGTGAAAAATTTATTCGCCCCAGATCTCGCAGATTTAGCGTTTTTTTTCTTATAAATATTTGTAACACGGAATTGTCAAGAAATCAACAAAGTCAGTATTTACAACTAATCTTTCCAATACTTTTTCAGCTAATGGGAATTGCTGTTTTTCGTGATTTTCTTCTCCTAATTCTGTTTTTATTTTTTGAAATTCATCCAAAGCCAGTTCATGATAATATGCCAAATCCAATTTTCGTCCATTATCTAAAACCACTTTGTTTTGAAGCCACTGCCACAATTGCGATCTTGAGATTTCGGCTGTTGCTGCATCTTCCATTAAATTATGTAAAGCAGCTGCACCTTGTCCGTTCAGCCATGAAGCCAGATACAAAACACCAACATTGATATTTTTTCTAACACCATTTTCAGTAATCAATCCAATTGGTGGTTCAATTAAATCTTCTTCTGTAATTTTTCGATGTTCTCTTTTAATATGAATTTGATTTGGAGTCGGCATTCCTCTATCAAAAATTTCTTTTGCCAGCAAAACCAAATCCGGATGTGCTACCCAGGTTCCGTCATGGCCATTTTTAACTTCACGCTCTTTATCGGTTTTTACTTTTGCAAAAGCGATCGCATTGGCCTCTTCATTATTTCTAATCGGAATCTGTGCTGCCATACCGCCTATTGCATGAATACCACGCTTATGACATCTCTGAATTACGAGATTTGAATACGCATTCATAAAAGGCGAAGTCATATTTACCTGATCACGATCCGGAACAATAAATTTTGGATTTTTTCTAAACTTTTTGATGTAAGAGAAAATATAATCCCAGCGTCCGCAATTAAGACCAACGATATGTTCTTTTAATTCGTAAATGATTTCATCCAGTTGAAAACTTGCCGTAATTGTCTCAATTAAAACTGTCACTTTTATAGTTCCTCTTTTCAACTTCAAATAGTCTTCTGTAAAATCAATTACTGTATTCCACCATCTTGCTTCCAGATAATGTTCCAATTTAGGAATGTAGAAATACGGCCCTGAATTGTTTTCTAATAGTCTTTTATGGTTATGAAAAACATACAAACCAAAATCTACCAAAGATCCGGAAACTTCATTTCCTTCAATCAAAAGATGCTTTTCCAGTAAATGCAAACCTCTCGGACGAACAATAAGCGTTGCTATTTTTTCATTTAAATGATATGATTTTTGTTTCACCAAATCAGTATAAGTGATGGTTTTGTTAACCGCATCAATTAAATTCACTTGCCCGTCCATTAAATTTTGCCAGGTTGGCGAAGTGCTGTCTTCAAAATCTGCCATAAAAGTTTTAGCACCCGAATTCAAAGCATTGATAATCATTTTGCGATCAACTGGCCCAGTAATCTCCACTCTACGATCTAATAAATCTTTCGGAATTTCTCCAGCTTTCCAATTGCCTTCTCTGACGTTTTTTGTTTCTGGAGTAAAAACCGGCATGACACCCTGATCAAAAGCGATTTGTTTTTGCTCTCTCTGCAAAAGCAATACTTTTCGTTGTGATTCGAATTTTTTGTGCAATTCAGCAATAAATGCAATCGCTTCTTCGGTCCAGATTTTTGGATAAGCGAGTTTCTTGTCGGCCAGAATTTCAAAAGCCATTTCAGTGATCTCTAATTGGTTTTTCATAGCTGCAGATTTTAATTTTTATTTGATTAAAAAGCTTTTCTCCTTAATTGCTTTTCGTTTTACCAAAACGAATAAATTATAACTAATTCATAATTAATACGTTTCGACAGTACAATGTTATAAAAAAGTTTTTTACAAAACAAGCGAACGTTCGCTAAATTTTAAAAATATTTATTTTGCGATTGTTTTTAGAATACTTATATTTGACATTATGGATATCGAAAAAGACTATATTAAGCTGATTTTTGGGCTAAAACTCAAGCAAGTCCGCACTGAAAAAAATCTTTCACTTTTTGGCCTGGCTAAACTGACTAATCTTTCAAAATCGTACTTAAACGAGATTGAAAAGGGAAAAAAATATCCTAAAACAGATAAAATTTTGCTTTTATGCGAACATTTGGATGTGACTTATGATCAAATGGTGTCGTTAAAACTTGATAACAACCTCGCTCCGATTGGTGAAATCTTAAAATCAGGAATTTTAAAAGAGATTCCACTCGAGCTTTTCGGAATTCAGGAAGCCGATTTAATTGATATTATTGCCAATGCACCTGCAAAAGTCAATGCCTTTATCAGTACTATTATTGAAATCGCACAGCATTATAATTTAAGCCGGGAAAGTTTTTTTCTTGCTGCTTTGCGATCGTATCAGGAAGCACACAGTAATTATTTTGAAGATTTAGAAGAAAAAGTAATTGCTTTTTCGAAGTCATTTCAGATCAATTTAGATTCTAAAATCAGCATTGAAGAACTTGAGGCGATTTTAAAAGAAGAATACGAATATAATATCAAAGAAATTGCTTTTACAGATCAGGAAGCCTTAGATGATTTACGGTCGATTTATGTTCCGAAAAGCAAAACCTTGCTACTTTCAACAGAAATTGACGCACCTCAGAAAGCTTTTATTTTAGCTAAAGAAATAGCCTATAATTACTTAAAAATTTCAGAACGTTTACTGACTTTCAGCTGGATTAAATTTGAAAATTTTGATCAGGTCCTGAATAATTTTTATGCTTCTTATTTTGCCGGTGCTTTATTGCTTCCTAGAAAATTAGTTGTAAGCAAAATCAATGCTTTTCTGGAAAACGAAAGCCCAAAACCGGAAGAATTTGTTTCATTAATTGAAAGTTTTGAAGTTTCGCCTGAATCATTTTATCAGCGGTTAACCAATTTATTACCAAAAGATTTTCATCTGAAGAACTTATTCTTTTTGAGATTATCACATCGTCCCGGTTCCGATTTTTATCAAATAAACAAAGAATTACATATAACCAATCAACAGGAACCGCATGCCAACGAAACCAACGAGCATTATTGTAGAAGATGGGTTTCGGTAAAAACAATAGATGAGGCAATCAGACAAAATAAGCCTCATTTTTTTGATGCCCAAATTTCAAGTTATGCCAACAGCGGAAACGAATATTTGGTTTTTTCATCGGCTACAAAAGATCCTTTCGCAGAAAATTATATTAGAAGTATTTCGGTTGGAATTCTAATAAATCCAGCAATGAAAAAGAAATTCAAATTTATTGAAGGAAAACCTTTAGTCAAGCGAATTGTGGGCGTTACATGCGAAACTTGTTCAGTTCAAGATTGTCTGGAACGTGCTTCTCCTCCTATTGCTCTGGAGAAAAAGAAACGCCATGAGAATACAGATGCTGTGGTACAGCAATTTATGAATCAATATAGCTAAAGAAATTTTAGATTTCAGACTTTAGATTTTAGATTTTTTTTGCGTACAATTTTGTCTTCTCGACGAAGGAGAGATCGCACTAGAAATTCCGATTCTATAATCGCCAATCTTTGTCGATTATGATTGCGTAGAATGGATTAAAATCCATCCCTACAATATAATTCGTTCCTCTGGAACTTTTATACAAATTGAAAATATAGATTTCTTATAAAAATGAAACTTCTAGCATAGCCCCGATAGAAGTGAAAATCCTTTTGTGTCCGCCGCGGCGGACACAAAAGATTGCAACGGATAGCGGGACTGAACGTCTTTTGAAAACCAAAATTTCTGCTCCATAAAAAAACTTAGTCCTGATAGCTATCGGGATAGCCCCTTAGAACCTCAGAACCTTAAAAAACCTTTCTTAATCTACATTAAGTGCTTTTCCTTGACCTTGACTGTATCTTTGTACTATAAAATTAACAAAACATAAAAATCATGGAAAATATAATATTGCACAAAGCAGAGACAAGAGGAAATGCAAATCACGGATGGTTAAACGCTTATCATAGCTTTAGTTTTGCGAGTTGGTACAATCCGGATAGAATTAACTTTGGAGCACTTCGTGTTTTAAATGACGATACGATTGCTGCCGGAATGGGATTTGGAACTCACCCTCACGATAATATGGAAATCATTACGATTCCTTTAGAAGGTGATTTGGCTCACAAAGACAGTATGGGGAATACAGAAGTAATCAAAAATGGTGATATCCAGGTAATGAGTGCCGGAACCGGAATTCAGCATAGTGAGTTTAATCCAAACGCAGATCAGCAAACTAAATTGTTGCAAATCTGGTTGTTTCCAAATAAAAGAAATGTTACACCACGTTATCAGCAAATTACTTTAGATGTTGCTGACAGACATAATAAACTGGCTCAGGTTTTATCCCCAAATGCAGACGATGAAGGAGTTTGGATTCATCAGGACGCCTGGTTCAACATGGGAAATTTTGATACTGGAGTTACTACTGAATATAAAATCAAAAAAGAAGGAAACGGAGTTTATGCTTTCATCTTAAAAGGAAACGTAACTATCAACGGTCAGGAATTAAACAGCCGTGATGCAGTTGGAATTTCAGGAACTGATACTTTAAATATTAAAGCAAATACAGACGCTGAATTTTTATTAATGGATATTCCTATGAACTATTAATTAGGAAACAAAAGCAATTAATACCTGTACTTTGAAACGATAATAAATCTATAAATCAGATTGTTATCGTTTCTTTTTTTGCTTAATTTGAAAAAAATATAAAAAATAAAGACTAAATTTATAATAGAAAATTGGTCTGACTTCCATCAAAATTAACCGCTAAAATTTTCAATCATGAATCTAGATAATCTTACCAAAGAATATACAAACGGAGAAGTAACTATCGTGTGGCAACCCGAAAAATGCATTCATTCTGCTAATTGCAAAAACAACAATCCTGATGTCTTTCGCCCAAAAGAAAAACCTTGGATTACTCCAGAACACTCTACAACAGAAAAGATAATTTCAACCGTTAATAAATGTCCTTCAGGAGCGCTGAGTTTTTATATGAATAAATAATTATCGTAGACCTGACAGGTTTTAAAAACCTGTCAGGTCTATTCACAAAAAAAACTTTAAAATGTGATAATCAAAAAATTATCACATTTTTTATTTCTTAATCTAGGTTAAGTGCGATACGCTTAGTGCCACCGTAACTTTGTCCTATCAAAATGAAATTAATAATAAAAAAATAAAATTATGGCAACTACAAAATGGTCAATTGACCCAACTCACTCAGAAATTGGTTTTAAAGTTAAACACATGATGTTTACAAATGTTTCAGGAAAATTTGGAACTTACGACGCTACAATTACTACAGACGGAGATAACTTCGAAAACGCTACAATCGAGTTTTCTGGTGATATCGCTTCAATCGATACTGCAAATGCAGACAGAGACGGACATTTAAGAAGCGGTGACTTTTTTGACGCTGAAAATCATCCAAAATTAGCTTTCAAAGCTGCATCATTCAAAAAAATTGATGCTGGAGAATATGAATTAACTGGAGATCTGAATATTAAAGGTGTTTCGAAAACAGTAAAATTCCCGGTAGAATTTAGCGGAACCATGACTGATCCTTGGGGAAATACAAAAGTAGGCTTAAGCATAGAAGGAAAAATCAATCGTAAAGATTGGGGATTAAACTGGAACTCAGCTCTTGAAACTGGCGGTGTTTTAGTTGGAGAAGAAGTAAAATTAAACATTGAATTACAGTTTGTAAAACAAGCTTAATTAAGCATTCTCGGATTTAATTGGTTGGTTAAGAAATCCTGTACTTTTAGTATGGGATTTTTGCTTTTAGGAACGGGGCTTCGACTTCGCTCAGCCTGACATATGATATCTTTAAGAATACGATTGTCAGGCTGAGCGAAGTCGAAACCCTTTTTTACTTTATATTTCGAAATTCAGTCGGCGACATTCCGGTTTGTTTTTTGAAGAATCGGGAGAAATAAGAGTAATCTTCATAGCCCACTTTAAAAGCAACTTCGTTTACTGCTAATTGTTTATCCGTAAGCATTCTTTTTATTTCGAGAATAACGCGGTCTGTGATTACTTCTGTTGCTGTTTTTTGAAGGATTTCATTGCAGATTCTGTTCAAATGCTTCAAAGTAATATTTAACTTTTCGGCATAAAATGACGGCAGTTTTTCGGTTCTGAAATATGCTTCCAAAAGAGATTCAAATGTATTGATTTTGATATTGTACGAATGCGCTTGATGCGAATAGGTTTCACTATATTTTCTAGCCACTTCAATATGAATGCAGTCCAAAAGATTCAACAGTTTGTCTAATTGATACTTATTGCTTTGATTATTCTCCTGAATGAGCAGATCGAAATACGGCAGAATTTTCGGGATTTCTTTTTCTTCAAAAACCATTTCCGGTCTGTTATAAATTGAATGATAAAAATTATAATCATTAATCTTTTTCTGTCCGAAATACAAATTATACAATTCCTGAGAAAAGATAATTACAAAACCTTCAACATCCTCAGATAAATTCCAGTGATGCATTTGCCCGGGTTGTAAAACAAAAAGACTTCCTCTCTTAATTCCGAATTGATCAAAATCCACTTCATGTAATCCTGAACCTTTTGTAAAAAACACCATTAAGTACGAATCATGCCGATGTGGTTCTTCGACAAAACTGTGGTTTTTTAAATGTTCTTTAAACGTATTTACATAAAAATCGCGATGAATATCATTGCAACTGAAATTCTGCACACTGTAAACAGGATACTTCTTCATAACAAATGTCTTTATTGTGCTATAATTAGCGAAGATATAAAAAAGGCTTTTATAAAGCACTGAATTACCTTTGTATAAATAAAAACAACAAAATCATGTCAAGCGCATTAACTCATATTTTAAGCAACGAATGTCCTGTTTGTCATAAAGGAAAAGTATTTACAGATAAAAATATTTTCTTCAACTTCAGTTTTCCAAAAATGAATGAATACTGCAGTCATTGCAACTATAAATTCCAAAAAGAGCCGGGTTATTTCTTTGGTGCTATGTACGTAAACTACGGATTAACAGTCGCACAAGGAATTGCAACGTATTGTATTGCTCAGTTTTTCTTCGAAAAAAATTTCGATTTAAGAATTATTCCAATCATTGCAGTAGTGATTACTTTACTCACTCCCTTTAATCTCCGATTTTCAAGATTAGCATGGATTTACATGTTTAAGGATTATACGAAGTAAAAAAGTACTATTTTTGCCTTTCAATTGAAGCTAATTTCAATTCCAAAAAAAATAAAAAACAAATTAGACAAATGAAAGCATACGTATTTCCAGGTCAGGGTGCACAATTCACAGGAATGGGCAAAGACTTATATGAAAATTCGGCTTTAGCCAAAGAATTATTCGAAAAAGCTAATGAAATATTAGGTTTCAGAATTACAGATATTATGTTTGAAGGTACTGCCGAGGAACTAAAAGAAACTAAAGTTACTCAACCGGCTGTATTTTTACACTCTGTTATTTTAGCAAAGACTTTAGGTGATGATTTTAAACCGGAAATGGTTGCAGGACATTCTTTAGGCGAGTTTTCAGCTTTGGTTGCTAACGGAACTTTATCTTTTGAAGACGGTCTTAAGTTAGTTTCTCAGCGTGCTTTGGCTATGCAAAAGGCTTGCGAAATTACTCCATCTACAATGGCTGCGGTTTTAGGTTTAGCGGATAATATTGTTGAAGAAGTTTGTGCTTCTATCGACGGAATTGTGGTTGCTGCAAACTATAACTGCCCGGGACAATTGGTAATTTCCGGAGAAACTACTGCTGTTGAAAAAGCTTGTGAAGCAATGAAAGCTGCCGGAGCAAAACGTGCTTTAATTTTACCTGTTGGCGGTGCATTTCACTCACCAATGATGGAGCCAGCGAGAGAAGAATTAGCTGCAGCGATTGAAGCAACGACATTCTCTACTCCTATTTGCCCGGTATATCAAAACGTTACTGCAAATGCAGTTTCTGACGCAAATGAAATTAAAAAGAACTTAATCATTCAATTAACAGCTCCTGTAAAATGGACTCAGTCTGTACAACAAATGATCGTTGACGGCGCTACTTTGTTTACAGAAGTTGGCCCAGGAAAAGTATTAGCCGGTTTAATTAATAAAATTGATAAAGAAGCACTTACTGCGAATGCTTAATTTTTAAGAGCTCAATATTCAGTTATTAACTGTATAAATAATAAATCCTCATAGACTTTAAACAGTTTATGAGGATTTTATTTTTATTTTTATTTAAATTTTACTTTGCATAAGTGGTCTTTGCTGTGCTACAAAACTTTCTTTTCCTTTTTCTTATAATTGACAATAAAAACCCCCAGAATAATAAGAGCAGTTGCAATAATAAAATCAATTGTAATGATTTCGTCCAGAAGAAGCCATCCTAAAAAAACAGCAATTATTGTATTTATATAAGAAAGAATAGAAACTTGTACTGCTGTAACATGTTTCAAAGCATAATTATAACTAAAGAAAGCAATCACTGAACCAAAAACAGATAAATACAAAGCAGCAAAAATACTTCTTGAACTCCATAAACTCAGGTCCGGATTTGGCGAGAAAATTGCAGCCAATACTAATTGGATACAAGAAGCCATTGTAAACTGATAAAACAAATTGAGTATAATATTGTTCGATCTATTTGCATGTGTTTTAGTATAAATCGTCCCGGCAGCCCAAGCCAAAATTGCAAATCCCATAAACATCATTCCGGTTCTGTAATCGGCATCCAAAAATGACCCCAATCCGTCTTTGAAAATGAAAACTACACCCGAGAATCCAATAATCACCCCTATAAATCCCTTTAAACTTATCTTCTGCAATCCAAATAAAATACTGCCCAGAAAAATAAGAATTGGAGACAAGGCACTTATTACAGAGGCCAGCCCGCTGGGTAAAGTTTGTTCAGCAATTGTTGTAAAACCATTTGCAATAACAATCATCAAAACTGACGGAATAAGCTGTTGCTTTAAATTATTCCAGCCAATCCATTTTAGTTCCTTCTTAAACAACAAAATTGTCATCATAATAAGTCCGGCCAATCCCTGGCGAATAGAGGTTACAAACCAGGGCGGAATCGTCTCAACCGCAACTCTTATTCCCAAAAATGTTGTCCCCCAAATAATTCCAACCGCCGCCAGAGCGAAAATTAATTTATAATCTAAACTTTGTCTCATGATAATCAATCATCTAAAAAAATCCCAAATTATATTGCTATAATTTGGGATTTTAAAATTTTATAATTCTAATGTAAAGAATTATTTATTCCTTACTTTTTGTTCCCATTTCCAGGCGCTCGCCATAGCTTCGTCTAAACTTAGCTCCGCTTTCCATCCTAAAACATTATTTGCTTTATCTGTATTTGCATAAGCCTCGGTAATATCACCCTCACGACGCGGCATAATCTTATAAGGTAATTTTTTATCACTAACTTTTTCGAAGCTATTAATCACTTCAAGTACTGAACTTCCTTTTCCGGTACCTAAATTGAAAGTTTCAACTTTTGATAAATTCTTCTTATTTAATAAACGCTGTAGCGCAATAACGTGTGCTTTTGCCAAATCTACCACATGAATATAATCACGCACTGCTGTTCCGTCTGGTGTTGGGTAATCATTTCCAAATACAGATAATTCCTGACGCAATCCTACTCCGGTTTGCGTAATAAAAGGAACTAAATTCTGAGGAACACCTATTGGTAATTCTCCAATTTCTGTAGTTGCATGTGCCCCTACCGGATTAAAATAACGCAATAGAATTGCTCTAATATTAGTTACTTTAGCAGTATCTGTAATAATTTCTTCTCCAATTTGCTTAGTATTTCCATAAGGAGACATTGCTGCCTGAACCGGAGCATCCTCTGTAATTGGCATTTTTTCAGCCTGACCGTAAACGGTACAGGATGAACTGAAAATAAAACTTGCTTCTGGTTTTTGCTGTAGTTCCTGTAAAAGATATACCAAACTGCTAATGTTGTTTTCATAATACAACAATGGCTGTTCAACGCTCTCTCCAACTGCTTTTGAAGCTGCAAAATGAATTACTCCTGTAACATCGTTATGTTTTTTAAAGAAATCCCGAACGGACGATTTTTCTCTTAAATCTAATTTTTCGAATAAAGGTGTTTTGCCTGTAATCGCTGTAATTCCTTTTAAAACATCTTCTGTAGAATTTGAAAGATTATCGATTATCACCACTTCATAGCCTTCATTTTGCAATTCGACTACAGTGTGAGAACCAATAAATCCTAATCCTCCTGTTACTAATACTTTCATTTTTTGGTTGTTTTGTGCTGTTGTTTATTTGGTTTATTTTTTTTACTTATTTAGAAATTCTAAAACTGAATCTGTGATAAACTTAATTTGCTCATCGTCAAGCTCTGTATGCATTGGTAAAGCAATAACTTCCTGAACTAATTGATTTGTAACCGGAAACTGTTCTTCTTTATAACGAGTATCAACGTAAGCTTTTTGAGAATGCAACGGAATTGGATAATAAATCGCACATGGAATTGCTTTATCTAATAAATGCTGCATTAAAGCATTACGATCTGCATCAATAATTCTTAAAACATATTGATGAAAAACGTGATCGTTTTCGTTTGCATCAAAATCTGGTGTAATTATATGCTTGTTACCCGCAAAAGCTGCATTGTATTTCGTTGCTGCTAAACGACGTGCTTTGTTGTATTCATCTAATAAAGGTAGTTTTGCATTTAAAACTCCTGCCTGAATACTATCTAAACGAGAATTCACCCCTACAACATCGTGGTGGTAGCGCTCGTACATTCCGTGATTTACAATTCCTCTTATTATATGAGCCAGTTTATCATCGTTTGTAAAAATTGCACCGCCGTCTCCATAGCAACCTAAGTTTTTAGACGGAAAGAATGAAGTTGCTGCTACGTGTCCGATTACTCCAACTTTAGTTTTTTCTCCAGATTTTGAGATATAATCAGCTCCAATAGCCTGTGCATTATCTTCAATTACATATAAATTATGTTCTGCTGCAATTTCCATAATCGCATCCATATTGGCTGCGCGTCCAAATAGATGTACCGGAACAATTGCTTTTGTTTTTGGTGTAATTGCTTTTTTAATTGCCTCAATATCAATATTCATATTTACCATATCAACATCAACCAAAACAGGAGTCAATTGCAACAATGCAATAACCTCAACAGTTGCTGCAAAAGTAAAATCGGCAGTTATAACTTCATCTCCAGGTTTTAAATCTAATCCCATCATTGCAATTTGCAAAGCATCTGTACCATTTGCACACGGAATTACATGTTTTGCACCTAAATAATCTTCCAGATTTTTTTGAAATTGATGAACCAACGGCCCATTGATATAAGTATTTGTGTCTAAAACTTCCTGAATTGAAGCATCAACAGTAGATTTTATTTTTTCATATTGACTTTTTAAGTCAACCATTTGAATTTTTTTCATTTTCAATTATATTTAAACTAAAGACCTGATTTTAAAACAGAATCTTTAAAACAAGCAACAAAAATAGTTATTTAATATCGGCAAACCAATGAAAATAATCGAAAGAAATGTAATTTAGCCACAAAAACAAACAGATGCTTTTTCTATATAATTTAGTTATTTCTATTGCGGGGTTTTTTCTGAAAATTGTAGCTCTTTTTAGTCCGAAAATTAAACTTTTTGTTGAAGGCAGAAAAAATGTTTTCAACATTCTGGAAGAAAAAATCAAACCTTCAGATAAGACAATCTGGTTTCACTCAGCATCACTTGGAGAATATGAACAAGGGCTTCCTGTTATAGAAAAGATCAAAGAAAAATACCCCTCTCATAAAATCATTGTAACCTTTTTTTCCCCTTCCGGATACGAAGTGCGTAAAAATAACACAGTTGCAGACGTTACACTTTATCTACCTTTGGACAATAAAGCAAATGCAAAAAAATTCATTAGGCTAGCTCATCCTGAATTAGCATTCTTTATTAAGTACGAATTTTGGCTAAACTATTTAAAGGAATTAGAAACAAATAAAATCCCTACTTATTTAATTTCAGGAATTTTCAGAGACAATCAAATGTTCTTTAAATGGTATGGCGGTTTCTATCGTAAAGCCCTAAAAGCTTTCTCCTATTTTTTTGTTCAGAATGAAAAATCAAAAGAAAAAATCGAATCTATCGGATTTCAAAATGTAATTGTATCCGGAGATACTCGTTTTGATCGTGTTAACGCGATTTTGGAAAGAGACAATTCACTTGATTTTATTGAAAGTTTCAAAAACAACAAACCCACTATCGTCATAGGCAGCTCGTGGCCAAAAGACGAAGCATTATTAACGGAATATATCAATCAGGCTTCAGAAAATGTAAAATTTATTATTGCACCGCATAACATCAAGCAAGATCAGATTTCGAACTTAAAAACACAGCTCACAAAGTCTACCGTGCTTTTTTCAGAAAAAAGTAACGCCGGCAACCTATCAGATTATAATGTATTCATCATTGACACCGTTGGCTTATTAACCAAAATTTACAGTTACGGAACAATCGCTTACGTGGGAGGCGGTTTTGGAAATCCCGGCGTTCATAATATATTAGAACCCGCAACATTTGGGCTTCCTATCGTAATTGGCCCTAATTATTCACATTTTGCAGAAGCCATTCAATTAGTTAATCTTGGCGGATGCATTACAATCTCTAACAACGCAGAATTAAAAGATAGTCTTGATCATTTATTAAATGATCAAAGTTTTCTCAGCGAAAAAAGCAGAATTTGCAAATCCTACATTCAGGATAATACAGGAGCCACAAATATCATACTGAGGATGGTCTCTGAAGCGATTTAAAATTTCAAAAAAAATCATTTTAACAGTCAAACAGTTAAAAAACACTTAAGATTAGAGTATATATTACTTTTGCCATTTACAGAATACTCAGCCAAAATCAAAATAAAGCGCAAGCCACAGGATGCAAACGGTTATTTTTTTTGCAGAATATTCAATAACAAACAATTTCTGCAAAAAATACAACAATACAAACAACTTTTACTGTTTTGGCATATTATTTGATAACTAAGATAATCGTGAGCGATGAAAATATTTTAAAAAAAAAATAAAAAAATATTTTACATATTAAAAAATTTATATCTTTGCCACGAATTAATAATTAACCTTTTATAATAAAGTAAGATGAAAAAAGTATTTTTAAGTTTAGCTGTTGTTGCTGTTTTAACTGTTGTATCTTGTAAAAAAGCTGACGCTGCAGCTGAAACTGCTGTAGATTCTACTGCTGTTGCTGTTGATTCTGCTGCTGCTGTAGTTGATTCTGCTGCTACAACTGTTGACTCTGCTGCTGCAAAAGTTGATTCTGCTGCTACTAAAGTAGAAGAAGCTGCTAAAGAAGTAAAAAAATAATTAGAACCTAAATTCTAAAGATTTTAAAACCATCCATCGTGATGGTTTTTTTATGTCCAAATTTAAACCCGGACATAATCCATAAAAAAAAAGCGTTTACAATTGTAAACGCTTTTTTTATACACCTAACCTCAACTAATCTATTTCATCCCCTACCATTTCCTCCTCATCTTCAAAAATCGATTCATTCGACGAGAAATCCAAAACCTCAGACTTAGCCGCATAAGTAACTATCTCCTTAATTCCCTTTTGCAAAAGCAACTCCGTTGTATACTTTCGACTTGTCGCAAAATGAACCTCTCCCAACATTAATTTAAAAAAATACTTTCCGCCAGAACCTTTAAACTTCAAAAACTTAGCCTGATCTATATTTGCCTTAAACTTTTCAATATCCTCCTCCCCTTCAAATTTCAATTCATAACTCAAACTCGTAAAAATCACTTTCCCTTTCCTGGAAGTGAAAACAAATTTATATTCATCATTAAATCGCCTGCTAATAACGAATGCACCCATTTATAATTTTAGATTTTAATTTTAGACTTCTTAGATTCTTTAAAACAGATTTGCTTTGCAATTCATTTTAAAACGAGAGTTTACACCATAAAAAAAGCCTCTTCAAAAGAAGAGGCTTTAGTACTCAGAGCGGGACTTGAACCCGCACGAACATTGCTGTTCACTGGATTTTAAGTCCAGCGTGTCTACCAATTTCACCATCCGAGCATTATATGGTTTTGAGCGAAAAACGGGGCTCGAACCCGCGACCTCGACCTTGGCAAGGTCGCGCTCTACCAACTGAGCTATTTTCGCATTTCAGATCTTTTCAAGAACTACAACACATCACTTGTTCTGTATTGCGAGTGCAAATTTAGGACATTTATCCAATTAAACAAGCATTTTTTGAAAAAAAAGTTCAGTTATTTTATAACATTCTGATAACCTAAACTTTAAACCTGACTTTTTTTTAGTTTTATTTCTTCACCAGCATCCTTTTAATCTCATTCAGTTTCATTAGTGCTTCGACCGGTGTAATTGCATTAATATCCAGACTTAAAATTTCCTCTTTTATTTCTTCGAGCAAAGGATCATCCAGATTAAAGAAACTCATTTGCATTTCATCGCTTGCCGCTTTAATTCCATTTAATGCATCACTTGAATGATTTTTTTCTAATTTCTTTAAAAGCTTCTGTGCTTTCGAAATAACAAGCTGTGGCATTCCGGCCATTTTAGCCACATGAATTCCAAAACTATGCGCACTTCCTCCCTTTACCAGCTTTCTAACAAACAAAACTGTATCTTTTAATTCCTTTACAGCAACATTGTAGTTCTGAATTCTAGGCAATGATTCGGTCATTTCATTTAATTCATGATAATGCGTCGCAAACAAGGTTTTCGCTCTTCCCGGATGTTCGTGTAAAAATTCAGCGATAGCCCAGGCAATAGAAATTCCATCATAAGTACTGGTTCCTCTTCCAATTTCATCCAACAACACTAAACTTCTGTCTGAAATATTATTCAAAATAGAAGCCGTCTCATTCATTTCAACCATAAAAGTGGACTCTCCCATCGAAATATTATCCGAAGCACCTACTCTGGTAAAGATCTTATCTACAATTCCCATTCTAACACTATCAGCAGGAACAAAACTTCCCATTTGCGCCAGAAGAACAATCAAAGCAGTTTGTCTTAAAATAGCCGACTTACCCGACATGTTTGGTCCGGTAATCATAATAATCTGCTGAGTCTCTCTATCCAGAAAAACATCATTAGCAATATAAGGTGTTCCGACTGGTAATTGCTTTTCAATTACCGGATGTCTTCCATTTTTAATATCCAATTCAAATGTTTCGTCAATTTCAGGACGCACATATTTATTCTCAATGGCCAGTTGTGTAAATGAACACAAACAATCTAATTGCGCAACAAGATTTGCATTCATCTGAACTGGCTTGATATAAGTTGCAATCCAGGCTACCAACTGCTCAAAAAGGTCAGTTTCAATTTTATAAATTCGCTCTTCTGCGCCTAAAATTTTAGTTTCGTATTCTTTTAATTCCTCAGTAATATATCGCTCTGCATTTACTAACGTTTGCTTTCGAATCCATTCTGCCGGAACTTTATCTTTATGTGTATTTCTAACTTCTATATAATACCCGAAAACATTATTAAAAGAAATTTTTAACGAAGAAATCCCTGTTCGCTCTGATTCTCTTTTTTCAATTCCTTCTAAATATTCTTTTCCGGAAGTTGATATTGCGCGCAGTTCGTCTAATTCTTCATTAATTCCTTTTGCAATTGCATTTCCTTTTGCAATTGCAACCGGAGCATCTTGATTTAATGTTGTTTTGATTTTTTCCCTTAATAAATCGCACGCGTGCAAACTATCACCAATAACTTTAACAGCTTCCTGAGGACTCTCAAGTGCTAAGGTTTTAATTGGAATTATAGCATCTAAAGATTCTTTTAAGTAAACAATCTCACGTGGCGATACTTTTCCTGCCGCTATCTTAGAAATCAAACGCTCTAAATCTGAAATTTGCTTAATTTGATATTGAATATTATGCAGAATTTCGGAGTTAGATTTTAAGTAAGCCACAACTTCGTGTCGGCTTTTTACTTTATTACTGTCTTTTAGTGGTAATGCCAACCAACGTTTTAATAAACGCCCACCCATTGGAGAAAGCGTTTTATCAATAACATCCAGAAGCGTAACTGCATTTGGATTATAGCTATGATACAACTCTAAGTTTCTAATCGTAAAACGATCCATCCAAACATAAGCATCTTCTGCTATACGCTGAATTGCCGTAATATGCTGCACGCGATTATGCTGTGTCTCTGACAGATAATATAAAATTGCACCCGACGCAATAATACCCTCTTTTAACTCTTCGACACCAAAACCTTTTAATGAAGTGGTTTGAAAATGTTTAGTAAGGATTTCTAAAGCATAATCTTCTTTGTAAATCCAGTCTTCCAGATAAAAACTATGAAAGTCTTCTCCAAAAGCCTCTTTAAAATCATTTTTATTATTCTTAGGAACCAGAACTTCACTTGGATTAAAATTCTGCAAAAGTTTATCTATATATTCTGCATTTCCTTGTGCTGTCAAAAATTCCCCTGTTGAAACATCCAAGAAGGACACTCCAATATTTTTATTAGCAAAGTAAACAGATGCTAAAAAGTTATTCGATTTAGACTGCAAAACCTCATCATTTAGAGAAACTCCCGGAGTTACAAGCTCAGTCACTCCTCTTTTAACGATTGTTTTAGTCATTTTAGGATCTTCAAGCTGGTCGCAGATTGCAACACGAAGTCCTGCTTTTACTAATTTTGGCAAATAAGTATTAACGGAGTGATGCGGAAAACCGGCCAAAGCAGTTTCAGTTTCGGATCCTGCACCTCTTTTGGTTAATGTAATACCAAGAATTTTAGAAGCTCTAATGGCGTCTTCTCCAAAGGTTTCATAAAAATCTCCTACTCTGAAAAGCAGACATGCATCAGGATATTTACTCTTGATTTCGTTGTACTGTTTCATTAAAGGTGTCTCTTTCACCACTTTTTCTTTAGCTGCCAAATTATTATATTTTAAATGAAAAATTAAGACAGCGAATTTATGCTTTTTTAGCGGCATATCGAAAGCTTCAAAAATTAAAATATTTTAAGATATTTTTAAGCGAGCATTTAAGATTTTTACATAGATTTGTTCATAATTAAAAACAAAGACCCTAAAAGATGAAAAAAATAATTTTATTTGTTATGCTAGCTGTAGTTGGAATTACAGCTTCTAATGCACAAAGCGCTAAAAAAGCTAAAGTTGCTAAAATCGAAGGTGCAGGAATGGCTTTTGAAACTGAAACTATTGACTACGGAACTATCGCTCATAATGCTGATGGTAAACGTGAGTTTGTTTTTGTAAACAACGGAACTAAACCATTAATCATTACAAACACACAAGGATCTTGCGGTTGTACTGTACCAACTACACCAAAAGAACCAATCGCTCCGGGTGCAAAAGGTATTATTGGAGTAAAATATGCTACTGACAGAGTTGGTGCTTTTACTAAAACTGTAACTGTTACTTCTAATGCAGAAGGACAACCAACAAAAGTACTTACAATTAAAGGTACTGTTTTACCAGATCCTGTAAAAAGTTAATCTGAAAACAAAATAAAATAATCGAAAAAGCTTCCTTATCTTTGGAGGCTTTTTTTATGCTCTGAATACAACACCAATGAGAAAACTTGAAAACAGCGAGCTGGATCGCAAATCAATTGAAGATTTTAAAAAATCAGATAAAACACCTTTAATATTAGTATTGGACGATATTCGCAGTCTGCATAATATTGGATCTGTTTTTAGAACTGCTGATGCTTTCCTGATTGAAAAAATTATTTTATGCGGTATTACAGCTACTCCTCCTAATAAAGAAATACACAAAACTGCTCTTGGTGCAACTGAAACTGTAGCCTGGGAACATCATGAAAATGTACTGGAAGTCATTGAAAATCTTAAGAAAGACAATGTACTAACAATGGCAATTGAACAGGTTGAAAGCGCTGTTTTTCTTCAGGATTTCAAAGTAGAGAAAAATCAAAAATATGCATTAGTTTTTGGAAATGAAGTTTTTGGTGTAGCTCAGGAAGCCGTTGCAATATGTGATGGCTGCATCGAAATTCCACAACTGGGAACTAAACATTCGCTTAATATTGCTGTAAGTGCCGGAATTGTAGTTTGGGATTTGTTTCAAAAATTAAATTGGCCAAATTCTATTTAAAATACATTTTAACTATCGTAAAATGATACTTTACAACGAGTTTTCCCTTGTAAATATTAGAAAATGAGATAATTTATAAAATTGAGCACAATTATCTAATTGACACATTTTCTAATTATCTAATTCAATTTCTTCTGAATTTCATTCAAGATAAAAAGATAATCTTCGTGTTTTTTTACAAAATCACGATCTGATACATCTATGATTAAAACATTGAGATCTGTTTGAGATTTAATATAATCCAAATAACCATTGTTGATTTTATCGAGATAACCCGCCTCTATATTTTGCTCGTAACTTCTGCCTCGCTTTTTAATATTCTGAAGCAGACGCTCTGTATTTTGATACAGATAAATATACAAATCGGGTTTTGGCATTTCCTTATAAATGATATCGAATAAATTTCGGTACAATCGATATTCATCTTCTCCAAGTGTTATTTTTGAAAAAATCAAAGATTTAAAAATATGATAATCCGCAACAATAAAATCTTTAAACAAATCAAATTGCTTTAAATCATCTGATAATTGCTGATAACGATCTGCCAAAAAAGACATCTCAAGAGGAAAAGCATAACGATTTTGATCTTTATAAAACTTGGGCAAAAACGGATTATCTGCAAATCCTTCCAAAACTGGTTTGGCATTAAAATCTTCTGCTATTTTATGTACCAAAGTAGTTTTTCCTGCCCCAATATTTCCCTCAAAAGCAATATAATTAAATTTCTCTAATGCAATTTCTCTCAAAGGATTCCTTAAACTCTGAACAACAGTACAAACACTTTCATCCGGGCTAATGGTAATTAATTCTGAAACCGTTTTTTGTAAAATAGGATGTTCCCAATCAAGTTTTAAATCCTGCATGGGCAATAAAACAAAATTCCTGTTTTGCATTAAGGGATGCGGAATCTGAAGTTTTTCCGAATCAATAATTTCACTATCAAAAGCAATCAAATCAACATCAATTAGTCGGGATTGATATCCTTCCTGATTGAGTCTGATTCTGCCCAATTGTTTTTCAACTTTTAAAACCTGATTCAGTATTTTTTGTGCTGATGAAGTACTATGCAAAAGCAGTGCGCAATTATAAAAAGCATCACTTTCAAATCCCCAGGCTGGTGTTTCGTATAGTCTGGACACCCTGATTACCGTACCTACTTCCTGATGTATTAAAGCAATACAACTTTCGATATTTGCTAACCTGTTTCCCTGATTACTCCCTATAGATAAAACGACTTGATGCTGTGACTTCATAATTAATGCAAATTAACTAAAACTATTTTAGAATTAACCAATATATTTGTGAAACGACACATAGAATTGATTATAGAATTATGTGTTAAAAATTGTAACATATTATCTGTTAACACTACTTATTAAAAAAATATACGTATGAAGTTTTTAGGAAATGTAATTGCCACAGTGATTGGTATTTTTGTATTTATAATGATGTTTTTCTTTGGAGTAATTCTTTTAGGAGCCATTTTTGGAGGTGAAGAAAGTGTATCAGTCAAAAAAGATTCTGTTATTGAACTAAATCTGAAAGAAATCAAAAATGACTATGCCGGTAAATATAAAGATCCATGGGTTACCATTTTTTCTGAACAAAAAGGAATTGGATTAACAGATATAATCAATGCAATTGAAGCGGCAAAAACAGATGATAACATCAAAGGAATTTCTATTTTAAATGATGAATCTTCTTTAGGACTTGCTCAATATAAAGATTTAAGAAATGCACTTGAAAGCTTTAAAAAATCAGGGAAATTTGTTTGGGCATATGCCAATACTTATTCTCAAAAAGAATATTATCTAAATTCTGTAGCCAATACTGTTTATTTAAATCCTGCGGGCGATTTAGACTTTAAAGGACTTTCTTCTGAAGTAATGTTCTTTAAAGATTTCCAGGACAAATCCGGTATCCATATGGAAGTGATTCGTCACGGAAAATACAAAAGTGCCGTTGAGCCCTTTTTAGAAAACAAAATGAGTGATGCCAACAGAGAGCAAGTTACAGCATTACTAAACTCAATCTGGGCGACAGTTTCTGCCGATATTTCTAAAAGCAGAAATATTCCGCTTCCAAAACTTAATGAAATTGCAAACGGCTTATTGGCCAGAACTCCGGAAATGGCGAAAGCTAACGGTTTAATTGATATAATTGCCTACGAAGATGTATATCACGATGCTATTAAAAAAGCATTGAAAGTAACCGGAGATGATGAATATAATAAAATTTCAATTTCAGATTATACTCAAAACAATATCACTACAGCCTTAACGAATACGGCTGATGATCAAATAGCCATTATTTACGCTCAGGGCGAAATAGAAAGCGGTGAAGGAGATGTTACTGTTATTGGTGAAGGCTCTATGCGACGTGCACTTAAAGAAGCCAGAAAAGATGAAGATGTAAAAGCAATTGTATTAAGAATTGACAGTCCGGGTGGAAGTGCTTTAACTTCTGATTTAATCTGGAGAGAAATTGAAATAACAAAAAAAGTAAAACCTGTAGTTGTTTCTATGGGTAATTATGCTGCTTCCGGAGGTTATTATATTGCTTGTAATGCCAACAAAATTTTCGCCGAAAATAATACCATTACAGGTTCTATTGGCGTTTTCGGAATATTGCCAAATTTTAGTCCGTTGGCTAATAAATTAGGGATTAATACAGAGCAGGTAAAAACACATGAAAACGCTGCAAATTACAGTCCATTTGTGCCTGTTGATGAAAAATTCAAAGCTTTTACTTTAGAAGGTGTTGAGCACATTTACAACACTTTTGTAACTCATGTTGCTCAAGGCAGAAAAATGACATTTGCTCAAGTTGATGCCATTGCACAAGGAAGAGTATGGTCTGGTTCTGAAGCTGTAAAAATTGGTCTGGTGGATAAAATTGGCGGATTAAATGATGCTATAGCTGAAGCTGCCAAAATCGCTAAAATAAAAACATACAGTACTCAAAATTATCCTGAGTATGAGAAAACAGTTGGAGATCTTTTATCAAAAATGCCTTTTGCACAATCTAAAGAAGCGTTTATAAAAGAAGAAATCGGAGACGAAAACTATATGCTTATTGAGCAGGTTAAAAAACTTCAAAAGCAAAAAGGAGTTCAGGCCATGATGCCATTTGAAATCAACATTAAGTAATTCAATCCGAAAAATGAAAAATTTATTTTTGTTTGTAAGCGTACTGTTTTTCTCCATTGTAAATGCACAAACCAATAATCAGGATACTTTTAAAGAAACCAATGTTACTTTAAAAATCAATGTTGATCAGCTTTATGGTACGCTCACAGTTCCGGATAATATAAAAAAATGTCCGGTCGCTTTATTAATTACTGGTTCCGGCCCAACAGACAGGAACGGAAACAATCCGATGATGAAAAACAATTCCTTAAAAATGCTGGCCGAGGCTTTAGCAAAAAACGGAATTGCATCATTAAGATATGACAAAAGAGGAATTGGAGAAAGCAAAGCTTCTGCCATAACAGAATCTAGTTTGGTTTTTGAGAATTATACCGAGGACGCCAAAAGCTGGATTAATTTTCTAAAACAGGATAAACGTTTTTCACAATTAACAATTATTGGACACAGCGAAGGATCATTAATTGGAATGATTGCCGGTGCAAAAGCAAATAAGTTCATTTCTATAGCAGGAGCCGGTGAATCTGCAGATCAATTAATAAAGTCACAAATTGCTTCAAAATCAAATAAACAGATAGAAGAAATGACTTTCCCGATCATAGACAGTTTAAAAAGTGGTCATAAAGTAAACAAAGTTGATCCGCTTCTTAATTCGCTTTTCAGACCAAGTATTCAGCCTTATCTGATTTCATGGTTTAAATATGATCCTAAAGCAGAAATAAAAAAGTTGACTGTACCAGTTTTAATCGTACAGGGAAGTAATGATTTGCAGGTGATGGTTAAGGATGCTGAAAATCTAGCGCAGGCCAACAAAAATTCTGAATTAATAATCATTGATAAAATGAATCATATCATGAAAATTATCGATGGAGATAATAAGGCCAATATGGAAAGCTACAATAATGAAACCCTTCCGATTTCAGAAACAATGGTAAATAAGATTGTTTCATTTATTAAAAAATAGATGCAATATCAAAATCGTAAATCCGTTTGAAAATTTCAAGCGGATTTTTTTTATTAAAAATTAATACAATTCTTACATTTTTAAGAAAACTTTATCTGCAAACTGTAGCAAAAAAAACTATTTTTGCATAACTTGATTTTTAAGTAAACCCTCAAATCTATAAATTATGTTAAAGAAAATTTTAAAAATAACCGCCATTATGCTCGTGGTTTTCGTGGCCGCACTATTTGCCATCCCCTATTTCTTCAAGGATCAGATAAAAGCTAAAATTGCTGATGCTATTAACGAAAGCGTTGATGCCAAAGTAAGCTTCGCAGATGCTGATTTAAGTTTGTTCAGAAACTTTCCGAATGCTACTGTCGGAATCGAAAAACTTGTTATTATAAACAAAGCCCCTTTTGAAGGAGACACTCTTGTTTCATTGGGTGAATTGAATTTAAAAATGAGTGTAAAAGAGCTTTTTAAAGGAAAAGAAGAACCATTAAGCATTCAGGGAATTACTTCTGAAAATGGTTTAATCAATATTATTTTTAATAAAGACGGTGTCGGAAACTTTGATATTGCTTTAAAAGACAAAAAAGAAACTCAGAAAGACGATAACAGCAAACCCCTTTCGTTAAAAATTCAGAATTATAAAATCGAGAATTTTACATTCAGATATATTGATCAGGGTTCTAAGATTAAAATGGTAATTGATAGTTTAAATCATGAAGGAACCGGAGATTTTACCAACTCAAAATTAGATCTTACAACAAAATCTACAGCAAAAGTATCTTTAGATATGGACAAAATCAATTACATGAAAAATGTAAAACTGACTTTGGATGCTGTATTAGGAATTGATTTAAACCAAAGCAAATATACTTTTAAGGAAAACAAAGCTTTAATCAACCAATTGCCTTTAGAATTTGATGGTTTTATTCAAATGACAGATAAAGCTCAGATTTATGATTTAAAGTTTAAAACACCTACTTCTTCATTTACCAATTTCTTAGGATTAATTCCATCTGCTTATGCCTCAAGTTTAGATGGTGTAAAAACTACTGGAGATTTTACTGTTGCAGGTTTTGCAAAAGGAGAACTTACAGATACTACTGTTCCTAAATTCAACATTGCGATTGCATCAAACAATGCTTCTTTTCAATATCCTAACTTACCCAAATCGGTTCAGAATATTGTAATTGATACAAAAATTATCAACGAAACAGGGATTCTAAATGATACCTACGTCAATTTAGATAAACTGTCTTTCAGAATTGATCAGGATGTTTTTAATGCAAAAGCAAATATTAAAAACATTACAGTAAATCCTATTGTAGATGCCGCTTTAAAGGGAACAATCAACCTGGCTAATCTTTCAAAAGCATATCCAATTAAAATGGATAAGCCTCTTGCTGGTATTTTGAAAGCTGACGTTACTACAAATTTTGATATGGCTTCTGTTGAAAAAAGCCAATATCAAAACATCAAAAATGCCGGAACAATGAGTTTATCAGGGTTCAAATATACTGATGAGAACAACAAATCTATGAATATCAGTACGGCATTGGTAGAATTTAATCCGAGTAAAATCAACTTAAAGCAATTTAATGCAACTACCGGAAAAAGTGATCTTGCGATTAATGGAGTTTTAGAAAACTTCTACGGATTCATGTTCAAAAAGCAGGAATTAAGAGGTAATTTCAATATGAGTTCAAATCAGCTTGCAGTTGATGACTTTATGACTGCCGGAGAACCTGCAAAAGCAGAAACAAAAACTGCAGCAAAACCAGCTGAGGCAATGAAAATTCCCGCTTTCTTAAACTGCACGTTAAATGCTAAGGCAACAACGGTTTTATACGATAATTTAAAACTGAAAGATGTATCCGGAAGATTGATTATTAAAGATGAAAAAGCACTTTTAGAAAACTTTAAAACTTCTATTTTTGGCGGAACTATTGGTTTAACCGGAGCTGTTTCTACAAAAGAAAAAGTACCTACGTTTGACATGAATTTAGGCTTTAATCAGGTTGATATTGCACAAACTTTCACGCAATTAGACATGATGAAAAAAATTGCTCCTATTGCCGGAATCATCAACGGAAAATTAAATTCTACAATTAAATTAAACGGAAAACTAGATTCAAAAGAATTAACTCCGGATTTAAGTTCAATCTCGGGAGATTTATTAGGACAATTGCTTTCATCTACTGTAAATGCTAAAAATTCCACTTTATTGAATGCTTTAGGCTCAAACATTAAATTTATCGATATGAATAAGGTGAATTTAAATGATATTAAAGCGGCTTTAACTTTTGAGAATGGAAAAGTTAATGTGAAACCATTTGACATCAAATATCAGGATATTAAAATTACCGTTGGCGGAACTCATGGTTTTGATCAGACTATGAATTACAACTTAAAACTTGACGTTCCTGCTAAATATTTAGGAAGCGAGGCAAATGCATTTATATCAAAAATGTCCCCTGCTGATGCTGCCAAACTGGAAAATATTCCAATTAACGCGATGATTACAGGTAACTTTTCTAGTCCAAAAATTAGTACTGATATGAAAAGTGCCGTTAGCAGTTTAGCTTCTCAGGTTGCTAATCAGCAAAAGGAAAAATTAACTCAAAAAGGTACTTCGGCTTTAAATGATTTAATCAACAAAAACACTAAAGCAAAAGATACTACTCAGGCTGCAAAAACTGAAAAGGAACAAAAAACTCAGGAAGTCACTAAAAAAGCAAGTGATTTACTAAATGGATTATTTAAGAAGAAAAATTAAATCTCTACAAAAAAGGGTCAATCTAATCGATTGACCCTTTTTTTTATTAAACTGCTCTGGAATATATATTGAGTCTGCCATTGTTTAAAATACTATTGAAGATTTTAAAATAATCATTTCTGGAACAGTCATAAACATTTATTCCTATACTGCTGTTATCGTAAGGTTCGTATTTTTTTAAATTAGAAACCGAAAACAATCCAACTGTTGGAGTCTGAGCCGAACTTGCTAAATGCATAATACCACTATCGGCACCAATAAACAATTCTGTATTTGCAATCAACGCTCCAATTTCTCTGATATTTTTACTGTAAAACGATGGAGCCTGAAAGCCAATCTGAGAAACGTTTTCGACAGGTAGAACCTCTATAATATTGTAGTCTTTATATTTCCTTTTCAGATCTTTATAAAAAACTTCCCACCAATTTTCTTCAAGGCATTTTGCTCCTGTAGCATAAGTAAAAATACAGATTGTTTTTTTAGAATTAGGAACCAGTTGATCAAGTGCTTTTTTGCCTTCCGTTAATTCAAATGAATTTAATTTCAGGTCTACAGGAGCAATTATTCGGTTACTTTTTTCTATTCCTAATGTCGTAAGATAATTTCGGAAGTTATAAACCGGATATTTTGCGATATGCTCATAATCAGGTTTAAGATCAATTTGACTGTCGGGAAAATCTCCAAAGAATTTATATTTAGCATTTGCCACCTTAACAGCTAATCTTCCTGATGAAGAATTCTGATCAACATTTATTGCAAGATCATATTTTCCGTTTTTGATCACAAACCATACTTTGATATACTCGAGTAAGCTTTTAAAAGGCTTTTTAGGCAAATCTATTATCTTTTCGACATTCTCATAGTTCTCAAAAATAATTGGAGCTAATGTTCCCTTAACAAACAAATCGACTTTACAATTTGGAAACGTTGAAGTTATTTCCTGAAGCAAAGGAGTTATCAGTAAAAGGTTTCCTAATCTCCCGTTTGGTCTGCATACCAAAACTCTTTTGATTTCTGATTTGTTGAGCAAAACAATATTCTGGTCAACTTTTGACTTACCTATATTCCTCGTCAGTAAGTTCATTACTGATCTTCTAAAGGAATTAATTTTACGTGAAACATTCATCTTATAAATAATTTACAGATTAAAATTTTTCCTTTATTTAAGAGAAAAACCGTTCTAAAAGAACTGGAACTAAACTAGTTAATCCCATTTTTTAAAACTAAAATATTTCAATAAGTAATTATTACAAAATTGTAATCAAATGTTTCAACATCTACATACAAATGCAATTTACTTATGTAATAAAATTAATCAAATTATTTATAATCAACAAATTATCAAGTAATTACAAAAATAATAAGTCAAAAAAAGCTTTATACATTTATCGCCACAACATAACCCTCTGAGCCACGTATGTTGAAAACAGTACCGTTTTCGAAGATTAGATACTGCCCTTTAATCCCTTTCAGTTTCCCCGAAAAAGAAGGTGTCTTATCCAGATTTAAACTCGAAATTTTTGCAGGATAACTCAAAACAGGATATTTTAATTCATAAACATCGTTTTTCTGACTGTAAAAATAATCTTTAACTTCTGCAGGAATCAAGCTTTCTACTTTTGCTTTTTCGGCAATTAAATCAAAATCTGTACTAGTATGTTGCAGCATTTTTCGCCAGTTTGTTTTGTCTGTAAAATGATCTTTTAAGGCCACCTCAGTGATTCCGGCCAAATATCTGTTTGGAACTTCAACAATAGAAATTGCCTGATCTGCTCCCTGATCGATCCAACGAGTTGGTACTTGTGTTTTGCGGGTTACCCCTACTTTTACTTCACTTGAAATAGCCAAATAAACAATATGGGGCTGTAATTGTACTTTTTGCTCATATTCAAGATCACGATCTGCGATTCCTAAATGAGCAGTGCTTAATTCAGGTCTCATAATCCAGTCTCCAACAGCAGCACTCGAGTAAAAACATTCATAGCAAAAACCCTGACGGTATATTTTTTTCTTTTTATTGCAATTTAGACATTGGTAACCAACAAAATTAATTTCAATTTCTTTATCCAATAATTGATTCATACTCAAAAAACTGTCTTCGAAAACTAAATAATATTGAATTGGGTCTCCCAGTTCAGTCTGCATTTTTGTAAGTACTCCCTGATATTGCATAAGGCTTTAATTTTTAGATTGCTTGTTATAGATCTTACAATAACCTGAAGATTTTAGAGTTTTTATTGTTAAAAATTCAGGTTATGATTTGGAATCTTTGTTGTAAATAGAGCCGTTTTTTATAAAAAAACACTATTTTTGATATAAGGACAAAGTTAGTATTTGTCTGTCGATATTCAAATCTTAAATTTATGCGTTTTGTTCCCGGACAAAATTCAAAATCTAAAATATAAAATCTTCATGCCCGTATCAATTATCAACTCTTTCGCCTCTTGGGTCCTCAAGCAAAGGATACACCAAATTGAACTTTTTCTTAAATATCCGAATGAAGTTCAGGAAGAACTGTTGCATAATTTACTGACTGCCTCAGAATATACTGTTGTTGGTAAAAAATATGATTTTGCATCGATAAATTCCTATCAGACTTTTACTGAAAGAGTGCCAATATCGAGTTATGAAGAACTACAGCCTTTAATTGAACGTACTCGTCAGGGTGAGCAAGGTGTTTTTTGGGAAACCCCTATAAAATGGTTTGCTAAATCAAGCGGTACAACAAATGCCAAAAGTAAATTTATTCCGGTAAGTAATGAAGCTCTGGAAGATTGCCATTATAAAGGCAGTAAAGATTTGCTTTGTTTGTATTTGAATAATAATGAAGATTCTGAATTGTTTTTAGGAAAAAGTCTTCGTTTAGGTGGAAGTTCTCAGATTTATGAAAACAACAACACTTTCTTTGGAGATTTATCGGCTATTTTAATTGAGAATATGCCAATTTGGGCAGAATTTAGTAGTACGCCAAGCAGCAAAACTTCGCTAATGAGTGAATGGGAAACCAAAATTGCTGCCATTATAAATGAAACTAAGAATGAAAATGTAACCAGTTTTGCAGGAGTTCCGTCCTGGATGTTGGTTTTAATGAATAAAGTTTTAGAAAACACCGGCAATCAAAACTTACTGGAACTTTGGCCAAATCTTGAAGTTTATTTTCATGGTGGCGTAAGTTTTTCTCCTTATAAAGAGCAATACAAGAAAATATTACCGAGTAAAGATTTTAAATACTACGAAATTTACAATGCTTCCGAAGGCTTTTTTGCCATTCAGGATTTAAACAATTCAAGTGATTTATTGCTGATGCTGGATTACGGAATTTTCTACGAATTTATCTCAATGGAAACTTTTGGAACTCCTAATCAAAAAGTGATTCGTTTGGCAGATGTCGAATTAAATAAAAACTATGCGATTGTTATTACGACTAATTCTGGTTTGTGGCGCTATTTAATTGGTGATACCGTTCGTTTTACTTCTTTGAATCCTTATCGAATAAGAGTTACCGGCAGAACCAAACATCATATTAATGTTTTTGGTGAAGAGTTAATGGTCGAAAATACCGATCAGGCGATTGCAAAAGCATGTTTGGTTACTCAAACCGAAGTTATTGATTATACCGTCGCTCCAATTTTTATGCAGGATAAAGAAAAAGGCGCTCACGAATGGATGATCGAATTCAAGAAAAAACCTGCCGATGTAGGTCTTTTCCAAAAAGTTCTGGATGAAACTTTACAGACTTTAAATTCTGATTATGAAGCGAAACGCTACAACAATATGACACTAAATCCTTTGGTGATTAATGTAGCTCGTGAAAACTTATTTTATGACTGGCTTAAAGAAAGAGACAAGCTGGGTGGGCAACATAAGATTCCAAGACTTTCTAATCAGAGAGATTATTTGGAGCAGTTGAAGGAAATGTAGATTTATTTGACAAAATTATTATCATAAAAATTGATGAAAAAAATCTGGATTATATTATTTTTTATTTCATTTCAAACATTCTCTCAAACCAAAGAAGAATGCATAAAAATAATTACCGATTATGGCAACAATTATAATAAACCAGAATTTTCAATTGACTATGTTGATCAAAAGATAAATCCAACATTAATCAAAATTCAAACTTTAATCTGCGAAACTAAAGACAAAGAACTTCTAGAAATTTTTTTAGAAATGATTATAAAATCTTCCGGTTCTGCAAACGAAAGTCCCGCAGATGTGTTAGGTAACATTTTTATTTGTAATCCAGAAATTGTTGAAGAACAATTAAAAGACAAATATAGAAATCACATACTCTTTGATTATTTAGAACTTGGATTTTATAATATTACAATGCACTGGCCTATAAATGGCAAAAATACAGATCTCCAAATAAGAATGAATAAATTGATCACGCAAAAAGACTAAACCAATAGCGAGGATTTCACAAATTTCCACGAAATTTCAATATCTATTTTTCTATTGCCCCTAGCTTCAGCTAGGGGTCGTAATATATTTACTCTGGCTTTAACCGAATTCTACATTGCTAAATAATTTGGCTAAAGCCAAAAAACTTATTTCATTCAATATCCCTCCAGTTAAAGCAGGAGGCAATTCATTCTAATCAGAGAGATTATTTGGAACAGCTGAAGGAGATGTCATAAAAGTTCTCCACGAGAATTTCTCGATTTTTTTATATAGTATAGAAACCCGACAGGTTTTAAAAACCTGTCGGGTTTGATTTTTAAATAATCTTTTAAAAGCATAATTCCACCGAATCGCATGAGGGATAGAAGTGGAAATCCTTTTTGTTTTTTCTTTAAAAACAAAAAGATTGAAACGGATAGCCCGACCCGCCTTTTTCGGCGGGACATGCCCATAAAAAAACCTTAGTCTTTATTGAAAACTAAGGTTTGTGTTTTATTTTGATTGTGGAGTTACTTGCGAAGATTTCTCCTTACGTCGAAATGACAAAAATGCCGTCAACATTGATGACTACATCATATCAATATATCGGTCGTGATATCCTAAAAGATATAAAACTCCATCAAGCCCTAAACTTGAGATTGAGGTTGAAGCACTTTCTTTTACTTTTGGTTTGGCGTGGAAAGCAATTCCCAGACCAGCCAGGTTCAACATTGGTAAATCATTTGCACCATCACCAACAGCAATGGTTTGGTTGATATGAATTCCTTCTTTATCGGCAATAGCTTTTAGTAATTCCGCTTTCTTTTGTCCGTCTACGATATCACCTAAATATTTCCCCGTCAGTTTACCATCTTTAATCTCTAATCGATTGGCGTGTACATAATCGATTCCCAGTTCTTTTTGAAGATAGTCTCCAAAATAGGTAAAACCTCCTGAAAGAATTGCGGTTTTATAACCATAATATTTTAAGGCTTTCATCAATCGATGTGCACCTTGTGTTATAGGTAAATTGATTGCAACGTTTTGCAAAACTTCTTCACTTAATCCTTCCAGCAAAGCCATACGTTGTTTGAAACTTTCGTTGAAATCTATTTCTCCATTCATGGCAGATTCTGTGATAGCACGTACTTGCGGGCCAACTCCGTTTAATTCTGCCAGTTCATCAATAACTTCGGTTTGAATTAAAGTTGAATCCATATCGAAGCACACTAAACGGCGGTTTCTTCTGTAAATATTGTCTTCCTGAAAAGAAATGTCTACGTTTAAGGTTCTGGAAATTTCCATAAAACTTGCCGTCATGGCAATTTTATCGACAATATCTCCTGTTAGTGATAATTGTATACAAGATCTTGGATATTCTTCTTTTTCTACAACAGAAGTTCTACCGGTTAATCTTATGATAGAAACGATGTTTAAATTTTGATCAGACAAAAGTTTTGCTACTGCAGCCAATTGTGAAGCAGCCAATTTTTCGCCTAAAATATTAATGATATAACGCTGCTTGGATTGTGTTTTTACCCAATTTTCGTAATCTTCAAGAGAAATTGGAATAAATTTTACTTTAACTTCCAATTCATAAGCTTTAAACAGCAAGTCTTTCAAAACCGGCCCCGAGGTAGAACCCGCTTCAATCTCGAACAAAATTCCTAAAGAAAGTGTGTCATGAATATCGGCTTGCCCAATATCCAGAATAATAGCATCATAAGCCGCTAACACCGCTGTTAAACCAGCGGTAACTCCTGGTTTATCATGTCCTGAAACTTTTAATAAAATAATTTCTTTATTCTCTATTGCCATTTTATCTGAATTGATTTTATGAAGCGACAAAAATCGACAATCTCTTGGTGATAAAAAAGAATAACAGTTGTTTTTTTACAGCAAAAAAGCACATCATTATGTGCTTTTCTGAGTAATTTAACAATTATGTTCCGCTATTAGAATAACGTAACTTTTTCGTTTATGCACCTGGCTGATTCTCATCGAAGTTCACCATCCAGTTGATACCAAATTTATCTGTGAACATTCCAAAATAAGCCCCCCAAAATGTTTTATTCATTGGCATAAAAGCGTTTCCACCTTCTGAAAGTCCATTGAAAATTCGATCTGCTTCTTCTGTGCTTTCTACATTAACCGAAACAGAAAAGTTTCCTCCAAATTTCACATCACCGGATTGTTCGCTGCTATCACTTCCCATTAAAATAGTATTTCCAATTGGTAGTGAAACGTGCATAATACGATTGGCATCTTTTTCTGAAACTTCAGTACAGCCACCATCTTCAGCAGCAGGCATGTCTTTAAATTTTCCGATATATGGAAATTCCCCTCCAAATACGGATTTGTAATGTAGAAATGCCTCTTCGCAATTTCCATTAAAAACTAAATAAGGATTTACTGTTGTCATGATTTCTTGTTTTTTTGTTGTTATTTTTTGCTTTTTATTGTTCTGAAAGTTCTTTTACCTTCTCCAATCCGTTTGGAAAAGTTTCTTTATAGTAATCTAGATATTTCTCCACTACATCTATCTGAGCAATCAAAGAAGTAAATTCCTCTTCCGGAATTAAACGATAGGTCTCCATTGCACCTGTCCAATTTTTTGTTTCTTCATTAAGAGGCAGTTCTTTAAAGTCTTTTATTTCGCCTATATGTTTAAAGGCCATATATTCGTTTGGCGTTTTGGTTTCGATTACACTATACATTCCTTCTCCATTTGGAGACATAAAATGTATTTTATCACCTTCGTTCCAGTCGGTTATGGTATGTGAACCTTCGCAAAAAACACTTGTCCATTTTTTATACGTTTCATCATCCCATAAAACATTCCAAACTTTCTCAGCTGGTGCTTTAATCTTGATTGTAAATTCTAAAGTTTCCATAATTAAGATAATTTACTAAAATCCATAAATAGTACATTCCAACGATGACCATCCAAATCTGAAAAGCCAAAACCATACATCCATCCCTGACTTTCTGCAGGAGGGCTAAAAATTTCACCACCGGCATGTTGTACTTTTTTTGCCAGTTCATCAACTTCTTCTTTACTCTCGGCATCTATAGAAATCAAAACTTCAGAACTTTGCTTAGTGTCTGTTAAACTGTTTTGAGAGAAACTTGTAAAAAGTGAATCCTCAAAAAGCATAACTACAAAATGCCCCTCACCAACTACCATGCATGTCGAACTTGGCGTATCGTGTTGCTCATTAAACGAAAAACCAATTTCCCAGAAAAATTTTTTCGCTTTTGCAACATCTTTAACCGGTAGATTCAACCAGATTTGTTTTGTCATTGTTTGATATTTTTTGTTAGAAAATTATTTAAACTATAATTAAATGATAGACACTAATCTATATAGTCTCTATTTTTAATCTTTGAATCTTCGCTACTTAGAGCTTAAAAGCTAATTGCTTTCTGTATAATTCTTAAAACTGTCAAGAATAGCCTGCCAGCCACCTCTTTGCATTTCTTCCGGATTTTGTGTTTCGGGATCAAAACTTTCTATTACTTCTACTCCATTTGGTGTTTCGGTAAAACTAATTTCAACCTTTCTTCCGTCACCCATTACATACTCGATAGCTTCATTTGTTTTGACCAAAGTATATTCTCCTTCAAAATCAAAACTCATGCTTCCGTCTTTGGCAGCCATTGTCGATTTAAATTTTCCTCCTTCTCTTAAATCATTTTCAGAATATGGTGTATGCCATTCCGGAGAGGCCGAACACCATTTTGAAATATGTTCCGGAGAGTTCCAAAAATTCCACACTTTGTCTACAGATGCCTTTATTGTACTTTTTACTGTTATCATTATATATTAATTTTAGTTTTAAATTATTTATTTTAATTTTCTCTTAAATACTCTCAACATATTTCTTAAAATTATCGATTACAGCCTGACACCACATTTGTTGCATACTTACAACATCTGTCGCATTAGGTTCAAAAACTTCTGTAATTTTCACTTGATCCCCATCAATCTCAAAATAAACACTTCCTGTCCTGTTGTCTAGCAGTTTATATTCGATCAATGAGAATTTTTCTACTTTAGTATATACTCCTTCAAAGTCAAAACCGGCACTATTATCTTTTGCTGCCATTTCATATCGGAACTTGCCATCTACTTTCAAATCATTCTCTGCAAAGGGAGTATGCCAAGTGTCAAAAGCATAATTCCAATTTTGTATGTGTTTGGGCGTAATCCAAAGTTCCCATACTTTTTCTACAGCTGCATTAATTGTATTTTGGACTGTTATCATTTTTGCTCCTTTAAAATAATTACATCTGAGCCGGTATCTTACTTTCATCCATAAAGAAAAGTTCCCAATGGTGTCCATCTAAATCAAGAAATGACCTTTGGTACATCCAGCCATAATCCTGCGCTTTCATATAATCTGTTGCACCGGCTTTAAGCGCTTTCTCAATCAATGTATCAACCTGCTCACGAGTTTCTACCGAAATAGAAATAATAACTTCACCAGTTGTAGTCGTATCACAAATTTGCTTACTGGTAAATGTTTTGTAGAACTCTTCAAGCAAAAGCATTACATTTATATTTTCTCCTATTACCAAACAAGTTGCTTTGTCATCAGTAAATTTTTGATTAAACGAAAAACCTAACTGAGTAAAAAAAGCAATTGAACGATTTAAATCTTTTACGGCAAGATTTAAGAATATCTTTGTTTTCATGTTTATAAAATTACGAATTAATCAAAACAAATTTAAAATATTACCATTATCTAAATGATACATTAAAAGTCAACTTTAGGGGCATTTAAGACATTTTTCATACTTTTGTAAGGAAGTTATTTTACAAAAAAGCAAAAATCATGACTAAAAAAGTAGCCTTAATTGTTCCGCACGATTATAAATTGTTAAGTATAGCAGCGATTTTAGAAGTTTTTGAAACTGCCAACAAACTGAGTAAAGAGAAAGAGAAACCTTTTGAAATTACGATTTTTCAATTGGCCGAACAAATCAGTCAGGATCGCTTATTTGGATATGAAACCAACTCTATTGAAGGATCTGACGAAATATCAGAATTAATTTTAATTCCTGCTTTTACGACAGACAATATGAGCGAAATGATTGCAAAGAATAAAAATTTTATTCCGTGGCTGCAAAAACAACATCAGGCTGGAGCAGAACTGGCAAGTTTTTGTACCGGAGCATTTTTGTTTGCCGCATCAGGTCTGCTAAATGAAAAATTAGCAACTACACATGTTGATGCCTGCAGTGCTTTTACAAAGGCTTTTCCGATGGTTAAATTAAAACCAGAGGAAACTCTAACGGCCGACGGAAGTTTGTATACCAGCGGCGGCTCTACCTCAACTTTTCATTTACTGATTCTTTTGGTGCAGAAATATTGCGGAAATGAAATTGCGGTGCAAATTGCGAAGATTTTCTCAATCGATTTAAACCGATATAAACAGAGTTATTTTAGCACTTTCAGACCTAATCATTTGCATAATGATACTTTGGTTGCGATGCTGCAGCAAAAAATCGAAAGCCAATATCATAGTATAGAAAAACTGGAAGAAATCACTAAAGATATCCCAACCAGTACCAGAAACATGACACGCCGTTTTAAACAAGTTACCGGAATTCCTCCCATAGAATATCTTCAAAATATTAGGGTTGAAAGCTCAAAGAAATATTTGGAACAAACACAACTTTCGATTTCAGAAATAATTGAAAAAACAGGATATAATGATCCTAAAGCTTTTAGAAAAGTATTTTATAAAATGGTCGGAATGAAACCTATTGAATATCGTGAGAAGTTTAGAGTACAATAAAAACATTTAATCTCTTTTTTCCTATATTTACTTAAACTATTCTAAACCATTATAATAAATGAAAAAAATTATTTCTATTTGTTTACTTACATTTACTTTATTTAGCTGTAACTCAGATGAAATTATAAATGGATTCGATTTTGATACGTCTTTAAACATAAGTATCACTGGTTCAAATGGTCACGACTTACTAGATCCCATTAATTCTGATGCCTTTGATCAAAGTAAAATAAAAATACTTTACTTAGTCGGCGGTAAATTAATTCAAAAGCCCAATGGTACTGATTATCCTGGTAATTTTTTAATTTACAAACAAGATAATCGTACAATCATGAGAATTTTCCTAAACGATTCTGAAGACGAAAAATATCCGGAAACCTATATTCAGTGGGATGAGAATCATACTGACATCATAAAAATTGAATTCAACAGAACGAAGAACGCTGTCTCTAAAAAAACAATTTGGTTTAATAATGAATTAAAAACTGATATAGTTCCTTATTTAAAAATTGTCAAATAATTTTTATCGTATTTTATTACATAAAAAAAACACCTAACAAATATTATGTCAGGTGTTTTTTTTTTTATTTAATTCACAAAATTTATTAAGAAGCAATTTCCATTCGCTTCAATAAGTTTTTGCTTAAAGTATGTTCTGCATAATCTTTATCGATTGATAAAACTTTATCGTCTGAACTTGGTAGTTCATACATTGCATCTGTTAAGATTGCTTCGCATAACGAACGTAATCCACGTGCACCTAATTTGTATTCTAATGCCTTGTCAACAATAAAATCTAATGCTTCATCAGTAATACTAAATTCAACCTCATCCATTAAGAATAATTTCTGATATTGTTTTACTAATGCATTTTTTGGTTGTGTCAAAATTGCACGCAATGTTTCTCTATCTAAAGGATCCATGTGTGTCAAAACTGGTAAACGACCAATAATCTCCGGAATCAAACCAAAATCTTTAATATCTTTTGGAATAATATATTGCAATAAATTGTCTTTATCGATATTATCTACATTTTTTGAAGTAGAATATCCAACAGCCTGACGGTTTAAACGTTTCGAAATAATACGTTCAACTCCATCAAAAGCTCCTCCGGCGATAAACAGGATGTTTTGAGTATTTACCTCAACAAATTTCTGATCCGGGTGTTTACGTCCTCCTTTTGGCGGTACGTTTACAACTGTTCCTTCTAATAATTTCAATAATGCCTGTTGAACTCCCTCACCAGAAACGTCACGTGTTATGGATGGATTATCGCTCTTACGGGCAATTTTATCAATTTCGTCAATAAATACGATTCCTCTTTCAGCTTTGGTTACATCATAATCAGCTGCTTGTAGCAAACGTGTCAAAATACTTTCAACATCTTCTCCTACATAACCTGCTTCTGTAAGTACAGTTGCATCAACAATAGCCAAAGGAACGTCTAACATTTTTGCAATAGTTTTTGCTACTAATGTTTTTCCTGTTCCGGTTTGACCCACCATGATGATGTTACTTTTTTCAATCTCTACCTCATCATCTAATTGCTGTTGCATTAAACGTTTGTAGTGATTGTAAACTGCAACCGACATTACTTTTTTTGTCTGATCTTGTCCAATAACATATTGATCTAAGAAAGCTCTAATTTCTTTTGGTTTCTTTAAAATTAAATCACCAACAAGTTTTGCGCTTCCGCTTGATTTTAATTCTTCTAATACAATTCCGTGTGCCTGTTCAATACACTTATCACAGATATGTGCATTAATACCCGCAATTAATAAATTAGTTTCTGGCTTTTTTCTTCCACAAAACGAACATTCTAATACTACTTTTGCCATTCTTTATTTAAGTTACTAAGCTGCAAAGATACTAAGTTTCTAAGCTTTTTAATTAAAACTTTAAAACTTAACTCCTTACAGCTTAATCTTTTTATTTTTTTGTTTCAAGTTTCAGGTTTCATGTTCCAAGTTGCTTGATAAACTTGAAACATGAAACCTGAAACAAACTTTAACTTTAAGAATTATCCTCTTCTTAATACTTCGTCAATCATTCCGTATTCTTTTGCTTCATCTGCAATCATCCAGTAATCACGCTCACTGTCTTTGTGCACTTTGTCAAAAGTTTGTCCTGAATGTTGTGAAATGATATTGTATAATTCATCTTTCAATTTCAACATTTCACGTAAGTTGATTTCCATATCTGTTGCAACTCCCTGTGCTCCTCCAGATGGCTGGTGAATCATTACTCTTGAATGTGGTAAAGCCGAACGTTTTCCTGCTGCTCCTGCACATAATAAAACTGCTCCCATAGAAGCTGCCATTCCTGTACAAATTGTAGCAACATCTGGCTTAATGTATTGCATGGTATCATAAATTCCTAATCCTGCATAAACACTTCCTCCCGGAGAGTTTAAGTAAATCTGAATATCTTTTGATGCATCAGCACTTTCTAAGAATAATAACTGAGCCTGAACGATATTAGCGATTTGGTCATCGATACCAGTTCCTAAGAAAATAATTCTGTCCATCATTAATCTTGAAAATACGTCTAATTGAGAAATATTCAACTGACGCTCCTCGATAATATATGGAGTCATATTAGTTGGATTCATTGCTGCTATGATTTTGTCATAGTACATAGCATTTACTCCTTGGTGCTTTGTAGCAAATTTTTTGAATTCTTTACCGTAGTTCATATGTATCTGTTTTACGTTTATTTGGTGTATATATTTTTATTCTCTTCAAAGGTCATACCTTTTTAAAAAGAATGTCAATTTGTCTTCTTTTTTAAGATACTAAGGTTCTAAGCTGCTAAGATTCTAAGTTTTTTTTAAAACTTAGAAACGTTCACCAACTGAAACCTGAAACAAAAAAAGAACGTCAATAGAAGAAAAACTTCCATTGACGTTCAAATATAATTATTTTTATCTTTCAGTTTCTGTAATAAAATCTTAATTTTTAAAATCAAGTTAATGAAGCCTCCATCTTAACTTTTGACTTTACAACTTTCGACTTTCAGACTAAAATTTATTCTCCGTAAGAAGCTGCAATAAATTCTTCGTAAGTAACCTCTTTAGTTGTTGGGTTTGCTTTTTCTTTGAAAATCTCCAACAATTTAGCTGCTACAACTTGCTCAGAAAGTCTTTTCACTTCTTCCTGGTTAGATAAAACTCTAGCCACGATTCCCTGAACTTCTTCTTCTGTTGGATTTGTTTGTCCAAATTGAGCCATTTGTTGTCTGATAGCACCTGATGTAAACTCTTTCAAGTCTTCAAATGTAATTTGAATATTACTTTGAGCCATTGCTTTTCCTTCGATTAATTGAAAACGTAAACCTTTTTCAGATCTTGCGTATTCAACTTCAGCTTCTTCTGCAGAAAGTTTTTTCTCTCCAACAGTTTGTAACCATTTTTTAAGGAATTCAGAAGGTAAATCAAATTTAGTGTTCTCGATCAAGAAATCCTGAACATCTAATAATAATTTTTGATCTGCTTGCTGCGCGAATTGAGCTTCAGCATCTTCTTTAATTTTAGATTTTAAATCTTCTAAAGAAGCTACTTTTCCTTCACCAAAAAGTTTATCGAATAACTCCTGGTTTAATTCAGCCAATTCAGCACCGTTGATTGCTTCGATTGTAAAGTTTACTTCGATATCTAAACCGTGAACATCATCATGAGCTACTTTTAAGTAATCCATTAATTGGTGATCGTCTTCAAATAAACCTTTTGTGCTTACTGTAACAACATCTCCAACTTTTTTACCGATGAATTTATCACCTGCTTTTTTATTGAAAGTAGATACAGAAATTGTAGTTGTATTGTTGATTCCTTTTTCTTCGTTTGCGAAAGTTCCAGTTAAGTCTGAATCAGCTTCAACTTTATCCTGAGGAATTGCTTTTCCGAATTGTTTTTGGATACGCTCTACTTGTCCGTCGATTAATTTATCATCGGCAGTAACGATGTATTTTACGATATTATTTTTTGCTTCTAAATCAATTTCGAAGTTTGGTACTAAACCAATTTCATATTCGAAAGTTAGTTCTTCTGCATCCCAATCAAAGTTTTCGTTTTCTTTAGCAAGAGGAGTTCCTAAAAGGTTTAATCTTTCAGATTGAACAAAACGCTCTAAAGCCAAATCAACTACTTTTTTAACTTCTTCCTGCTTAATTGCTTTTCCGTATTGTTTTTCAACAAGGTCTTTAGGAACTTGCCCTTTTCTAAAACCTTTAACGGTAGCCAAAGGCATTTTTTCGTTAATTCTTTTTGCTACTTGACCTTTATAATCCATGTGAACAACTGTCATTACAATCGTTTCATTCACTGCATCTATTGCTACTCTTTTAATATCCATCTTCTTCTTTAATTTACATAATAAAATTGGGTCGCAAAATTATAAAATTTTTGCAACCCAACCAAGTTTTTAATCTATTGTATTTGAAGCTGTTTTAATGTGCTTCATTTGTTTTATTTATCGTCTCCCAGTATTTTATAGGTAATGGATTGCAGAATAGACAAAATAACACTAAAAATTAGCGCTGTCCAGAAGGAATCGACTGCAAAGCCTCCTACAATGTTTGTACATAATAAAATAATGATAGCATTGATTACCAGCAAAAACAAACCAAGTGTAATAAATGTAACAGGTAATGTCAACAGAACCAAAATAGGTTTTATAAAAAGATTTAATAATCCTAAAACCACGGCCACAATTACAGCAGTACCAAAACTAGCCACATGAACCCCAGTTAAAAGATTAGATAATAACAAAACCAGAGCCGCAGTAACAAGGAGTCTAAGTAATAATTTCATAGTTTTTAATTTTAAAATTTATTTAAAAGTAATAAAATTTAATAATACAATCCTCTATTTAAAATCCCATCAATTGCTTTTTTTTCGTGTGCAATTAACCTTTCCCTTTTAACATCTTCAATATCATGTCCTACTCCATAGTATTCTATACTGAAAAATTTCAGAATTTCATCAAAAATAAGTTTTACTCTTTCTAAATGATAATCTGAAGTAATGACGATAGCAGAAAGCAAACCATGATCCTCTAATATTTTTTTTGACAGAACTGCATCTTCAACTGTATTACCCGATAAAGCAGGTTCTAAAAAACTTCCTGCATCTACTCCTTTATCCATTAAGTATTTCATTGCATAAGTTGCATGCGGATCAGGACTAGTATTAAAATGTGTTCCAAAACCACCTGTGCAAAGTATATAATGTTCTCTCGGATTAAATATTTTTAAACAATAATTCAATCGATCTTTAGGAGTACTACTCAAATCCCCTGTTTCGGAATTTTTTGCACCCAGTACAATTAAAACTTTCATCTCTTTAAATTTTGCACCACTAAAAGCAATAGTTTTTATATCTGAAATTCTATTCCTTTAAAAATTCTGCTGTAAGTTCAAAAAACATTTTAGGATTTTCGGCATGAAGCCAATGTCCTGCATTTGGAATCGTTTCTAGTTTTAAATTCGGAAAGTGCTTTTTAATAGCATCAATTTCTGAATCCTGAATATATCCTGAATTCCCACCTCTTATAAATAATGTTGGTTTATCAAAAACTAAACCTTCTGCCAATGGTTTTCCAATTGCGTCAAGATTATTATTAAAGGCCTCTAAATTAAATCGGAATGCCAATTGCCCCGGTTCTGCCCAATATAGATTCTTCAGCAAAAACTGACGTGTTCCAAAATCTGAAACATATTGTGATACAATTGCTTCAACATCATTTCTGCTTGGTTTTACAGAGAAATCAACAGCATTTAATCCTGCCAGAATATCCTGATGATGCTGTTTGTAAAACTTAGGACCAATATCAGCAACAATTAATTTATCTACTATTTCGGGATGTGTTGTTGCAAAAAGCATGGCTACTTTTCCTCCCATCGAATGCCCAAGAATATCAATCCTTGTTAATTGATGCTCCTGACAATATTCGAATACATCCTGAACCATGGCCTCGTAACTCCACTCATCTGAATGAAAACTACGCCCATGATTTCTTAAATCTAAAATATGAACCTGGAATCCGGCTTCTACATATTGTCCGGCAAGTGTTTTCCAGTTATCCGACATTCCCAGAAATCCATGCATGATGACAAATGGTTTTCCTTCTCCTTCTATTTTTGAGTATAACATTTAGTATAGGTATTAATAAGTTTTACAAAGATAAAAAAAACTTATCAGGCAAAAAATGCAAGAATACTTCTAATATACTGACTACTACGTTTAGTAAATAAAATTTTACGTTTTTACGGAAACCCGTAAACATCTACGAAATGAATGAACTACCTTCGCCAAAAAATCAAAGCCAAAACTTTTGATTTAACAACTAATTTAAATACCAAGTTATGATTAAAAAATTCCTTTTATTATCGTTAGTTGCTTCGCAACTTATGGTTTCATGTTCAAGCGACGAAAGCGGCGAAGAAACTACTAAACCTGAAAAAGAATTAACTCTTGAGGAGCAAATTGCTAATCTTGTAAAACAACCATACTCAAAATTAACTCCTACTGAACAAAAAGCAAAACTAGAAGTTGAAGCTAACGACATGTTGGTTCAGTTAGACAAATCTAAAAGCTCTAGCGCTATCGAAGCGATTGAAAACTTAAACCGCTTATTAGACATTGCTACTGTTGATATTTTTGGCGGAAAAAATGATAACGAAGTAGAAGATATTTTAAACATCTCTGGTGCTTACGGTATCTATACATGGAATAATACTAAAAAAATCTGGGATAAAACAGCTTCGACTACAGAATTAAAATTTGTTTTCCCTGCTAAAGAATCTCAAACTGCAAATAATGCCATTTTTTCGGCAAAAGGTGTTTCGTCTGATGTAAAAATTAAATATTACGACGGTTATAATGATACTAAAGGCTCAGATGTATATGACAATCTTTTTTTTCCAAGCTCATCTGATGCAACTTTAACAATAGACAATGCTCAGGCAGCTACATTTACTCAAACTGCTAAATATTCATCTAAAAACTCATCTCCAGACGAATTTGCTTACAAGATGACTTTAAATGATGGTTATGTTTGGGAAATGAGTGGTAAAAAAGGTACTGAACCTACTGCTAAAGCTATCCTTACATACAACGGGAAAAACTTAATTGACTTTAATTCAGGAAGCACTGCTAACATTGATGGTTTAATCGAAAATGATGCGTTAATTCAATATAGAGGAAAAGCTAATGGATTAATGAAACTTATGGACAATTTTGTTATTGTTGCCAATATGGATTTAGCAACTGAAGCAACTGACGAAATTGCTCTTGAAAAAACTTTACCAAATTCTGATTACAATACCAAAACATACTATTCAGATATAAACGCAAGTAACCTTAAGTACTCTGAAGGTTCAGTTCTAAACTTCAACAAAAATATGAAGTTAATGTTAGTATCTAAAAAAGACGGAACTAAAATAGCTGATATTGTTCAACGCTCTGCAAAATCAGGATCTTACACTCAGAATGTAAAATGGATTGTTGATACTAAAAACAACAACGGAGGTTATTGGTCTTATGACGCTAATAGTGAAGGCATAGTTATTAATGAATATGAAGAAGTTTTTTACTTAAAATTCAACGATAACACTGAAGCTTCATTTAGCACTTACTTCTCTGTTGGATTCGAAAAATTCGAAGCTAAATTTGAGGATTTCATCAAAGCTTTCAATAAATAATAGCTTTTAAAATATATTTTAAGGCCGATTTGAAGAAATTCAAATCGGCTTTATTTTTTTGGTGGTGTTTTTACAATTATCGTGCTTTGCCCGTATCCTGCCCAAATTCCTATTCCTCCTTTTATATTCGATTTTAAACTTGTATTTGAAGGATAAATTGGATTTCGGCTGTTTACGATTTCGTTCTGCCAGCTGTTCCAGAAATCTAATGCATCTTTGTTTTGTGTTCTTAACTTTACATGAATTAGATCTCCATCTGCAAAATAAGGGGTAAATTTTGTTTTTGGGAACAATAAAATCCCTCTATTTATCTGAACCGAAACCGAAGGAGAACTAAAATTCTGATCATCCAGATTACCATAAAAAGAAGGAACAAAGATGGGTTCTTCGCCATTAATTTTTGTTGCAATCTGATAATAGTTTTTTTCATCAACTTGGTCATCAAATTTTACAAAAACATATCCCGTTGTATCTGTTGGATTCTTTTTGATATACTCAGCACTTTTAAGTGCCACCGATTTTGGAATTGTGGTTGTAGCCTCAACTATACGATTTAAAAACTCTATTTTAAGCGAATACTTTTTTCCGGCTTCTCCTTTTAGTGTGTTTCCAAAATAAACAAACGGCGGTATCCTGTTTTTGTCATTTTTAACACTTAGAACTTCTGAATTTTCTCCATCCGAAATTGTAATTTTTGCCGATCTGATTACATGGTTCAGCACATTAGTCGAATCAATAACATCTGTCACAGGAATACTACTGGATAATAAAACATTGGCATAATCGCCTTCTTCTATCCAGCCTTCAACAACTATTTTAGATTCAATACTTTTTTGCTCACTAAAGTCGTCTTTTGAACAACTCATCATTAATAAACCAAAAAGAAATAGTAGACACTTTTTCATCTTTTAAAATTTAAATCTCCAACTAACAGATGGTAATATTCGATACAGCACTTTCTTTTCCTGAGTTACGACCACTTTACTTTTATCTTCATTTACCTGAATGTTCAAAACAACATAAATCGGGTTTTCGATATTGAAAGCATTATAAATCGAAAAATTTAAAGCACTTTCTTTCTTGGCACTTTTTATAAAATAATAATTTGCCGAAAGATCGGTTCGAATATAATTTGGCATTTGCGCATTATTATATCCTGAATATTCTTTGACCGGATTATTATTAATAAAATACCACGAAGTTGGCATTGTAAATCGATTTCCTGAACTAAATATTTGCGTAACACCAAAACTCCATTTTGGATTTAAGTCATACATTCCCACCACAGAAAGATTATGACGTCTGTCGTATTTGGCAAAATACGTTTTTCCATTATTCAATTCGTCAAAATTCCTGTCAGACCAACTCAGGGTATAACTTACCCAGCCATTAAATCTACCGTTACTTTTGCGAAGCATCATTTCAAATCCATAAGCTTTTCCTTTTCCTACAAGCAAATCATTTTTTAAAGTTGTTACTTCATTAAATTGAGTTATCCCGTACGGGTATTCCAAAAGGTTTTTCATTGAGCGATAAAACCCTCCAAAAGAAGAAGAAAAATTTCTCGTAATATTTTGATTTGAACCTACCGCAAACTCATCCGAAGATTGTGGTTTTATTCCGTTAGTACTTGCGATCCAGAAATCAGTAGGAATTCCAACACTCGAAGTAGTAATCATACTCAAATATTGATACTGTTTATTATATGACGCATAAAATGAATACTTTTCATTTGCAAAATAATTCACAACAGCACGAGGCTGAAAATGCAAATAAGAGTCAGTTCCGGAAGTATAATAATTAATTCGAAGTCCCAATTCTGCCGTTACTTTTTCAAATAATTTTGGTCTTGCAATTGTAAAAATTGCTGCTTCATTGGCGTTAATAATCTGCTGTGAATTATTATTAACCGATGTCAAATTTTCAACATTTACTTTCTGCGGCTGCAAGTTATGGTAAACATATTGCGCTCCTGATTCAAAAGGAATATTTTTGATGAAATATTTTACTGAATTTGTAAATCCAAAATCTTTAATATAAGAAGAAACTTCAAATTGAATGGTTGCCTGATTCATATTCAAATCGTTTGAATACTGGCTAAAATAAACCGAATTTGACATACTGGTTTTAGGAGACAATGTAGTCGTCAGAGTTGGCGAAACCGTGAAGTTACTCCATTTTAAATTGGTTCTTAGCGCTAGATTATCATCTTTAACTTTTAGTTCATCACTACTAACAAAGGCATCAACAGAAAATAAATTATTCTTTGAAAGTTGTGAAATGAAGGCAAAATTACCATCTGAAAAACCATACTTCATGTCCTGAACGTCATTGTTTGATCCCGACTTTAAGATTGGCCCAACAATTTCGTCAATGTACGTTTTCCGTCCTGAAATATAAAAACCTGTTTTATCTGTAACAGGAACAGCCAATGTTAATTGAGAGGCCAGAATCCCCAAATTTCCCTGAATTCCAAATTCAGCAGGGATTTTTTTATTCGGATTTAATAGCGTTGTTGAGCTTAAGCGCCCTCCATATTTTGCATTAGAACTTGATTTATCAAATTCTACATCTTTTATATGATCCGCATTATAAAACGGAAAAATTCCGAGCAAATGTGACATTCCATATATGGGCGTTCCGGCGTACAATATTGCATTATGCCCCGGATCTCCTCCTCGTACATAAAAGTAACCATTTGCATCTCCGGAATTCTGAACTCCGGGAGTTAATTGCAATAATTTGATGATATCGGTAGTTCCTAAAACAGTCGGAACATTACTAAGCTCTTTTAGATTAAAAGAAAGCTTTCCTCCGGATAAATTAGTGATGGCACTTTTCTTCCCATTAGCTATAACAACTTCTTTTAAATGAGAAATGTCTTTTTCTAAAACAATAGAAATTAGAGTGTCTTTTGAGAAATTAAAATTAAAGGCTTTTTTAAGATAGCCTTCTTTATTTATATCAATTTTAATCTTTCCAACCGGAATTTTTTCCAAGAAATTGCCCAGTGTATCCGTTATCACAAAATACTGCTGATTATTGATCTCTAAAGAAATGCTGGTACCTACTAAATTTTCGTGTTCGGCAGATTTTATATTCCCAGTTATTGTTGCCTTAGATTGCGCAAACACATTGGAAAAACAGAATAAAAAAAAGATAAAAATTGATTTTGGCACTTGATATTTAATAAGAAAAGTGCGAAAATAAACAATTATAACCCAATTATATCAGGTTATAATTGTTTAATTACTATTCTTACTTTAATTTATTTAAATACATATTAACCACATTATCCAGACCAAGATAAAGTGCCTCGGCAATTAGGGCATGACCAATTGAAACTTCTAATAAACCAGGAATGTTTTGTTTAAAGAACTGAATATTCTCCAGACTTAAATCATGTCCGGCATTAATACCTAAACCTAATTCATTTGCCAGCTCTGCTGCTTTTACATAAGGATCAATTCCTCTTTCGTTTCCTAAACCATATTGATGTGCAAAAGCCTCAGTATACAATTCAATTCTGTCTGTTCCTGTTTTTTTAGCTCCTTCTATCATTTCTAAAACCGGATCAACAAAAATCGATGTTCTGATTCCATTTCTTTGAAACTCCTGAATAACCTCTGTTAAATACGCCTGATTATTTATCGTATCCCAACCTGCAGAAGAAGTAATAGCGCCAATAGCATCAGGAACCAATGTTACCTGATCTGGCTTGCATTCTAAAACTAAATCAATAAAATTATGCTGCGGATTTCCTTCAATATTATATTCTGTAGTAATAATTGATTTTAAATCCCGCGCATCCTGATAGCGTATATGGCGTTCGTCCGGGCGAGGATGAATCGTGATTCCCTGTCCGCCAAAACGCTGAATATCTACAGCTACTTTCACTAAATCAGGTACATTTCCACCTCGAGCATTTCGAAGCGTTGCAATTTTATTGATATTTACACTTAACTTTGTCATATAAATAGATAATTAATTCTAGTAACACTATATTTGTTACGACAAAAATACAAAGTAAAACGTAGCAGTTTTTGGTATTTTTTGATTATTTTGCATGAAATATCCTCAATTGATTTATGACAGAAATTACAAACTATATCACCAATGATTTCAGAGCAATTGATAGTCAGGAAACGATAGCATCGGTTCAGGACTTTTTTGCCGAAGTTGATTTTTCGCATTTTCCGGTTTTGGAAAACGGAATCTTCATTGGAAGTATCGCTTCTGATGACGTTGAAACTTTTGATACTGATAAAAAAGCAATTGACTACAAATATACACTAGAACGTTTCTTTGCAAGAAAAGAAATGATCTGGCTGGATGTTCTGGAGGTTTTTGCTAAAAATCACACTAATACTGTTCCCATTCTTGATGAAAATAATACCTATGTAGGTTATTATGAAATGGAAGACATTATGAGATTTTTTCAGGAAACTCCATTTTTAAAAGAACAAGGAGGAATTATCATTGTTCAAAAAGGGCTTTTAGACTATTCTATGGCTCAGGTAACTCAAATTATAGAAAGCAACAATGGTAAAATCCTGGGCTGTTTTATATCCGAGGCCGATTTGGAAAATGTTCAGATCACGATAAAAGTCAGCACAGGACCAATGAATGAAATTATCCAGACTTTTAGACGCTACAATTATGAAATTATTTCTGAACATCAGGAAGACTCTTATATCAATAGTTTAAAAGAGCGTTCTGATTATTTAGACAAATATCTCAACATATAAATTATGAATGTGCCAATGAGAAAATTAGTTACTTAGATAATTTTCGAATTTACCAATTATCTAATTGACACATTGACAAATTATCTAATTTAACAAGAATGAAAATAGCCATTTACGGACAATATTATCAAAACAGTACTGAACCTATTATAAAAGACATTTTCTCTTTTCTTACTTCTAATCATGTTGAAATAGTTATTGAAGAGAACTTTCTTCAAATGCTTTATGAAAAACAACTTGTAAAAAAAGATTACAAAACCTTTACTTCCAGCACGATATTAGACAGTAGTTTTGAAATGTTAATTAGTATTGGTGGAGATGGAACCATGCTCCGATCAGCTGCTTTTGTTCGTAATTCCGGCGTTCCTCTTTTGGGCATAAATGCAGGACGATTAGGTTTTTTAGCCAAAGTTCAAAAAGAAAACATTGATAGTTTGTTACAATATGTAATCGATCAAAACTATACCACGTCTGAACGCACTTTACTTGGATTAACTTCCGAACCCAATAATGACGCTTTCAAGGAACTGAATTTTGCAATGAATGAAGTAACTGTCAGCAGAAAAGATACCACTTCGATGATTACGGTTGAAACATATCTTAACAATGAATATTTAAATTCTTATTGGGCAGACGGACTAATCATTTCGACACCTACAGGATCAACAGGGTATTCTTTAAGCTGTGGTGGCCCATTATTAACACCCGATGTAAAAAGCCTGGTAATCACCCCTATTGCACCACATAATTTAACCACAAGACCATTGGTTATTCCGGATGATACCGAAATCACATTACGTGTCTCAGGTAGAGAAGATCAATATTTAGTTTCATTAGACTCCAGAATTTCATCAGTAAAAAACGAATCTATTTTAAAGATAAAAAAAACAGATTACAAAATAAAAATGGTTGAGATTCCGGGCGAAACTTTCCTTAAAACTTTAAGGAACAAATTACTATGGGGTGAAGACAAAAGAAATTAAGTCTTTTTCTGACGACTCACTATACGATAATGCTACTTTTTCTCGTTCTGCATGTATCGAATCCTTATTAAATGGCTCAAAATCACATTGTAAATTGAAAAAAAAGCACATTTAACTAAAGCAACGTTGATTCGTATCGATAATTATTATATTTGCACGCAATTTCGAATTAAATGAAGAAAATTTTTAATTTATTGTTATGTTTTTTCCCCTTTATTACACTACAGGCTCAAATCAATGAGATTGGTGTTTTTCTAGGCGGAAGCAACTTTGTAGGTGATGTAGGAAGTACTACTTATATCGCTCCCGAAAAACTAGCTTTTGGTGTTCTGTACAAGTGGAACAAAAGTCCCCGACATTCGTATCGTTTTTCTTATACACAATCAACTGTGATAGGAAATGACAAAAAATCAGATGAAACAGGAAGAAGTAACAGAGGTTACAGATTTGAAAATAATGTAAAAGAATTTTCTGCTGGCCTGGAATTTAATTTTTTCGATTTCAATCTTCATGATTATCATCCAAAAATTACACCTTACGTATATTCGGGTTTAAGCTTTTTTCTCTACGATGGCTTATATCGCTATAACACCAACCCAAATAATATATATAGCGTGAATTCAAATTCATTTGCAATTCCAATGACACTAGGTATAAAATCGAATGTAACACCACATTTTATTTTAGCAGCAGAAGTTGGTGCACGTTATACTTTTACAGATAATATTGATGGCAGTAATCCGAATACCAGCAATGCTAATATTTTAAAATTCGGAAATTTAAATAATAATGACTGGTATGTGTTTTCTGGTATTACTTTAACGTATACCTTTGGACAAAAACCTTGCTATTGCGCAGAATAATAAAATGAATTTAATAGACTCTATAGACCATACAAATTTACCTAAACATCTGGCCATTATTATGGACGGAAATGGACGTTGGGCAAAACAACAGGGTTTTTTACGTGCTTTTGGCCATGAAAACGGAACAAAATCGGTAAAAAAAACAATTACAACTTGTGCCAAACTTGGTATTGAGTACTTAACATTATATGCATTTTCAACAGAAAACTGGAATCGTCCAAAACTGGAAGTTGAAGCCTTAATGAAAATATTAATCAATTCATTAAAAAAAGAGCTTACTACACTTCAGGAAAACAACATCCGTCTTAATGCTATTGGCAATCTTGATAAATTGCCAAAATCAGCCCAAAAAGAGCTTTTGGATGTAATTGAAAAAACAAAAAATAACACACGTCTTACGCTAACACTAGCATTAAGTTACGGATCACGAGAAGAATTGGTAAATGCCGTCAGAATCATCAGTGATAAAGTTAAAAATAATATAATTTCAATAGACACTATTGACGATTTAATTATAAATGAGCATCTTTACACGCAAAATTTACCTGACGTAGATTTATTAATAAGAACAAGTGGAGAACATAGAATAAGTAATTTTTTGCTATGGCAGATCGCCTATGCCGAATTGTATTTTACTAATGTCTTATGGCCAGACTTTAAAGACCAAGATTTATATGAGGCTATTATTAGTTATCAAAAAAGAGAACGTAGATTTGGAAAAACCAGTGAACAAATTAAATAATTTTTTAGTGTTACAAAAAAGAGTACAAATAGTCCTTACCCTACTACTTTTGGGTAGTTTTTCACAAATAAAAGCACAAGATCGAGTTCCTTTTGATCAGGGAAAAAAATATATTCTTGCTAAAGTTTCTGTCGTTGGTAAAATAAGCTTCAATGAACAAACCGTCGTTACATTTTCCGGCCTTCAAAAAGGACAGGAAATAACGGTTCCTGGTGAAGAAATTAGTGGCGCTATTAAAAAATTAGGTAAACTAGGTTTATTTGATGAAATTGCTTTTTACATTAATAAAGTAGAAAATGACAGCATCTACCTGGACTTAAACATAGTCGAACTTCCAAAATTAAACGAAGTTAAAATCGTTGGTGTTAAGAAAAGTAAGGTTGAAGGTCTTATTAAGGATAATAATTTGACAAAAAACAAAATTGTCAATGAAAACTTAATCACGACTACTAAAAATTACATCGAAAATAAATATAAAAAAGAAGGATACTATAACACAAAAGTTACTATCACAAATACACCTGACACCTTAGCCGGAAATCAAGTAAATATGCTTGTTCGGATTGACAAAGGCGATAAGGTAAAAATTAGCAGTATTGATTTCAGCGGCAACAAACAACTTACTGATACCCAGCTAAGAGCTGCAATGAAAGACACTAAGCAGAAAAATGTACTTCGTGTACTAAAAGCTTCTAAATTTATTCCTGAAAAATACAAAACCGACTTAGAAAAGGTTATATCAACGTATAAAGAAAAAGGATACCGTGATGCTCGTATTATTTATGACTCTGTTACTTATAACAAAGAGAAAAATATGCTTGCAATTAAAATTAATCTGGAAGAAGGAAATAAATACTACTTCGGAAATATTAAATTCTTAGGAAACACCGTATATTCAGATCAGCAATTAAACCGTTATTTAGGTATAAAAAAGGGCGAAACATACAATGGTGTTTTACTTGAAAAAAGAATTGCAGATAAATCAAAACCAGATGCTGAGGATATTACCAACTTATACCAAAACAACGGTTACCTATTCTCTAACATCAATGCTGTAGAGGTAAAAACAGCAAATGATACTATTGATTTTGAAATTAGAGTAACAGAAGGTCCTATTGCATACTTCAATAAAATTTATGTTACAGGAAACGACAAAACAAATGACCACGTTATTTACCGTGAGTTAAGAACTAAACCAGGAAACAAATACAGTAAAGAAGAATTAGTAAGAACAATTCGTGAAATTGGTCAATTAGGTTTCTTTGATCCGGAATCTATCAAACCAGAATTTAGAAATGTTGATGCCGGTGCCGGAACTGTAGACATCGAATACCAACTTGTTGAAAAAGGATCTAGCCAGGTCGAACTTCAGGGAGGTTACGGTGGTGGAGGTTTCATCGGGACCTTAGGACTTTCATTTAACAACTTCTCGGCAAGAAAACTATTTGACAAAGAAGCTTACAAGCCTCTTCCTATGGGAGATGGTCAAAAAATAGCACTTCGTTTACAAGGAAGTACATATTTCCAGACTTATAGTTTATCATTCTCTGAACCATGGTTTGGAGGAAAAAAACCTGTACAATTTAGCTCATCTATCTCTTATAGTAAACAATTCTTAAACAATTATATTACAAGAGATGTAGACAAAAGCAAAAGTTTTAATATTTTTACAGTACAAGTTGGTTTAGCAAAAAGGTTAACAGTACCGGATGATTACTTTGTATTATCACAATCGGTAAGTTACCAACATTATGATCTGAATAATTACAACACTGGTTTGTTTACTTTTGGTAACGGAGCTTCAAGAAACTTAGCTTACACAATTGGACTATCCAGAAGTAATAAAGGGGTTAACCCAATATTCCCAACATACGGTTCGGAGTTTAGTGTTTCTGCAAAAGTAACACCTCCTTACTCATTGTTTAACGGAATTGATTATGCTACTCTTGGTGATAAAGAAGAGTACAAAATGAAGGCTACTGCTGATGCTACAACGGGAGATGCAAATGGGCAAATGATCAAAAAAGGAGATTATCTTGATACAAGTGGTAACAAAGTAAGTACTTATCAGGAAGCTGCTGCAGATCCTGCAAAAGTTGATCAACAAAAATACAATTGGTTAGAATATTATAAAATTAAATTTAAAGCAGACTGGTACACGAAAGTTTATGGTAAATTAGTTTTAAGAACATTAACTGAATTTGGTTTCTTAGGAGCTTACGATCAGGCAAGAGGTGTAGTACCATTTGAGCGTTTTTATTTAGGAGGAGACGGAATGGCACAATACTCAATGGATGGTAGAGAGACTATTGGTTTAAGAGGTTATCCTAATAACTCATTAACTCCTGTAAACTCTAAAGGCGAACAAATTGGAGCAACTATCTATAATAAATTCTCGATGGAATTAAGATATCCAATTACCTTAAAATCATCTGCATCTATCTATGCTTTAACGTTCTTAGAGGCTGGTTCATCTTATCCGACTTTCAAAGATTACAACCCGTTTGATTTGAGCCGTTCTGCTGGTGTTGGTTTACGTGTATTTATGCCTGCATTTGGATTGTTAGGAATTGATTTTGGATATGGTTTTGATGCATTACCAGGATCTGTTACTAATAAAGCAAATGGTTGGGAAACGCATTTCATTATTGGACAACAATTTTAGAAAAATAACGTTTGGTTAAAAATCATCAAATAAAATTATGTTATGAGAAAACAATATTTATTTATATTTTTAGCCTTGATTGTAGCAAATACAAGTCAAGCGCAGACAAGGACGACGAGAATTGGCTACATTGACATGGAATACATATTAGAAAATGTTTCCGATTATAAAGAAGCTACAGCTCAATTAGAGTTAAAAGCCCAAAAATGGAAACAAGAAGTTGAAACCAAAAAGCTAGAAATAAATAAATTAAAAGAAAGTCTAAAAACTGAAAAAGCTTTACTTACTAAAGAGCTAATAGAAGAAAGAGAAACTGAAATTAAGTTTCTGGAAACTGAAATGCTCGATTACCAGCAAAAACAATTTGGTTCAGATGGAAATTTAATGCACCAAAAAGCTGCTTTAGCAAAACCGATTCAAGATCAGGTTTTCACGGCGGTTCAGGATATTGCCGAAGCTAAAAATTACGATTTTGTTTTTGACAGATCATCTGATTTAACAATGCTTTTTAGTAATAAAAAATTTGATATAAGCGATCAGGTTATCCGTATTTTAAACAGAACTGACAAACGAGAACAATTGACTAAAAAACAATTGAAAGATCAGGAAGTTAAAGAAAGTAAAGAAAATGCAATTGATGAAAACCCTGCATTAGCAGATCGTCAAAAAGCTTTGGATGAAAAGAAAGCCGCCAGAGAAAAACTTATAGAAGACAGAAGATTAGAGCAGGAAGCTAAGAAAAAAGAATACGACGACAGAAGAAAAGCTATCCAGGCCGAAAGAGAAGCGAAAAAAAATGGCACGGTTTCTGAAACTGCTAAAACAACCGAACCAGCAAAAACTGACGGTACAACAGCAAAACCAGCTACAGCCACAGCTACCGGAACTGCACCAGCAACCACTGAACCTGCCGTAGACAAAGCTGCAGAAAGACAGAGATTGTATGAAGAGCGTAAAAAAGAATTAGAAGAAAGAAGAAAGAAAATACTAGAAGAACGGGAAGCGGCCAAAAAAGCAAAAGAGGCCGAAACACAAAAAACAAATACGACCAATAATTAATTAATATTTTAAAAATGATGAAACAAATCAAAACTTTACTAATTGCTGCGATACTAATTTTAGGAGCAAGTAACACAATGAATGCACAGGCGAAGGTTGCCCATGTTGATGTTAGCGAGATTATGTCGAAAATGCCTGCTATGCTAGATGCTCAAAATCAACTACAAAAATTAAGTGGTACATATGATGCTGAATACAAAAAAATGGTTGATGAATATCAAACAAAAATCAAAAAGTATGAAGCTGAAGCTGCAACAGTAACTGAAGCTATAAACGGTGAGCGTTCTAAAGAAGTTCAGGATATGCAAAAGAGAATTGTTGACTACAGAGACAATGCTCAAAAAGAATTACAACAAAAAGAAAGTGATATCGTAAAACCATTAATGGAAAAAGTAAGAGCTTCTATCCAAAAAATTGGAAAAGCTAAAGGTTTCCAATATGTATTAGATGGTTCTTCTCTTCTTTTAGCTGATGGTCCAAACATTACTGCTGATGTGAAAAAAGATTTAGGATTCTAAAAAAAGAATACCTTATTAAAAAACTGCTCAAACCTTTAAAGTTTGAGCAGTTTTTTTTTACATTTATTTAAGATTATCATGCAATAGAATTTGAAGATTTCAGTTAAATTAGAATATAAATTTATTTTAAAAAATACTAAATTTGTACTATGACAAACAATAATCCTATCGGCGTTTTTGACTCTGGAATTGGTGGAACCTCAATTTGGAGCGCAATTCATGATTTACTTCCAAACGAAAAAACTATTTATTTAGCAGACAGCAAAAATGCGCCATATGGTCAAAAAACCAAAGAGGAAATTGTTGCGTTGAGTAAAAAAAATGTCGATTTATTACTTGAAATGAACTGTAAATTGATTGTTGTGGCTTGTAATACTGCAACAACAAATGCTATTCGTGAACTTCGTGCAGATTACAACATTCCTTTTGTTGGTATTGAGCCCGCAATAAAACCAGCAGCCACCAATTCAAAAACTCAAGTTATAGGTATTTTGGCTACCAAAGGAACTTTAAACAGCGAATTGTTTAATAAAACAGCCGAAATGTTTCAGAATACCACTATAATTGAACAAGTTGGCCATGGTCTGGTACAACTTATTGAAGATGGAAATCTGAACTCACCAGAGATGACTCAGTTACTAGAATCTTATTTACAACCCATGATTGATGCCAATATTGACTATCTTGTTTTAGGTTGCAGCCATTACCCATATCTGATTCCTCAGATAAAAAAAATACTGCCTGACCATATTCAAATTATAGATTCAGGAGAGGCAGTAGCACGCCAAACACAAAATCTTTTACGTGAAAAAGTTGGTTTTTCAGATGCCCAGAAAAGTGCACCTGAATTTTATGTCAATTCTAATCCTGCAGTTTTAAACTCAATATTAGAAAACAAATATCCTGTAATTCGAAGAGACTTCTAAACCGTTATTCAATCTTTCGTTTCACAAACCAAATTCCGTCTAAAGACAAATTAAGAGACAACTTATGATAATTTTCTTTAATTAAATTATCTGAGATTCTTCCTTTTTGTCCATACGAATAAGAAATGTTTAAACTCGAAAAAGTATTCTCTATCGGTAAATTAAGTCCAATTGAGATTGCAGCATTATTAATTCTTTTTCCGTCAATTTCCAGATAACCATTATCAAAATTTGCGCCCATCGCGTATTGCACTCTATCCCAATACTTGCGAATATTTTTTCTAGGTTTATAGGTAAACCCCAAAGCAAATCTGTCCTGATTTACAAAATCACCGTATAACTCAGATTGATTGGTATTACTCCATAAACTCTTTTCGTAATCAAATGTTATATTTAAATTGTTCTTAAAACGTTTGCTGATTCCAACGCCTATCTCTGAAGGCAAATAATAATCATCTACGTTTGAAGCAACATCAGACTCAACAGTTGTTACTACCTCATCTGTAACCATCTGAACAGTCTGTACTTTTGACGCTTTAATCTGAGCCGGTAACTTAAACGTTGATGCAATTGTAAAAGTTGAATCTATTTTATACTGTGCCCCTAATGTTGCACGCAGACCATTGTAATTTGTTTTTTTGCTAATTGCTGTAACCGAATTAACAATCAGATAACTTCGTTCATCGGTTGTGTTTCCAAATAATACAGAAGCTGATACTCCGGCTGAAAATTTCTTTCCAAATCGATATCCATACGAAAAATCAAAATTGTTTAATCCGCCGGAACCCACAGCTGTTAAATAATAAAAGTCCTGGCTGTTTGTAATGGGTAATTTTAAATTCGATATTTTAAAAGTAGCACTCGAATAGGGTCTTAATGCTACACTAAATCCCGAATTCTTAGTCACCGGAAAAGCAAAAGCAAGATGCGAAAACTGAAAATTATTTCGATTCTCTGTTCTTGAAGCACTTTGATAAGTCGACGCAATTGCCTTCCCTCCTATGTCAAACATAAAATGATTTAAAGGCATATAACCCAGCGAAGCCGGATTTAGATTATTTATAAATGTATCTGACGGCAAAGCCAAACCTGATGACCCAATTGAAGGAAGAATTCCAAAATCTGAATCATATAAACTCCCTACCCCATAAAGAGAATATGGCGAACTTGAAATACTTTGAGAAAATGAAGTCATTGACAATAAAACGAAGTAACTTAAATAAATTATTTTCTTTTTCATTTAATAGGAGATGTAATAAATTTTCAATTGAATTTTATTGTTCAGATTCTTTTGGTCTCCCAAGACAATTCGGTTGACTGTTTTATTAATTCCCGGCAATGTCAGAATAAGACTGGACCTGGAATCGCTTTGTTTTAACATTTCTTTCTGCAGGAAATTACCAACCGGAATGGTGTAACCCACATTTTCATTAAACTCGTCGCTTTTTTTATTTAAAATACCAAAAACAGCTGTTCCTGCAGCATTTTGCAGCGAACCACTAATCCTGTTTAGGTTGTCCCCCACATAAACCGCTAAAGAATCTGCCAACGGATATTGCTTTGTATATGTATTATTGACCGCTTTCAAAACAAGTTCGGCATTTACAATTGCGCCATTTTCAGAAATATACTTTAGCTGTTTGATATTTGGAAAATCGATTCGACAAGCCACCCCTGTTCCAGACTGAATAAAGCCTTGTTTATTGATTAACGAACTTGACAATGCTTTACTTGAAACAGGTAAACTCGAGAGCAGTGTTCCTGTTTTATCCAACGAAATAGAATTAAACTGTTTTGAAATATCCAAAATGGTAAAATCAACAAAATAGGATATTTCTGTATCGGCCTGATATTTTGAATAATACAGCCGTACTTTACTTGTAGCGGCATGAAAACCAATAACGCTTGAAGAATTGGATGTTGATGGTACAATAACAAGTCCTTTAAGGTATTCTGTAAAATTATCAAACCCAGTAACTTCTCTTTTTTTAATCTTTTGAAAAAGTTCACTCCCAAAAGTGTCACTCATTTTAATCACAATTGAGTCTTTTTCAAGAGGTCTGGGTTTATATGAAATTGTCCCTAGACTTTCACTATTATAAGCTAGTGCCGAATTGTTGTAAAAACTGTCATTATCCGTATTTGGCTTTACCTTTTGTATTAGTCTGTGAATATCTAACGTTTGTACTTTTGTTGTATCTCCAAAATAGTACTTATCATATTTTAAAATCATAGCAATAGAGTCAAAAACAAAGTTTGTTGCCTCTGTATCTGAACCACTGGAATTTAAGGAATAGATTGCCCCCGACACCTGGAAATAACTATTTGATTTTACTTTTCCGAAAATAGGGTCATCATAATTTCCAACTAAAATTCGGCTTTGACCCGATGTAACCAAAGAATCAAAATTTATTGTAGACATTTCGACTGAAACAGTATCAATCATAATTACTTTATTATTTACGGCTAAATAATCAGATCCAACAACAAATTCGCCAGCATCTGTATCTGTACCACATGAAAGCAATGTGATGGCAAAAAAGAACATCAATAAAAACTTGTGCATAATAAATTTTTTCAACAAATATAAAAGGCACACTTCTGCACTGCACTATAACATATACAGCCCCGTATTTTTAACCTACAGACAGCAAAAAAACATCTACAACAGAACAATCAGTACAAATTATTGTTTCGACCGCAAAAAGGAGGATTTAGTCTATCAAAAAGTGCCATACATATATATTCTTTTTTTTAAAAGCATGAGGAAACTACTTTTGAGCCAATAAATAAGTAATGAAAATAAGGCTCTTAATATGTTCGTTTTTTACCATTTCATTTTTTAGCATGAAAGCTCAGGAAACCTTTTCGGCAGATTTTAATTTAAAAACAGAATCAACTGATCAAATTGATTTCACGGAAATCAATATGGAGATGCAATACAATAAAAAAACAGATAACAAAGATCAACTGACAAATACATTTGAGTATACAAATCTGAATGTAAATTACGAATTGGGCCGTTTTACAACATATAAAAATTTGGATCGGTTTAATCAATTGAAAAACAAGACCGATTTCCTGCATAAATTTTCAAATACAACAAAAGTAAATTTCAGCTTGATACCAGTATTTAGTTTTCAGCAAAACCCGGACATTTCAGATTTTTCTATTTTAGGAAGTCTTGAAATTATTCAGCAAATAGACTCAAATATAAGTCTGGCTTTTGGTGCAGCCAGAGCAGCTGTGTTTGGTTATCCCGGATTTATACCTGTTGCATCTTTAAACTTTAAAATAAACAACAAAAGTAATTTGTTGATAGGGTTTCCGGATTCGAAGATTTCTTACTCCAATAATATTCGAAACAAATTTAATCTGAGCAATAGTTTCAATGGTAATTTCTACAATTTAGATCAGGCGATAGCTACAAATACAGCTACAAGGGCAAGCTTAGCACAGATGACATCAGCCTTTGAATATGAAAGAAATGTCGAAAAAAACTGGTTTATTCATTTTAGGGCCGGATATGATTTTAATAAAAAATACAAACTGATGGATTCTGACAATCATAAAATATATGATTTTAATTCAGGCAACGGATATACTTTGGGAGTTGGCATCAAATACAAACAATAAATAAATTTAATACACTATGAATAATTTAAAAAAAGGAATATTATTCGCAACATTGCTTTCGGCTCTCTTTTTGGTAAGCTGCAGCAACGATGACGACGACGATGATTTAATAGGAAACTGGATTAAAAAATCTGCATTTGATGGACCAGCCAGATCAAGCGCAACTAGTTTTGTTATTGGTGATTATGCTTATGTCGCTACAGGATATACCGGCGATGAATATTTAAAAGATTTATGGGCTTACAACTCTAATGGTGATTACTGGGAACAAAAAGCAGATTTTACCGGTGTTGGAAGAAGTTCTGCTTCTAGTTTTACGCTTAATGAAAAAGGATATGTTGGTCTTGGGTATGACGGAACAAACAAATTGAAAGATTTTTATCAATACGATCCCGTTAGCAATTCCTGGTCTCAAAAAACAGACTTTGCAGGAACTGCCCGTTATGGCGCACTTGGATTTCAGGTTGGTGGAAAAGCTTACTTTGGCACCGGCTATGATGGGAATTACTTAAAAGATTTTTACCAGTATAACGATCAGACTAATGCCTGGACGCTTATGAACGGGTTTAGCGGAAACAAAAGACGAAATGCTACTGTTTTTGTAATTGGAGATAAAGCGTATATAGGCACAGGGATTAACAATAGTGTTTATCAGGAAGATTTTTGGGAGTTTGATCCTTCTACTGATGTCTGGACAAGAAAACGCGATATAGACAAAGATACTGATGATGATTATACCTATAACGATGAGTATGCAATTGTGCGTGCAAATGCATCTGCTTTTTCTATGAACGGATTAGGGTATGTTGTAGGTGGTGAAAGTATCAAAACTGTTTGGGAATACAACCCATCAACAGATTATTGGACAGAAAGAACCGCAATGGAAGGAGCTACAAGAACCGATGCTGTTGGATTTGCCATCAACAATCGTGGTTTTTATATGTTAGGACGAGTTGGCTCAAGTTATTTTGATGATGCATGGGAATTTAAACCTCTGGATACACAAAGCGACGATGATAATTAATTCCAAAAAACAATTCTTCTGGAGTAAAATCCGGAAGAATTTACTGTTTATCACAGTAGTTCTATTAATTTCTTCCTGTACTCAAAAGGAAGTTTTTAAGATCCGTTCTTTCAAAACCAATACTGGCTGGGGATATACAATTACTTATAAAAACAAAACTATAATAAAGCAATCTGTTGTTCCGGCGATAAGTGACAATAAAAGTTTTTCCAGTGAAGACGATGCTTTAAAGACAGGTAATTTAGTAATTGAGAAACTCCGGAAGAAGACATCTCCAACGGTAACAAAAAATGATTTAATTTTATTAAAAATAAAATTCTAAATGAAGATCGATACCATTAAAAATACAAGTTCAAATAAAATTCTATTCCATTGTATCATATGGATTTTCTTTATATTGACTTCTTTAATTCAATTTTATGAAAGTCCTTTTAAAATCAATAATGATTTCTATGCACAATGGATTACGGGAATAATTTTGTTTTATCTGAATTATTTTTATCTGGTACCCGCTTTGCTTCTGGAGAAAAAATACTGGCTCTATTTTGTTTTTGCACTGGCCTTGATTTTTGCTTTTATGGCCATCAGAGTAAATTATTTTATTCCCGAATTCAGACACCTCAGATCAGAGAATATGATATCACCACGAATGATGCCTCAGGACGCAAAATTTTTGGAACATGCACCTCATTTTAGAAGAGAAATTCGACAACCGCTTTTTTTTAAAATTGCTCCGTCATTTTTCTATATTTTAATTATTACTATAAGTGCCATTATCAGAACATTGTCTGAGTTTTACAACAATCAGCAAAACAAATTAATTGCCGAAACACATAGAACAAATACTGAATTGATTTATTTGCGTAAACAAACCAATCCGCATTTTTTATTCAACTCTTTAAACAGTATTTATTCATTAGCACACAAAAAATCTGATTTGGTCCCTAATGCCATCGTAACATTATCCGAACTTATGCGGTATATGCTGTATGAAACTGATAACAAAACGGTGGCTTTAGAAAAAGAAATCAATTACATTCAAAATTACATCGAATTACAAAAACTCAGATTAAACAATATTGAAGATATTGTAATAAATGTTCATGGTAACACCAAAAACAAATTTATCGAACCACTGCTTTTGATTTCTTTTGTTGAAAATGCCTTTAAATACGGAACAGATTATAAAGGTGCGGCACACGTAAAAATTAAGATTTTTATTTTGGAAAATAGTCTCGATTTCTGGATCGAAAACACCATTGAAAATTATGTTAAAGATCCTGAAAACTCAGGAATTGGTTTAGTTAATATCCAAAACAGACTTGATTTACTATATCCAAATGCACATCAGCTTACTATAACACATGATAATGAATATTATCGAATTCATCTGAACTTAAATTTAGATCAAATTCAGACCGCTCAAAACTAAATATTCCCCTCTAAAAGTTAAGATTTAATTATAAAATAAAGGGCTTATTTTATGATAACTTTAAAACTTAATTAACTGGTTTAAAAGTACTTTTGAGCACCAAAACAAAATTTAAAAACTTAATTTTCAACAAATGAAATGTGTAATTATAGACGATGAACCTTTAGCGGTTGAGTTACTGGAAGATTTTGTTCAGAAGATAGATTCTCTGGAATTAATTACAACTTTCAATAATGCAATTGATGCGGTATCATTTATCAATCAAAATAATGTCGATTTAATTTTTCTCGACATTCAGATGCCACATTTCTCCGGAATTGATTTTTTAAATACAATCGAAAAAAAACCTTTAGTCATTTTTACGACTGCTTACTCTGATTATGCAGTCGAAGGTTTTAATTTGGGGGCTGTTGATTATTTAGTAAAACCAATTCCGTTTCACCGTTTTTTAAAATCAGTCGTCAGAGCACAGCAAATTTTTAATCCGGCATCAAGTATCCAGACCATTTCTGAGAACATAACAGCTCCTGAACTAGAACAGGATTTTATGTTCGTTAGAGCTGAATATGAAAATGTTAAGATGAATTTTTCAGATATTTTATTTATTGAAGGCCTAAAAGATTATGTGAAAATTTATACTACGGATAATAAATTCACACTTACCTTAATCAGCTTAATCAAATTAGAAAATTTACTTTCCAACAAAGGTTTCTCCAGAATCCACAGATCCTATATCATTAACATAAAACATGTTAAGTCGATTCAGAAAAATAAAGTTTTGATTAGTGATAAAAGAATTCCAATTAGTGAAAGTTATAAAACTGCTTTTTTCGAAAAAATCAACCTTTAATTAAATTCCAAAATAAAAAATTCCAAATACCAATAAGACATATGCATCATTGGTATTTGGAATTTTATTTTTTAAGATATTGTTCTAATTATTCTTCGTTTTTAAGCCAGCCAGAATACATAACATAATTATTTGAAATACGCTCAATTTCACCAGCAAAGTCAGATTGATCGATATCTTTTACTTTTGTTGCCGGCACACCTGCGTAAATACTTCCGGATTTAACAACCGTGTTTTGTGTTACAACTGCACCCGCAGCAATAATAGAATTGCTTTCTATCACACAATTATCCATAACAATCGATCCCATTCCTATTAAAACATTATCATGAACGGTACAGCCGTGAACGATTGCATTATGACCTATTGAAACATTATTTCCTATAATTGTTGGGTGTTTCTGATACGTACAATGAATTATTGCTCCATCCTGAATGTTAACTTTATTACCGATTTTAATAAAATGAACATCACCACGTATTACAGCATTAAACCAAACACTACATGATTCGCCAAAGGTTACATCACCCACTATTGTAGCATTTTCAGCTACATAACAATCCTCTGGAATTTGAGGAGATTTTCCGTTTACAGATTTGATTAACATAAAAAAAATTAATTAATAGCAGGGCAGTTACAATCATAACGTTCCTTTTTACAAAATAAATTAATACCCAAAGTAATTTGATGGTAACCACCAGTATCAAATTTTACATCACCAGTTACCTGTGTATAGGTATAGGCAAACATAAAATTCTTGTAATTTATACCAATTATAGGCGTAAAGTATTGCAGTTTTTGAGTTTGAATTCCGCTTCCTGTATTATACTGCGCTCCATCAAAACTTCTTCTATAAGAAAGCGCAGCCCATAAACTTCCAAAATCCATATTTTTGTACCCTTTCATATTCAAGTCAATAGATTTTTCTTTTGTCTCATCAAAAATCTGAAGCAATATCGAAGGCTCCCAGGTAAAGTTTTCTTTCTTACCAAAAACATACCCTGCACTAAATAAAAACTTCCTTATATTATCACTTTCATAATCGGTATACATATCTCTTCTGCTTTCAACTAAACCCTGAACTGTCGCATGAGCATAAAAATCGAGATAATTGTATGATGCTCCAACATCAACAGTAAAATAAGTATCTTTTTGAATCGATCCAAAAACTATCGGATCAAAAGTCCCTCCAAATTTTGTCTCGTCTAACTGATTCTGAATTATGCCTCCACTAATACCAAAAGAAAGCTGATTCAAGTCAATTTCATCTCTGGAAAACATTATATGATGGGCATAGGTTGCTTTTAATCCTTTCTGTGAATGATAACCATTTTTATCATTAAAAATAATAACTCCGGCTCCGGATCGCTCCCCTACTCTTCCATTAAAACTTAAAGTCTGCAGAGATGGCGCATCGTCCTGACCAAACCATTGTTTTCTGGCAGTTAATCTAATTTTGGCACAATTTGCCGCGCCAGCCATTGACGGGTGAATTAAATAATAATTATCTGACAAATAATCCGAATAGACAGGAATTCCTTCTTGTGAATAAGAGTAAATTGCAGTTAGACAAAAAATAATTAAAACCCTGATTCTAAATCCCATAAAAGCAAAATAGTTTAAAAATATTTTTGACTCCCTTAATTTAATACGATTTATTTGAAAAGAGTCTTAATTATTTTATTAAAAAATCAAATATAGGTATTAGTAGAAAATAACTTTAGTAAATTTGCGAAAAATTACATACCATGACAAAAATCACTATAAGAGAAACACAAAATCCTACTATATTAAAATTTGAGTTTGAAGATTTCATTACACAAAATCAAAACTTTGAATTTAAAAATATTGATGAAGCACAAGAATCGCCATTAGCACAGCAATTGTTTTATTTGCCATTCGTTAAAACAGTTTATATTTCAGGTAATTTCATTGCAATTGAAAGATATAGCATTGTAGACTGGGATGATGTAAAAGATGCCGTAGCAGAGCAAATTGCTGCATTTGTTGATAAAGGCGGGGTGATCATTAAGATCGACGAAAACAAAGCAAAAAAACAACCTATAACGGTTTATGGAGAAACAACTCCAAATCCATCTGCCTTAAAATTTGTAGTTAGCAGAATGTTAACCCGAAATGCAGTTGAATACAAAAATATTGACCAAACTGCTTCTTCTCCGCTTGCACAGGAGTTGTTTAAATTTCCTTATGTAAAAGAAATTTTTATTGATGAGAATTATATTTCGGTTACAAAGTATGAAATCAATAACTGGGACGAAATTACTTTAGAATTAAGAACATTCATTAAACAATTTATCGAAAATGGTGGAACTGTTCTGGATGAAAGCTTAATTGAAACAGCCACTAAAAATGATATTACTAAAGATGAAGCATTTGATAAATTGGATGTTACATCACAACAAATCATCAATATCTTAGAAGAATATGTTAAACCGGCTGTAGCTGCAGATGGAGGAAATATTGCTTTTGATTCTTATAACGAAGAGGACAAAACTGTTAAAGTAATTTTACAAGGTGCCTGCAGTGGTTGCCCATCTTCTACATTTACATTAAAAAGCGGTATCGAGAATATGCTAAAAAGTATGCTAAATGATGAAGGTATTAAGGTTGAAGCCTTGAATGCTTAAAAAAATAATATTAAAAAAAGAAAGCGTCCCGATTGGGGCGCTTTTTTTATGCAAGAACTTATCTGTCTAATTTTCAATAAATTATTTTAACAATATCATCATTATTCTCTAAAAAAGTTTAATATTGTAATCTAAACCAATCAATATAAAACTATGGGATTATCATCATTCTTCAAGAATTTATTTGGCTCGACCAAAGAATCTGTAACTGAATTGGCAAACAATGCCGAAAGTACTTTTGAACAAGCTAAAGAAGCTGCTGCTCCTTATATTGACAAAGCAGAAACTTTTGCAGAAGAAACAATTGCAAAAGCAAAAGTAGCTTCAGAACCAATTATTGAAAGTGCTGCCGAATACGCAAATCAGGCAAAAGATATTGTAAGTGAGTATGTTGAAAAAGCTTCTGATTCAATAGGAGAAGTAATCGATTCTGTAAAAGAAAAAACTGGCGAAATTGCCGGAGAAACCAAAACAGCTGTATCTGAAACAGTCGTTGATGCAAGCGAAACAGCTGCAGCAGAAACGGATAAAGTTGCTGACGAAATTTCTGACAAGGAATAAAACCACATTCTTTTCTTATAAAAATAAATACTTTATATTTGCAAAATAATACACCTTCTCATTTTGGGAAGGTTTTTTTATCCTTAAAAAACAATGATGAGCCCGGAACAATTAAGCACTTACGCTACAAGATTTATCGATGTACTAATAGATTATTCTCCAAAATTAATCTCTGCACTTCTAATTTTATTTGTTGGATTATATGCCATACGATTAATAAACAGAATTATCAGAAAGATAATGGTAAAGAGAAATCTGGATCCTACACTTACAAAATTCCTTGCAGATATTTTATTGTGGGCTCTCCGAATCCTTTTATTTGTAACTTTTATTTCAAAACTAGGAATCGAAACTTCATCTTTTGTTGCCATTTTAGGAGCGATGGGACTTGCAGTAGGTTTATCACTTCAAGGTTCACTTTCTAATTTTGCAGGAGGAATGCTGATTATTGTTTTTAAACCTTTTAAAGTTGGCGATACAATAGAATCGCAAGGTGTTATTGCAACAGTATTAGAAATTCAGATTTTTGTAACCAAAATGCTAACTGCAAATAATCAAACCGTTTTTGTACCAAATGGTGCTTTATCAAACGGAACAATTATCAATTATTCGATGCAGGGAGAAAGAAGAGCAGATTTAACGTTTGCAGTTTCTTATGATTCAAATATCAAACAGGCAAAAGATATTTTACTGGATGTTTTAAACAAAAATCCAAAAGTGCTTAAAAATCCTGCTCCGGAAGTTTTTGTAAAGAATTTAACCGCAAGTTCTGTCGAATTTGCTGTTCGTCCGTGGGCAAAAAATGCTAATTATGGAGCTGTTTTTTCTGAAACTTTAGAGAATTGCAAAACTGCTTTAGATGAAGCTGGTATTTCAATTCAGCCTTATACCATACAAAAATAAAACGTTTATTGTTTTTTTGATGGCTGCGTCATCATAAAATCTTTCAAATAATAAGGTTCAAAATAAGCGACATCTACAATGTCGCTTTTTTGATATTTATCGTAACTGATTTTACTCATTGCATTTGCCGAAGGGTATTTAATTCCTTCCAAAAAAACAAAGTTTTCCTTTGTCAATACCGTTTTACATTTATCAGCACAATCACCAACAAAATAAACTGTTTCATTATATTCGCTAAAAGATTCCTCTGTAATAACTTCAGCAAGAATACTTCTTTCAACTTCTAATTTAGCATTAAAAACTTCGCTGTAAACTTCCATTCTTCGGGCATCAAGCATCGGGATAATTTTTCCCTCAGAAACATTTGCCTGTGAAGCTAAAGTCTGTAAAGTATCAACCGCAATTAAGGGAATATTTAAAGCAAAACACAATCCTTTTGCTGCCGAAACACCTATTCGTAAACCAGTGTAAGAACCTGGCCCCTGACTCACTGCAACTGCTGCTAAATCCTGAACTGAAATTCCAGATTCGGCAATAACATCTTCAATAAAAACATGAAGCTTTTCAGCATGTGAATAACCTTCTTCAGCAATTTCTCTGCAAATGATGGTTTCACCATTTTTAGCAATTGATACTGAACAATTTTTGGTCGCTGTTTCGATATTGAGAATAAAAGACAAGATGGTGTGTTATTAAAAAATTATACAAAAATTAAAGCAGCAAAAATAAGGGTTAATAACCAGAATAAGAGAAATGCCACACATAAATTTGCCAATAAAAAGCCTATGTATATGATCAGTCTTTTTTCTACTGCAAAATATTTAAATTCGTCATTATAATATTTTGTTTTATAAACGCTATAATGTACCCATATCAAATATACAATCACACTAAGAGAGCCGCCAACAACACTTAAAATGATTTCTGACGGAACTCCATGCAAAGCAATTCTCATATTATAATCTACTTTTTGGGCGTTTCAGCTTTCTTAAGCTTTACCTTGTCACCAGAATTCAAATCCTTAGAAACTGTTGTATAAGGACCTGTAATTACAACATCCCCAGCTTTCAATCCCGACATTACTTCAATATTAGTATCATCCTGAATTCCGGTTTTAATAATTCTGATTTTAGCTTTGTCTCCTACTTTTACAAAAACACATTCAAATTTCTTGTCACTCTTTGGAGCGGCTTTTTTATCTTCATTAGGATCTTCTACTTTAAAATCTTTTACAGCAGTTGTATCCGATTTTACCACTACAGAACTAATTGGCACTGCCAAAACATTTGTTTTTGTTGTAGTAATAATATCTACCGTAGCTGTCATTCCAGGTCTAAAAGGTGAATAAGCACTTGGCTTTCCTTCTAACAAATCCTGATATGATTCTTTTAAAATACGAACTTTAACTTTGAAGTTAGTAACCTGATCTGATGTTAAGGTTGTACTTGCCGAATTCGAAATACTAGTTACAACACCTTTAAATTTCTTTTTCAAATAAGCATCAACTTCAACATTTGCTTCGTCTCCAATTTTTATTTTTACGATATCATTTTCATTTACATCAACTTCAACCTCCATATTATTAAGATTCGCCACTCTCAAAAGTTCTGTTCCCGCCATTTGCTGCGTTCCTAAAACACGTTCTCCCAATTCTACATTCAAAACCGAAATAGTTCCGTCTGCAGGAGCGTAGATTGTTGTGCGTCCTAAATTGTCTCTGGCTTCTGTAACTGATGCCGAAGCACTTTGTACATTATAATAAGAGCTTTGTTTTGTTGCTTTGGCTACTTCGTAAGTCGAAACTGCTTTATCCCAATCTGATTTTGAGATAACCCCTTTATCATATAAGGTTTTATTACGATCGTAATTTGCTTTTGCTTCTTTAAAACTAGCATCAGATTGTGTTAAACCAGCCTTAGTTCCTGCTAAATTTGCAACAGATCTTTCTAGTCCTGAAGTATACAAATCAGGGTTTATTTTTACTAATAAATCCCCTTTTTTAACCACCTGACCTTCTTTTACATTTAATGCAATAATCTCACCTGAAACCATCGATGATAATTTTACCTCGATTTCCGGTTGAATTTTGCCGGTTGCCGAAACCGTTTCTACAATAGTTGATGCTGCTACTTTTGAAATTTCTACTTCTTTTCCTTCATCCTTATTTCCTAAAACTCCAGCTTTCGAAAGACCAACTAAAATCGCTATTAATACTACTGCTCCTCCGACTAAGAAATAAACTGTTTTTTTTGACATAATAAATTATTTTGTAATAATTGGAACAATTGGAATTCCAAAGTAGAATTCAAGTATTTTTATTTTGAACATGTAATCGTATTTTGTTCTGATAACATCAGACTGTGCATTTGTTAACAACGTTTGAGCTTGTGTAAAATCAAACGAGTTCATCAATCCAACATCATACTTTTCTTTAGCATAATTATAAGCCTGTTGTCTTGCTTCTAATGTTACTGTCGCTGATTCGTATGTATTTAAAGCTCCTTTTGCGTTTGTAAATGCAGTATATACATTACGTTGCAAATCTAAACTTTTTTGTTCTAAATCTATTTTAGATTTCTCTAAACTTACTTTGTTACGCTCGACATTATTTCTAACCGAAAATCCGTTGAAAATTGGAACATTCAATTGAAAACCAAAATTATGTCCTTTATTATCACTAAACTGTTGAAATATTGGGTCTGGTCCTACACTGTAAGGTTGGTTATTTGAGTCAAATTTAATCTGATCACTATAACTCGCTCTTGTATTAAAAGCATAAAAACCAGAAAGAGTTGGCTGATAAGCTCCTTTTGCAATTTTTACATTTTTCTCGGCAATTTCAAGATTAGTCTGTGCCAGTTTTAATTCTGTTCTCGTCTCTTTTGCTTTATTGTAAATATCGATTGGACTTTGCGCCATGATGTTGTTTTCATCTTTTGCATTTGTATCGTCGATGACATCAAAATCTGCAAATTCTTTTAGCTGTAAAAGTTGCGCTAAACTTAATTTTGAGATCAATAAATTATTTTCTGAAACTGTAATGTTTTGTTTATCCGTTGCTATAGTAGCTTTCAGATCAAATAAATCTCCTCGTGGAATCGTACCCGCACTAACCATTTCTTCAGAACGTTTTAAACGTTTTTCATCAATTGCTAATTGTTCTGTTTTTACCTTCAAATCTTCTTTATAACCCAGGATCTGAAGAAAAGCATTAGCAACATTCAATGAAATATCTTCCTGCATTTTCAATAGTTGATATTGAGATGCAATAATAGCTAATTTCGCCCTGCGATAGGTATTTTGATTTTGAAGACCTTTATAAATATCAACTCCCGCATTAATACCAACTGATGAATACTGAGTGGTCTGATTACGTAAAAGACCTGTTGTAACATCCTGGTTTAAACCAATGTTCCAGGAGTGCGAAGCGTTTCCGCTTGCCGATGGAAGATAGTTTCCTAATGCTCCCTTTTTATCAATATCAGCATTTTTTACATCCAGTTCTGATAGTTTAATTGTAATATTATTATCCAGTGCATATCTTACACATTCTTCAAGTGTCCATTGTTTTGTTTGTGCCTGGCCTGATAATGTAAACCCAAAAAGCATGGCAAAAACAAGACTATTATATTTATTTATTTTCATATATTTTGAATGAAAGCACAGTAAAAAACCATGCAAATTTAACATTTTAAAAACCCTAAAAACTCGCTATTTGATCAAACTATTTTTTCTCTCCTTGTCCTTCTGTGATCAAACCCTGATTCCAGATTTTAATCTTATCTGAATCTTTAAGACCGCTTTTAACCTGAACATAGATTCCATCACTTACCCCCAGAACAAGATCTCTTCTTTGAAATTTCTGTGGACTAGTTTCTACTTCTACATATGGTTTTTGAGTTTTTTTGTCAAATTGTACCAATGATTCTTTAATTGCCATAACCTTATCTGCTTTTTCTAATATGATAGAAGCATTTGCACTTAATCCGGCTCTGATAAAGGTTTCATCTCTATTTTGTAAAGAAGCTTTAATTTCAAACTGAATAGCTCCATTTTCTGTAACTCCTTTTGGTGCAATATCTGTTAAAGCCGCATCAAATTTTTTATTTTCAATGGCTCCAATTGTAATTTCGATAGGCATTTTTTCTTTGATTTTACCCACCTCAGATTCGTCAATTTTTCCAATAAAAATCATTCTTCCAACATCGGCAACACTTGCAATTGTAGTTCCTTCGTTAAAATTATTACTTTCAATAACCTGATTTCCAACTTTTACAGGAACCGCCAATACCATTCCGTTTACCGTAGAACGGATTAATGTATTTGCATAATTTCCTAATGATGTCGTTGTTCCGGTTTTTACAATATCCAAACTTTGTTTTGCTGCCAGATAATTTTGTTTTGCCTGTTTGTAAGCCAATTGGGCTGCATCAAAATCATTGGCAGAAATTACATCTTTATCAAACAATGTTTTTTGTCTTTGATAAATTTTCTCCTGATTATCTAAAGCAATCTTAGCAGTTTGTACTTGGTTTTGAGTACTACTTACATTCGATACGTTGGCCACAACTCTAATTTTTGCAATCATGTCGCCAGCTTTAATTTTCTCACCTGCTTTGATATACACTTCTTCGATAATACCTGAGATATTTGGTTTGATGAGGACTTCTTCATCAGGCTGAATGTTACCGGTTGCAATGGTGTTTTTAACTATCGTTTTAATCTCTGCCTTTTCTGTTTTAAAAATAATTGGCGACTCTTGATTTTTTGCATATAAATAATAAAGTGCGCCAAAGAAAACTATAGCTATAAAGATTAAAATGGTTACGGTTACTCCTTTTTTCATTTTGTTTTTTAGTTTAATTCGATTTTATTTTGATTGATAATTTATTCTGTTCTTAATGCATCGACCGGTTTTACATTTATCGCGGTCTGTGCTGGTATAAATCCGGCAAGCAAACCAGATCCGACCAATATTAATAGGGCAACAAATACAACTCCTAAATCTACACTCGGATTCGCAAACATCGTATTACTTTCCGGGGGCATTGAATCCAAAACCATATTTAGTATAGCAATAATACCGGTTGCAACTGCTATTCCAAGCATTCCTGAAATAATAGTTAAAAATATCGATTCTGATAAAATTTGTCCGCGTATTGCCGCTGGTGTAGCTCCTAAAGCTCTTCTAATTCCAATTTCTTTAGTTCGTTCTTTAACTACAATAAGCATAATATTAGATATCCCGATAACTCCTGAAATCAAAACTAATGTTCCAACGAAGTAGGCGATGATTTTTAGGATATTAAATAAACTTTGCACTTTATTAAACTGTTCATATAAATCAAAATTACCTACCGCTCTGTCATCAGTCGGATTTACAGAATGCAATGCTTTTATCAATTCCAGAATTTTTGGTTTTAAATCGGTAATGGAAGTTTCATCCTTTGCAGTAAGCGCCATCCAGCCTACTTTATCTCCAAAATTAAAAGCTTGCTGAAAAGTGGTAAACGGAATAAAAATATTTTTTTGTTCCTGTTCTGCATTTCCTCCCTGCTGTTTGGATTTATAAACTCCAACAACCATAAAATTGATACTGTTTATTTTAATATAAGTTCCAACAGCCTCTTCTTCTTTTCCATAAAGTTCACTGATTACTCCTTTTCCAATAACACAAACTTTTCTTTTTTCTATAATATCCTGCTGATTAACAAATCGGCCTTTAATGATATCCATTGGCTGTTGTTTAATCAATTCAGGATAATCCCCATAAATAGTAAAAGCAGATGTTTTTGTACCCCGAACAACATTATTTGTCCCGTTAAAATCACCTAATTGATTCCTTGGCGAAACGTATAGCAAATCTGGCAAGGCCGCTTTTAAAGCTGTAACGTCACTATTTCTGAAATCATAACGGCGTGTTTTAGGCAAACCTTTGTAAGCCTTTGATGTTGTCTGACTCCACATAAACATAGTGTTAGTGGCAATCCCGTCAAATCCTTTTTTAATACCATTTTCCAGACCGTTTCCTGCAGCCAGCAAAATCACCAAAATAAAGATTCCCCAAAAAACACCAAATGCCGTCAGAATAGTCCTGAAAGGATTTGCCGTCAAGGCCTGTAAAATTTCTTCCCAATTATCTTTCTTAAACATAATTATTCGTCTCTAAGTGCTACAATAGGTTTAATCTTGGCAGCTCGGTATGCCGGAAAAAATCCAGCCAGTGCACCGGCAAATACTAATAAAACCAGTGTTGTTAAAGCTACATTAAAATCAACCTGCGGATTCTGAAAATATTCACTCTGTACCATTGGCCCCACAAACTCTAATAATAAAAGACTTGCCAATAGTCCAACAAAACCTGCTATCGTGGTAATAAAAATAGACTCATGAAGGATCATGGTAATAATAGAAAGCGGAGAGGCTCCTAATGCTTTACGAATGCCTATTTCTTTTGTTCTTTCTTTTACAATGATTAGCATTATATTACTAACTCCAACAACTCCGGCAATAATAGTACAAATACCAACCCACCAAAAGAAAAGTCTGATATACAAATTTAAGTCATAAAACTGCTTTGCATCTTTTACTGAGTTATAAACTCCTACTCCGCCATCATCATCCGGCGCTACAATATTTTTGCTTTTAAGCAAATCTTTTAGATCCTGCGTAAACTTTTCAGATTGCGCCAAAGCTTCATCATAATCATTTGTCTTTTTTAATGTAAAAAACAAATTACTAATTTTATCTCCGCCTCCAAAAGTTCTCTGCACGGTAGTCAAAGGCAAATATGCTCTGGTTTCTTCTCTTTCTCCCCCGGGTCTGTAAAAACACCAACTACTTTAAAATTGATTTTATTGATCTGAATTTCTTCTCCTATTGCATCTTTATCCTTCAACAAATCATTTTTCAATTTCATTCCAATCACAGCGACCTTTTCGTTATTTTTTAAATCTTTACTATTTATATAACGTCCCTGAACTATTGTTAGATTTTCTATTCCGCCATAATCAGGATCCACTCCTCTATATTGATAACTTCCGGATTCTTTTCCATAAGAAAAAGGTGCCCCCCAATAATTTTGTGTCGAAGCTCTTAAATCTAATTTATCTTCAAATTTCTTAACTGATTGTGAATAATCACTATTTCGAAACTGAATTTGTCTTCCCGGGTTAAGTCCTTTATACTCTTTTGTTGTCATACCGGACCAAACCTCAATAATTCCCGCAGCATCCCGCTCGAACTGTTTTTCAATACCGTTTTGAAGTCCTTTTCCCGCTCCAAGCAAAATCACAAGAATAAAAATTCCCGATGCTACTGAAATTCCGGTTAAAAAAGTTCTTAGCCGGTTTTTGGAGATTGCATCAAATATTTCCTGCCAACGCTCAATATTAAACATAAGATGAAGCTCTAATTTGTTCTACCTTTTTATCGTCGATAATTAATCCGTCTTTCAGGACCACATTTCTTTTGCACATTGCGGCAATATCAGGTTCATGGGTAACAATCAAAATTGTTTTTCCTTCATCATTAATTCCCTGAATAAGTTCCATTACTTCATAAGAAGTTTTAGTATCCAAAGCTCCGGTAGGTTCATCTGCAAGCAAAACTTTTGGATTTGAAGCTAACGCTCTGGCAATTGCAACACGCTGTTTTTGACCTCCTGAAAGTTCATTTGGCAAATGATGAGAATGTGATCCTAACCCCACTTTCTCCAGATATTTCATTGCAATGTCGTAACGTTCTTTTCTTTTTATTCCCTGATAATACAATGGCATTGCCACATTATCCAGAGCGCTTTTATAATTAATCAAATTAAATGATTGAAAAACAAAACCTAAAAATTTATTTCTGTATTTAGAAGCGATAGTTTCGTTAAGCTTTTTAATAGGCGTTTTATCCAAAGTATAACTCCCTGAATCTGCTTCATCCAAGATTCCCAAAATATTTAGAAGCGTAGATTTTCCAGACCCGGAAGATCCCATAATAGCAACCAATTCGCCTTCTTCAATATTAAAATTTATTCCTTTTAACACATGCAATTCTGAACTGCCCATTTTATAGGATTTGTGCAAATCTTTGATTTCAATCATGGTATTGTTAAATTTTTAAACAATAATAATATTTTTTATAAGTAATTTATGATAACAAAACGTTAATAATTTCGTTTCAGTATCTAAATAAGACGGCACTTATAATCAATTGTTACAGTTTAATACGTTAAATTGATTGTTTTTTTAATTTTGTACTACCTAAAAAAAATAATACTAATGAAGTTTTTTTCGACCATCTCTTTGTTTACGGTATTTGCGGCACTTGTTAGCTGCTCAACAACTCAAAAATTAGAAACACTAAAACCTGAACCAGATGATGCAAGTCCGTTGGTTTATGATGCAAATCCTTCGTTTATTAACCTGCCCATAACGGTTAAATTAAGTGATATTGAGAATCAAACCAATTCACTTTTGAATGGATTAATCTATGAAGACAAGAATATTGAAGATGATGATATTGAAATGAAAATATGGAAACAGGCACCCATCAAAATTCAAAATGACCCCGCAAATCCGGACAAAAAAATAAAGACTATTCTACCTCTAAAAGCAACGGTTAAATATCGAATTGGCACAAAAAAGTTAGGAATCGAACTTTATGACACACGCGAATTTAATTTAAATGGAGTCATCACTCTATCTAGTGAGGTTGCTTTGACCAATTGGAAACTTAACACCAAAACAGAATTTAAATCGTTAGACTGGAGCGAAAGTCCAACAATGATGGTTTTTGGAAAAAGTATGCCGATAACCTATTTAGTAAATCCTGCAATTTCTATTTTCAAATCTAAAATCGAAAAGAAGATAGACGAAGCAATCGAGAAATCAATGGATTTTAAGCCAAATGTTTTATCTGCACTTGAAAAAATCTGCACTCCATTTCAGATGAGTGATACTTACGAAAGCTGGTTAAGAATTGTTCCTGTCGAAATCTATTCAACCAATGCAAAACTCAAAAACGACTTATTTTTGTTAGACATGGGAATGAAATGCAATATGGAAACCATTATAGGCAAGCAACCCGAATCTAAATTTAATGCCAGTAAGATTGCTCTAAAACCCGTTGCCAAAATACCAAACCAGATCTCTGCAAATATCGCAGCAATATCAAGTTATATTGATGCTTCTAAAATTATGACCAAAAACTTTGCCGGTCAGGAATTTGGATCCGGAAGCAAAAAAATAACAGTGAAAAATGTTTCCATCTGGCATAAAGATGGAAAAATGATTATTGCGCTTGATGTTCTTGGCTCTATAGACGGAACACTTTATTTAACCGGAATTCCTCAATATAATGCACAGACAAAAGAAATTTACTTTGAAAAACTTGATTATGTTTTAGATACTAAAAGTAAATTAATGAGAACTGCAAGTTGGCTGGGACAAGCCTATATTATAAGAAAGATGGAAGAAAGCTGTCGCTATTCGATACAGCCCAATTTAGAAGAAGGCAAAAAAAGTATGGCAGCGTATCTTAAAAATTACTCGCCAATGCCGGGCGTTTTTGTAAATGGAAAAATGGAAGATATACAGTTTGATAAAATCCAATTAACCAATCAAGCCATTATTGCTTTCATAAAGATAAATGGAACTGTAAATGTTTCTGTAGACGGATTGAAATAAAATAAAAAAAGCAGTCTGAAATTAGACTGCTTTTTTCTTTTTCGATTTGTACATTCTGTAAATCAGAACACCAATTATTGCTACTAGTAAATATGGTATTATCATTAAAAAAACGATTCCGTCATTTACAGCTTCAGCCTTTTTTATATTCGAATCTCCCGCAAGCGCTGCACGACACATTGCACATTGAGCGTTTGCACTCAGAGAAAAGAAAATAGAGAAAAGAATATAGAAGCATTTCGTTGAGAAAAAATTCATAAATCCACTTCTGTTTGCCTTTCTATTTTCTTTATTCTTTATTTTATTTTCCATTTTAAGCATAATAAGGGGAAATCATTAAGTAAACTACAACACCGGTAACCGCAACATATAACCAAAGCGGAAACGTTATTTTAGCTATTTTTTTATGTCTGTCAAAACGTTTTGCCAATGCTCTAACGTAAGTAATTAACACCAAAGGAATAATTACAATAGACAATAATATATGAGTTATTAAAATAAAGAAATAAGCATAACGCAAACCACCAATCTTTGCAGTTTCGACAAGATCAAGGATTCCATCATGATTTAAATCTCCAAATTTAGTAGAGTCTGCTGTCATGTGATAAGCCACATACATTACTAAAAATGCAACAGACAATCCAATTGCAAAGGTCATTAAACGCTCATGCAATGCACGCTTCCCATTTTTAATTGCTATTACCGCCCAAACCAACACAATAGCAGTTAAACCATTTGTTGTAGCATAAATTGGAGGCAAAAACGAAAGTGGCTCAACATCGAATCCAAAATCTTTTAATTTAACGGTAAACAAAACCGCAACTACTAATGGAATTACAATTGATACTGCAATAATAAACTTGCTAAACTTTTTTTCTAATGAATTATCTTCCATTTTTATTCTTCTAATAATATTTTTATGTCTTCCTGAATGTCTCTAACTCCTTTTTTATCCAACCCATCATAGTATAAAATCGGATTACCAAATTCGTCTTTTCTACAACGAATATTTCCATCTTTATCAATTAAGGCAAATAATCCCGAATGTTCAAAACCACCATTTACTTTTTCATTTTCACCGGCATAAAGATTGAATCCTTTATTTGATAAATCCATAATAGTAGTTTTATCACCAGTAAGAAAGTTCCAGTTTGAAGATTTAACACCTAGTAATTTAGCATGATCTTTTAAAACCTTGGCTGTATCATGTGCAGGATCAATAGTAATAGAAACAATTCCGAAATTAGGATTTCCAAAAAAAGTTTTCTCAATTTCCAGCATGCTCAAATTCATCTTTGGGCAAATTGAAGGACAAGTAGTAAAGAAAAACTCTAAAACATAAACTTTCCCTTTATAAGTTTCATTTGATATTTTAGCGTTATCCTGATTCGTTAATTCAAATTTTGGAGCCGGACCAATAGTTAACAATTTAGTATCCTCTTTTGAGCTTTTCAAGCCAACATTATCCAGACGGTTTCCTTTTACAACTTCGTCATTTTTTATTCTGTCAACAATTTTTGGCACAGCGTAAATACCAAATATTAAAACGATAAAAGAAATTCCGATGTATGATTTATTTTTAAACATTTCAGTAAAGATTTAGAGTTCTTTTGTAGCGTTATGATTCTTTTTAAGAGCAGCACGATATTCGTATAAAATGATTTTAAAATCATCCAGCATTTCGTTACTCAATTCAGACGGATGAAAAGTATCATAACCTTCTTTGTAATCGTCTTTATCTTTTCTTCCTCTCAAATTTCTTTCTTTGTCGACTATGAAAACATTTGAAGTTCCAAGCTTTTGATCTAATTTTCCTTTCAGATGAAGCTGATCATAAAATGCCTGAATTTCATTAGGAGAAGCAAAAACAAAATTCCAGCCCGAAACATCGGTAAAAGGCTTCAATGCATCAACCAATTTCTGAGCCTCTGCTTCTGTTCCTAAAGGACAAATCACAACAAATTGAAGATCTTCAAATCCATTGTAGCGTTTGTAAATTTTTTCATTTAAATTGAAGTAGTTTCCTCTGTGTTCTAAAATATCAGAACCGGAAAAACCAAGAACAGTAATTTTTTTATCCAGAGAAACTTTTTTACCGTCTAAAGATTTCCAATTGCCAAAGTCAGCAATTTTAGGCGTTATTGTAGGAAGTTTTGTAAAGCTATTTACACCTGAAGCAAAAAACAAATAAGCAACAATAGGCAAAACAAAAAGCACAAAAAGAACTATATTTTTTTTCATTGTATTAATCGAAGTTTTGAGGTACAAAAATAAAAAAAGCTCCGGTAATCGGAGCTTCTTTTCGAATTAATATCATGTTAAAAATTCCATTTAATAGTAGAATCTTTAAAAACCCCATAAATATAATGTCCTTCTGTCAAAAGAATAAACAATAAATATAATACCAGGAAAATAACTGGTGAAACAACAGACCATCTAAGGCTGCTTTTTTCACCTTCCATGTGCATGAATGCCCATACTATATAATAAGCTTTGAAAATTGTAAGGATATAGAAAATCCAGTTCAACAAATTCAAACCTACAAAATGATTAAGCTCTAATACTCCTGGTTTGTAGATACCAAGAATAACCTCTACTGTAGTTACTACAGACAATAATGCAAAAACAAACCAGATTCTTTTTGTATTTGATACGTGCTCGTGTGACATAATAATTAAAATCTAAAATTAAACTAAGTAGAAAACTGTAAATACAAATACCCAAACTAAATCTACAAAGTGCCAGTATAAACCAACTTTCTCTACCATTTCGTAGCTTCTTCTTTTCTCGTAAGTACCTAATAATACATTAAAGAAAATGATAATATTAATGATAACTCCAGAAAATACGTGGAATCCGTGGAATCCAGTAATAAAGAAGAAGAAATCAGCAAACAATTTGTTTCCGTATTCGTTTCTAATCAAGTTTGCGCCTTCTACCACATATTTTGCACTTGCTAAATGAGTTTCAGATTCTGCTCTTGTTAAAACAGTTTTTTTCTTCTCTGCAGTAAGTTTCTCTGTTCTGATTAACAATTCAGGATGTGCTTTAAAACCAGCCTGCACTTCAGCTACTGAATATGTTGGCAAAGTTTCTGCATCTTGCATAAACCAAGTAGATTTACTTCTTGTTAAAGCTTCTCTTTGTTCCGGTAATTTTACAGCAAAATCTGCAAGAGCAACTCTTTTACCATCCTTATCAACAAATTGTAACAAACTTCCACCCACAGTTTCAACTGCACCGTACTCACCCTTAATGAAGTTTTTCCACTCCCAGGCCTGAGACCCAACGAAGATTAAACCTCCAATAATTGTTAAGAACATGTAAATTGCAACTTTTGTTTTCTTTAATTGATGTCCTGCATCAACAGCCAAAACCATTGTTACAGATGAAAAAATCAAGATAAAAGTCATTAAGGCTACATAATACATCGGAGCCGAAACACCATGCATAAAAGGAAAGTGAGTAAACACATCATCAGCCAGTGGCCAAGTTTCAATAAATTTAAATCTAGAAAAACCATAGGCTCCTAAAAATCCAGAAAATGTCAAGGCATCTGATACGATAAAAAACCACATCATCATTTTACCATAACTTGCTCCTAGTGGCTGAATCTCATGACCGCCTCCCCAAGTTTTTTCGTCGTTGTTTGCAGTAGTAACTGTCGCTCCCATAAAAGATATTCGTTAAAAAGTTCCCAAATTTACGTTTTTTTCTTATTTAAAGAAATATAAAAATAAAAATAATAATACCCATAATAAATCCAAAAAGTGCCAATACATCGCACCTAGTTCTATACCAAGAGTTTGGGTCGGATTGTATTTTTGTTTAAAATGATTATAAATTATAATTAAAAGTGAAATTAACCCTCCTGCAACGTGCAACAGGTGCATAAGTGCTATTACATAAAGAAATGTTGTAGTAATTGAACTACCTTGTCCGGTCATATAATAACCGCTTTCTATAATTTGACCGAATCCTGCAAATTGCAGAATAACGAATAGAATTCCTAAAGCTAATGTTCCGAACAAAAAAGCTGTAGTTGCACTTCTATTGCCTTTTTCAATCGCTTTTTTAGCCAGATAAAACATAACACTACATCCAATAATAACTACTGTACTGTAATAAAATGCAATTGGTATTTGAAAATTCTGCAACCAGTCTGCTCTTGATTTACTTACTACAAATGCACTTGTAAGTCCGGCAAACATCATGGTCATACTAACCATTGCGAATAACAAAATCAGTTTTGCCGATTTTGATTTCCTTAATTGTTCCTCACTTGTTGTCATTGTCATTTCCATAACTATCTTAAAAATTTATCTACTATAAATACGATTTGCAGTAATGAAATATACGAAACACTTACTAACATTAATGTTCTGGCAGATTTTGGTGTTCGAAGCTGATACAATTTTACAGCATAAAACAACATCCATAATCCTAACAAAAACACTAAAACCGCAGCAATTGGCGAAATAAACAGCTGCCCGGTATATCCTAGTGCTGGTAATAATGATGCTGCGATAAGCCAAACGGTATATAAAATAACCTGCAAAGCGGTTCCTTTATCTTTTTTTCCTGTTGGCAACATGAAGATTCCTGCTTTTTCATAATCTTCGTATAAAAACCAGCCAATAGCCCAAAAATGCGGGAATTGCCAGAAAAACTGAATTAAAAATAAGGTTCCGGCTTCAATACCAAATTCCCCTGTAGCCGCAACCCATCCTAACATAAACGGAATTGCTCCAGGAAAAGCGCCCACAAAAACAGACAAAGAGGTCACTGTTTTTAGAGGTGTATATATACTTGTATATAAAAAAATCGAAATTGCAGCAAACATGGCTGACTTTGCATTGATTGTATACAATAAACTTATTCCCAGAATAGTCAATAAGCTTGCAACAAGTAATGCAACTTTTGGAGACATACGTCCAGAAGGAACCGGGCGGTTTTTAGTTCGATCCATCAATGCATCGATATCTTTTTCTATTACCTGATTAAACGCATTTGATGCTCCAACCATGCAATAACCGCCAATAGATAAAACTAACAAAACACTCCACTTAAAAGGATGTTCTTCATTGACTCCTAACAAATATCCTGCAATTGACGAAAACAAGACACTAATTGCTAAACCAGCCTTAGTGATCTCTTTAAAATCCAGAAATATTGATTTGGGTGAAATAGTATTTTTTGTAGCGTTCAAACCGTTATTGTTTGTATATTTTTTTTGAGTGCTGCAAATGTACAAATTAGATTGTAGAATTTAGAACTATAAAATTAGATTTTTTTCAATAAAACCTTTACAAAATAAGGACTTGTAAATCTTTAACACTATTATTTCGAAAAATCTTATTAAAAATCCTAGTAATCAAAATACCAATTAAAAATATCTGAACGCAATCCGATAGAAAACCAGGTTGTATTTTGCTTAAAAGTTGTTGCTGTTTCCTGAGTCGGATCAAAATTTCTATATATAAAACTTCCAAACAATTTCAGGTTCGTCATTGGGTTTATTAAATAACCTCCCTGAACATCTGCAATAAAAACACTTGTTTTGTTTCCTTGTCCAACTTTTACACCTGTATTATAAGGACGTTTTTCGTCGTAACTTTTATAAATATTACCTCCGTAATTGTAGCTGTCGGCTGTAGTATTAAAATCCAGACCTCTTGTTCCTGTTGTCACTTTAGCATCACCAAAAATACGCCCCTTGTGGTAACGACCAATTAAAACAAGCTCGTTAAAATTTCCTCCCCATTGATGACCAACGCTCTGGTTATTATGCCCGTAATTTGTTATTACCGCGCTGTGCGCATAAACATAAGGACGCACATGATTGTATTCTACCTGTACTAAAAGATCTTTTACATTGAAAGCATTGAAATATTTTCCTCCAATTTGAAAACCAAATTTATTTTTCCAGCTTTGATCTCCCGCTTTCACATCAGAAACCGAAAATTCATCGATCAAAAACTGACCGTACAAGTTTACATTATTATTCCATTTGTATTTTCCTGTAAAACCTAGTAATGCATTTCCACTTTTTGAAGAAGATCCAAACTCAACCGCACGATAAAAAATAATAGGATTTATAAAATTAGCATCAAATCCTCTATTATTTGAATCTGTCCAGACTACTGACTCGAAAAAACCTAAATTCAATCTATTAGAAACATTCCAGCTCAAATAGTGATTCGCCATAAATTTAGTAGCATAGGTCTTCTCTGCTGTTACTTCAGGACGCACATCCTTAAGCCACATATAGGTATTGGTATATTTAATTTTCCAGAAAGTAGTGTTGATTTTAAAATACGGATATGGGCTGACTCCGTCGCTTTCAAGCAAAGAACGGTATCCATCTCCAATAAAATTTCTTCCATACCCTAATTGTAAATCAAAGAATTTACTTGGCACATAAGTAATATTTGCTTCTGCCATAGGAAAATCATACGCATCTGTTTTAAATCTTTTTGCAATTCCAATTCCCGGAATAATAGCAGGGTTTCCTCCAGAAGGCTTTATCGATTCTGCATAATCATTATAATAACCCGCAAATCTTCCCTGACTTTCAAAAACGGTAGTGGTAAAATTAACCTGTTTTCCCAGCCCTCCTCTAAAATTCAAAGCACGTGTATTTACATAAGTATAAGAAGCATCTAAATCTGATGCTTTACCTACTTGCAAATCAAGAATTGGATTTAATACAAACCAATAGTCTTCACCCTGAATCTGCACCAGATTTTCGTTCCACCATTTTCTTCCTAACCAGGTTGAAACATTTTTCTGAAGAGATTCATTAACCGCTTTCAGATTATAATATTTAGAAACTTCTGCATATGTATAAGGTTTTGAAGCAGTATGATTGTTACTCCCAACCTGGTTCATCGCTCCGTCAAACTGCGCATAATAACTGTGTGAAAAAGGAATATTCAAATGACTTTCGAACTCAGGATTTCGATACTTTTTAGACACTATACTATCCAGTTCTGTCATTGGCTTCTCAGCTGGCTTTAAAATTTCGGCTGCCGCCAAGGCTTCTGCTTCAATTTGCTGAGAACTTTTTAAAGGAATAGCAATCGAAATGGTATATTTTGAATAGGTCGGTTTACCATTATAGGTTGATGGTTTTATTTTTGGAAACTTCTCAAAAACACGTTTAGCTTCTACAGACAACTCATCATTTCCTGCATTAACATAAATTACTTTAAATACCCCTTCGCTATCTACTTCAAAGAGTACTTTTACCTCACCTTTATAATTGGATTGTTTTAAATTTGCAGGAACTTCAAAATTTTGAAAAACAAAATCCTGAACTTCCCTGTAAAAGCAATTTTCTAATTTTTTAGATTCTAAATTTTCACAATTTGGAAAAACAGGAAACTTTTCACTTGTAAATCCGGACTGAACTGAAGAGTTATTATTTTGTTGCGCAAAAACAGTTATAGAGGCTAACATTAAAACAAAAGATAAAACATTTTTGTTTTTTACGTAGGTTTTGATTTTCATTTAATATTGATTTTGGGTATTTTCTCCATTTGCAATAGCCTTTGCAGCTGAAGTTCCGATGCGTTTAACTCCTAAACGAATCATTTCTATTGCTTCTTTATATGAGCGGACTCCACCAGCCGCTTTAACTGATAAAGGAGAGGCATTTTCTAACATTATAATAATTGCAGGAACAGTTGCTCCGTTTGGCAAATCATTTTCAGTTTTAAAAAAACCTGTCGATGATTTTACAAAAACTGATGCGTAATCCTCTTCTTTAAAATTAGATATGACTACGTTTTTGATCAGCACCGAAAGCTGTATAATTTCTTTTTCGGTCAGGGCTGCGATTTCAATAATCCATTTTACAGTTTTATTATGCGCCAATCCTATTTGTGTACCTACTAAGATTTCTTTTTTTACCAGTTCAAGGTCTCCATTTTTAAAAGCTTCATAATTACAGACAAAATCTAAATCATCTGCTCCATTTAGAATGGCTTCATTTGCTTCTTTAATTTTCTCCTCCAACTCTGATTTACCTTGAGGAAAATCAATAACAGTACCTATAAGCAAACTCGAATGGGCTGCTATTATCATTTCTTTAGCTAAAGAAACAAATTCAGGCCTGATCATTATTAATTTGAAACCTTCTGTTATAGCCTCTTCAATTGTATTTTTTACAATAACAAAATTCTCTGCATCCGAAATTCCCGCCTGGGAAGCCGTCTTCAAATAAGTGGAATCAAGATATTGTTTTACGTTCATAACTTTTAAAATTCACAGAGTTGCGACAAAAATACATTTAATATTGAGAAAAAAAACAATCTTTTGAAGCTTGATTTTTAGACAATAAAAAACCCACCGAAGTGGGTAATCTTATTCTTATATTTTATCGATTTGTTTCTTAAAAGCTATTGCCGTAAAGACACCGACTGTAGCACCAATTGTATTTGCTAAAACATCTGACACATCCGAAGCTCGTGTAACTGTAAAAACGCTTTGCAAAATCTCTATTGTAATACCAAAAAAAACAGAAAATATAAATGCGATTAAATAGGCTTTATAATCGTCTGTCGTTTTTCCTTTAAGTTCTTTTTTGAAAAACAGAATCCATGAAAGTGTAAATCCAAAATGAAAACAAAAATGTACAATCTTATCTATACTTGGAAAATTTACCGCTGGTATATTACTTGAATCTGTCAGACAAAAATAAGCAATTATACCTGAGCAGATAATCGCCCAAAGTAAAAGGAGTTGTTTAGGCACCTATTAATTGTTTGTAAGCTTCGTCAGATAATAGAGAATCGATCTCTGATGGATCAGCGATTTTTACTTTGATCATCCATCCTGCTCCATAAGGATCAGAATTTACTGTTTCAGGCGCGCTTTCTAAACTATCATTAAAAGCAATGATCTCTCCAGTTAATGGCAAAAACAAATCTGAAACTGTTTTTACTGCTTCAACAGTTCCAAAAACTTCATCTTTATCAAGTGTCTGATCTAAAGTTTCCACCTCAACATATACGATATCTCCTAATTCTTTTTGTGCGAAATGCGTAATTCCTACTGTAGCTACATCTCCTTCGATGCTAATCCACTCATGATCTTTTGTGTACTTTAAATTTGCTGGTATGCTCATAATTGTGTGTTTGTAAATTGATAATTTAATAATTTAGTCACAAATGTAATAATCTTCTAATAAAATTTGGTTTACAAACTCAAATTTAATTTCCAAAATTGTAACGAAGTGTAAATCCTGATCTAATATTAGTTAACGGAAACGATGTTGATATTACAGCTTTTGAGAACGAATGATCGTAATAAAATATAGCCGTAAGGTTCTTACTAAAGGCGTAATCTGCCGTAAGTTTTAATGTCCAGATATTTTGACCTGCCGCCAATTGATTGTTATCATAATCTAAATAACGCACCAATGTCTGGTTATTTCTATACGAGAAATCAGCTTTAATGTTGATATCACTTTTTATAATTCCGGTTGGACTATCTGCCAATCTTGACGAGAATATAACATCTTTAAAACGATACCCTAAACCTACTAAATACTCAATACCTTTTACTTCTGTCAACAAGTTATTATCAAAACTCATCGATAATGCTCTGTCTTTTTTAATTTCACTTAGTAAACGCAAAGAGCTTTTTAATTCGAAATCTACTCGAACCAAAGGACTAAACTGCTCTACTAAATTGACATTTGACATGATCGTTTTATTAAAGAAATTTGTATTTAAATCTTGCCCTGAAGGGTTTTCATTGTAATCAAAATTAGACCTAAACTGATTGATCGTATAAGATGCTCTATAATTATGCTGCAAAGAAAAACGTTTAAATCTGTCTTTAAAATACTTATAACGCATTAAACCATTATACTTAATACTCCAGTTTGGAATAGGAAAACTTCTAAAAATATCTGTTGAGCTACTTGATGCATTACTTCCTGTATAAGCCGCTAAAAACGAAGGCAGCAAAACAGCCTGATTACTTTTTGTAAAACCAATTGGGTATCCAACATTTGATGAATAAATAGCATAGTTCGGATCTCCTTCTGCCGGAATAGGATTGTTTGCATCACCATATCTTGGTATTGTAACTCCTGCACCATAATGATCTTCGGCAAGACGATTTGCAATAGTTAATCGGTTATTTCTAAAATCATCAAATGCCGCAGATTGTGTCTCATTACTGGTAGAAAAAGCGGTCTTTATTAAAACCGTTGAAATAGAAAACATTCCATAACTGTAAGGCGATAATGGCGTATATTCCCCATCGATAACGCTATATTGTTCTGATGAATTTTTAGAATATGCACGATCCATTGCCAAATCTATTTTTAAATCAGGAAGCAAATCTATATTTGCCGTGATCTTTAAAAGTTCGTTTTGCACCTGCGTAAAGTTCTGATTGAAATTTTCATAATTTGTCAACCAGCCATTCTTTGCAGCCTCGTAACGCACATCATCCTGGCTTCCAAAAATAAAACCTAAACTTGGTTTTGCTGTTCCTAAGAACCCAACACTTGGCGTATATCCAGGTAAAACGGTTCCGCTATTTTTAGTATAATTAACCTGAATGTTTTTAACACTTGTCAAAACTCCAATCATTCCATCATAAAACGGACTATTGTTTACAACAGGTTTTGCTGTGTTCACCACTTTTTCTCCTGGCTTAGGCGGTGCAGCCGGTTTAGTTTTAGCTGTTTTCTTAGCTCCCGGAGTTAAACCTAAATACTTATACAGCATATTCATATTTAACGTTGTCGTAAATGTATTTGAATTTGCATTCTGAATTGTATTTCCAAGATTATACTCTGTTCCGGTATCATCAACAAATTGAGACAAAGCAGTCGAAGAACGCTGCCAGCTATAATCTGCTGTATAAGAATAACTCGCTTTAATAAAACTAAAAATTGGCAATTTATTAATTGGTATATCCCAGTTTAAAACTAATTGCTGCACATGTTGATTTGGGGTTCCGATATCCCAATAGCTATCCCAGATATTAAAATCTTCCTTAGGCGTATTATCAGCGTTCAGATAATTTTTTACAATATTATTTGATGCCGCAGTGTAATTTATTTTTACTGATTTTGTCAAATTATATCCAAAACCATACTGATAATTAAAGGCAAAATTTCGTCTGTATAACGGATCTAAACCAATTCCTTCAACTTCAACCAATCGATACTGCTGACGGTTACTTTGTCTTAAAATATTCGTATTAAATGAAATATTTGAAGGCAGATAATTAAAGTTAAAATCGCTTAATAATTTCCAGTACTCGCTTTTCTTCATGAATTCGTTCTTCTTGAACGGAACCACTTCTTTTGGCTGAAAAGTATAAGCATAATTAACGGCCGTATTTGATTGCTCATCTTCATAGCTTTCTACTTCATAATCATGTCGCTCTACCTGATTGTACGATTGCGAGAAAGTAAAATTCTCAACATCATAAACATGCGGTTTCTGCTCTGGAGCTCTGTCTTTTCTAACCCCTATAAAGTTAATACTCTTACGCTTTGTATAGTCAACTGCACGGGTTCTGATATTATCCTTTTCGTTAGGATCAGTAGTTTCATTTATTAACTGATCTAATTTGATATCCTGGTTAAAAGGGTCGTATTCCGGAGTAATAACTTCTTCACCAATAGCATAATTAAAAGGTAAATTAATTCCCCATTTACGAGGCATTAATTTTCCTAAATTCAAATTCGTAACAATATTATACTGCTGAATATCTTCACGATCTCTCTCGTTTGCACCTTGCTCTAAAGATCCAAATCCAATTGTACTCTTCTTTCCTGTAGCAGAAATGGTTGCAAAATCTGCCATATTGGTATCAACATTTAATAATGCTGCCATACCACCTTTGTTTTCTAAATCAGACATTCGAAGCTCATTAAACCAAACTTCTCCTTTAATGTCTTTATGATCTGCCCTGCTTTTAACTCCGACCATTAAATTCCTGACCAAACCAAAATTTGGATTTCCTTTAATACCCAGTTTTAATCTGCTGTCACCATCTCCTCCGCTTTGACTTAAATCATCATCCGGATAATAAATACCATTAATATCTCTTTTATCAGAGTTAATATCGATACTCATGGCCTTAATTTTCATTCTGGTCAGTAAATCAAGCGCCAAATCAATATTGTTATCATCCATCCAAACTAAATCAGGACTTATAGAACAACTTCCTCCGGTTTGTGTCACTTTTAATGGAATTTCGATCTGATAAAAGTTTTGCGTAAAGTCATTACCAAAACGAATAAAACCAACCATTTCTTCGTCTAATAATGCACTTTCATTTGGCAACGATTCTGCATGTAAAAACATTTTCAGTTTTTTGTACTGACGCATATCAACGCTCACATTTTTAAAAACTGCTCTGGAATCCTGATATTGTAAACCTGCACCACCAACCCTAAGGGCTAATGATTGCTCATTTTGATTGATAACAGTATTATTATTATACAATTGCTCTCTTTGAACTCCCGGAGGAATTACATAGTTCACAGGACATTTTGTGCTATTTTCCTGAATATTAACAGCTGCAACATCAAATTCAACTCCATCATCATCCGGATTTGGATCATTTGCGTCAAGAGTTCCTGTATATCTTCTCCATTCTCCTCTTACTAAATCTAACGCTCCAAAACGCACCGTCATCTGGTCATTAAAACCTGTCATAAACATACGCATGAAACGAATAGACCTAAAATCTGTAATATTTCCAATTGTGTTTTGTGGCTGTGAAACCGGGATTTTAAACTGAATCCATCTTGCGGTTGTTGTACTTCCGTTTGGCAGCTCTACATTAGTGACTTCACGAATATCAGTAATATAATTTTGCCCAACCTGCATTCCTGGTTTTACATCAATACTATATTCATAATACGCATTGATGGTACTCATGGTATTATCACGATTAATATCTTCAACATCCGGCAAAGTTGTAGATCCCCTGTTTGGATCATCAACACTTACCGCAGAGTTATTTTCTACTCCATTATATTTTTTATAACGATTAATAACATCTCCATCTGTATTTAAATAATACTTGTAGTTATCTGCCGCAGGATCTTCTTCTCCCGCATAATTCGTATAAACTGCTCCTTCCTTAGCATCTGGTAAACCATCTAAACCTACGTCCTGATTTTTACGGTTATCCGGATTGGTATCAAAAGCATAGATTAACGATTGCGAAGCCGGAACATCTCCCCAAAGCGGTTGCGGATTAACCATTACCTGACCTGGTCCTAGCCCGTTTTCATATTGTTTTCTTCCGTCTTTTAAAACATCTTCAGAAATTTCACCTAAGTTAAAATAAATCTTTCCTGTATTGTTTGCAGGTGCTTCGGCATTTCCAACATACGGATCAAGTACCCAAAACTGAATATACTCAACATTCCCCTGTTCAAAATTGGTTGAATTTAAAGCACGCATAATTCCACCAAAATTAGAAGAGGCCGGACCTGCACTAAAATTTGGATTGTTGTTGTAAGCTCCCCTGTCTGATGGGAAATAAGTTAAATCCAGTGTATTAATAACCTGAATTTGTCCTTGGGCAATATCTGTATTTGGATATAATTCTTTACTGTAAATCCTTCTTGTTGTATTTAATGACAAATCATCATTTGAAATTCCGGATGGTTTAGACGAGTAAAACACAGGATCAATTGTATACCATGCCAGTTTTGCACGTTTGTAACCATACTCTAACGTATTTGAATTGGCATTAAAAGTATTATCATTGATCGAATTTACAAATGGTGTTGAGGCCAAACTCCACGCATAAGCCGATCGCATATCGATTGTTGATTGTGAGCCTTCAAAATCGTCAATATAAATTGTTGCTTCACCCTCAAAATCACTGGCTTTTGGTGCATCTGGTTTTAAAAATGCTACTTCACCACGAACCGAAAGATTAGAAGGAACATCTGTATCAATATTTGGCAATTTATTTACCAGCCTGGTAAAGAAAGGAACTTCGGTTGCATAATTACCATTAAACCCAAAAATTGTATTATTTACAGATTCTTGTCCGTAACTGGATTTTTGTGTAAAAGGTTTTTCACTCATTTTTAAATAAGTACCTCCAACTACAAATTTCTCTGAAATTTTGTGCTCAACATTAAATCCTATAAATCTTCTGGTTTGTTGTCCAAAAATGGAATTATTCTCTAAGGAAACTTCGATTGGTGTATTTGAAGCCTGAAGTGACGGATCCAGAATCTGAACACGACCTAATTGATAATCGACACTATAATCGATTCCTTCTACCAATCTTCTTCCTGCTGCCATTACTACAACAGATCCTTGCGGCACGTTGAACGCCCCGATTGGAATACCACTACTTCCTGATGATTTATATTTTCCTCTTAGTAAGAATTTATTTTTATCACTATCCTGCAAAGCGCCAGATTGTGTGTTTTTATACATATTTCTAAATACATACTTCTGCTGATTTGCATTATAAGTACTTGGATTATTATAATCCTCCCCGGAACCGGAATTCTGCAGTTTCTTAAATATCAGCTCCCCAAAAGGCTCTTTGGTGGTAAAAATGATTCGTCCGTTCTGTACGTCAACGGTAATACCCGGAATGTAATCGAAGAAACCATCTCCTCCTGTTTGCGGATCATTATTATAATTTAGTCTGTCCAGATTAAATACATTTAATAAAGGAGTCTGATCTACTTTATTATCCGGAGTTGGGTTTGTTGGAAAAGTTGTTCCCTGAACCGGCGTAATATAATTTATTGGAGAAGGATCTGTATAAAGAATATTCATTCTAAAATCATCCTGCTTAATTTGATACGCCTGAGGAATTTGATAAACGTTTTTCATCATCAGGTTCCAAACCGGATTTTGAACGTTTGTCAAATTGCTCTTCAACATCTTTAAAACCAAACTTTGTGAAATAATTGCCTGATTTGAACTATTATTTCCTGTTACAACTGTAGCATCAAGTCCATCACTTCCAAATTCTCCTACCTGATATACTTTACCTCCAACAGTATATTCAAAAGCAACTGCTAAAATTTCATCATTTGCTAAACGCTGCTGTAACGAAATATATCCTAACTGCGGATTAAAAGTAAACTCATTCGCTGTTAATTTACGGGCATTTTCTAATATAGAGTAATCGGTTCCCTCACTTACGTTTGTATTATTGAATCCTGATTTTGCCGTTACAATTTCTCTTATGTTTGAATTTAAATAGGAACCAGGCTGGCCAATTGCAGCAGGATCATATTTATTGTTATCATTTTCTGTTGGAGAATCTATAGGGTTATTAAAGAAACCTGTTGATGAACTAATAACAACTACCTGATTATCCGGAATACCACTAATTTGCCCTTCACCTAAATCCTGAAGTGCAATAATATTACGTAAGTTATTACTGGTCGTACTTACTCTGTTTTGTTTATTGGTTACCCATACCTCTATTCTGGTTACCTGCACACGGCTATCTATAACCGGATAGTTTTTTAAAGAGGCATCGTATTTATTTCTAAAGTATTGTGACAAGAAAAAGTGTCGGTCATTATCATAGTCTAAAGCATACAAATCAAAATTTTGAACTGTACCACCTCCTTCGGCTACAACACTCTTTGTTTGCGATTTTTGTTCTGAGAAAACACCTGTTACAGTTGTTCTTCCAAATTGCAGTTGGGTCTTTACACCAAATAAACTTTGAGCCCCTCGAATTAAGGTACTGTTTAATGGCATACTCACGTTACCTACCTCAACTTTTTGAATAATATCATCTTCTGAGGGTGTATAAGCAAGCTTAAATAAGTTTTGAAAAGCAAATGTAGATTGTGTATCGTAATTGGCATTTACCTCTAATCTGGTTCCTACTTTCCCCATTAAACTCATACTGATTCTCTGGTCAAAATCAAATGTAAGGCTTGATCGGTTTCTAGGTGAAAATGATGGGTTATCCTGTTTGGTGTATCGAACTCCCAAATCCATTTCTACAGATCCCGTGGGCTTTACGTCTATTGTATTACTTCCGAAGATGCTTTCGAAGAAACCTGAATTAATGTAATATCGCGGAAGCAAATTCTTCTTTGCTGCCTCACTTCCTGCTTTTTTACCATCAATAGCGTCCATTTTTTTCTTAAAATAATCTCTTCTGGATTCTTTAAGAACTAAATCTTCGTACTCTTTTGGAGTTAAAATAATAGGATAGTTGATCGAAAAACCATCAACTGTATTGGTGTAGATATAACGATCTGTAATGGGATCATATTTATATGCCGAAAGTATGCTTGGCGGGTCTTGCAACTCCATTTTTCCTACAGAAAATTGAGTTTTAGTTGTATCCTGAGTCGCCGGATTTACTTGCGATTGCAAAACATTACCGCAAAATAAAACCAGTAAAAAAATACAAATTTTACGCATACAATTGGTTTATGTTAGTTGAGTTACAAGCTTTTTAATGCTCTTTTAATGATTGTTTCTGCTGTAGCTTCCGGATCTTCTTTTACGATCTTTTCTACTACTTTTTCTGAAGCTTTTCGGACAAATCCTAAAACTTCCAAAGCAGATAACGCTTCATCTCTATTTGTATTGCTTTGAACGATAGAAACTTCATCTAAATCGTACAACTTTAACATTTTTTCTTTTAAATCGAGTATAACCCGTTGTGCCGTTTTGTTCCCAATTCCCTTTATAGACTGTATTACACCAACATCTCCGGCTGCAATAGCATTGATGATTTGCTTTGGCTCTATTGAGGACAACATGGTTCTGGCAATATTGGCTCCGATACCGGAAACCGACAGTAACATTCTGAATATTTCGCGTTCTGATTTTTCTACAAAACCATATAAAGTATGCGCATCTTCTTTAATTTGAAGATGCGTATACAATTTTATAAAATCTGCATTAGGTAATAATGAAAAAGTGTGTAACGATATATTAACGTGATATCCTACTCCGCCACAATCAATTACAACTTCTGTGGGGTTCTTTTCAACTAATTTCCCCTGCAAATGTGCTATCATAGTTTAATTTATATTATCAAATATAATAAAAATAAGATTGATTATCCGATTCTTACGATTTCTAACTATTTAGCTAATTTATTTTTTTTAATTTCTTTTTCCTGTGCATCAATAACAGCGATTGCAGCCATGTTTACCATTTCTTCCACGCTTGCGCCCAATTGGAAAATGTGTACAGGTTTGTCTAATCCCATCATGATTGGACCAATAGAACTAGATTTATTTAATTCTTTCATTAGCTTATAAGTAATATTTGCTGACTCCAGGTTAGGGAATACCAGTGTATTTACTTTTTTACCCGCTAATTTAGAGAATGGGAATTTCTCTTTAAGTAACTCTCCATTTAATGCAAAATCTGCCTGAATCTCTCCGTCAACAATCATTTCAGGATGATTTTTATGCAGGTAAGCAACTGCTTCTCTTACTTTTGAAGCATTTTGATGTGTAGATGACCCAAAATTAGAATAAGAAACCATTGCAATAACTGGCTCAATACCAAACATTTTAGCTGTTTTAGCTGTCATGATAGCAATATTTACCAAATCTTGTGCAGATGGATTAATGTTTATCGCTGTATCTGATAAAAACATTGGTCCGCGTGAGGTAAGCATCATGTTTGTTGTTGCTATTAAAGAAGCTGCAGGTGCTTTTTCTATTAATTGCATCATTGGTTTTACTACACTTGGATAACTTCTTGAGTGTCCGGTAACAAGAGCATCTGCATCGCCTTCGTTTACCATCATAGCCGCAAAATAGTTTCTTTCGCGCATAAATTTCTGAGCGTCAAGTAACGAAACACCTCTGCGCTCTCTTGTTTCCCAGTATGAATTTGCAAATCTGTTACGTCTTGCTTCTTCTTCATTTGTTTTAGGATCGATAATTTCAAGATCAGCATCAAAACCTAATTCGGCTTTTAATTCTAAAATGATTTCTCTGTTTCCTAACAAAATTGGCACACCAATTCCGTCTTCATGAACAATTTGAGCTGCTTTTAAAACATTTAAATGATCCGCTTCGGCAAAAACAATACGTTTTGGGTCTAATTTAGCACGGTTCGTAATTAAACGTACCATTTTATTATCATTCCCCATACGCTCACGAAGAGCATCCTCATAAGCTGCCCAGTCTGTAATTGGTTGTTTTGCCACTCCAGATTCCATTGCTGCTTTTGCAACTGCAGGCGCTACAATAGTAATTAATCTAGGATCAAATGGTTTTGGGATAATATATTCCTGACCGAAACCTAATTTTGTTGCACCGTAAGCCACGTTAACTTGCTCCGGAACCGGTTCTTTTGCCAAAATAGCCAACGCTTTTACAGCGGCCATTTTCATTTCTTCATTAATTTTTGTCGCTCTTACGTCTAGTGCTCCTCTAAAAATATATGGAAAACCTAAAACGTTATTCACCTGATTAGGAAAATCTGAACGTCCTGTAGCCATAATAACGTCTTTACGCGTTTGAACAGCCAGGTTATAATCGATTTCCGGATTTGGATTTGCCATTGCAAAAACAATCGGATTGTCTGCCATTGTCAATAACATTTCTGGCGATAAGATATCTCCCGAAGATAGTCCGATGAAAACATCTGCACCTTTTACAGCATCTGCCAAAGCAATTTGAGCACCATCAATAGCATATTTCAATTGTAATTTTGATAGTGAAGGATTATCTTTTGTTAAAAGTCCTTTACTATTGTACATTTTAATATTCTCTACTTTTACGCCTAGCGAAACATACAAATCAGTACAAGCGATTGCAGCAGATCCTGCACCCGAAACTACCATTTTTACATCTCCGGCTTTTTTTCCTGCCAATTCAAGTGCATTGATTAAAGCTGCAGAAGAAATAATTGCTGTTCCGTGCTGATCATCATGCATTACCGGAATATCCAATTCTTCTACCAGTCTTCTTTCGATTTCAAAAGATTCAGGCGCTTTAATATCTTCAAGGTTAATTCCTCCAAAAGTTGGAGCAATATTTTTAACCGTCTGAATAAATTCTTCTATGTCTTTTGTATTAACTTCAATATCAAAAACATCAATATCAGAGAATATTTTAAACAATAAACCTTTTCCTTCCATTACTGGTTTTGAGGCCTCAGGACCAATATCTCCTAATCCTAAAACAGCAGTACCGTTTGAGATTACGGCAACTAAATTTCCTTTTGCTGTATACTTATAAACGTCATCAACGTTTGCTGCGATTTCTAAACACGGTTCTGCAACACCCGGCGAATAAGCCAGTGACAAGTCTCTTTGGGTTGCATATTTTTTTGTTGGAACTACCTGAATTTTTCCTGGAGTCGGCTCTGCGTGGTACACTAAGGCCTCTCTTTTTTTACTCTCTTTGTTCATTGTTTTTAGCTTTTATTCTAGCTTACAAAGATATAAGTCTTAGTTTAAAATGGCATGTTTTTACTGCTTTCTTTTGTTAAAATAACAATTTGAGATAGTCAAAAAAAAATAGTCCGCAATAATTGGGACTATTTTAAGAATGTTTTTTTAAGTTCTTTATTATTGAGAAATATAAGAGTTTAAATGATTTATAGTATCTTTTTGAACTTCTATAATTGCTTTTACAACATCGCTAATCGAGATTATTCCTACCACAATTCCGTCTTCTATAACAGGTAAATGTCGTATTCTTTTGGTACTCATCAGCTCCATACAATCCTCGATATTGTTTGAAAGGTTTATCGAAAAAACGTTGCTTTCCATAATTTCATGTACAAAAGTTTCTTTTGATGATTTGTCTTTTAAAACGATTTTTCGAGCATAATCTCTTTCAGATAATATCCCTTTTAAGTCGGTTCCATCGATTATCAGGATAGCCCCAATGTTTTTTTCGCCCATTACTTTCAATGCTTCATAAACGGTTGTAGTCGAAAGTACAGAGTAAACATTTTTTCCTTTTGCGTTTAGTATTTGATTTACAGTCATATCTGAAAAATTTTAGATTTATAAAGTTATAAAAAAACAAACACAATTTGTTGCAAAAAGCATTTTTTTAAAAACCTAACACATTCATTTTAAACAAAATACACCGTTTCACGAACTTTAGAAATTATCCATCAAAGAACAAATCCATTTACAACCCTTTTTTGCGAAAAATTTGATTTTTTAACTTTTAGCCGAAACAATTCCGAAAGCTCTTTAATGATGTAAAATTATACTCAGATTTCAACCATAACCCACAATTTCAACCGTGGGATAACAATTGTAAATATGTATTGGGTTCATATATTGCGTTCCAATGGTTGAAACCATTGGCTATGTTTTATGCTGTAAATGCAAATATTTAATTGCTATTAAATAGCTCTTTTCTAACAAAAAAAACAACGCGACATATATGTCGTACTATTATTTCTGACCTTTTTATAGATTTGATTTTTGAAAAATTTGTTATTTATAAGAAAAACACCTACACATACTGTAGTATGTGAGAAGTAACAATTAGAAATCTGAAATTGCAATAATTAAAAGCAAGAACTAAGAAAAACAAAAAAATTAATCATATAACAATCTAAAATCACTTCTTTTATGGAAACCAATGAAATTAAAAATTCAGAAAATCTTAGAAAATTAGCAAGTCGATATTTCACAACTTTAAAACCGGCTGATCATAAAACAAAAGAGAATGTGGTCGAAATTAAGTTTCAGAATTATCTGGAACTGGGCTGTGTTATTACTGATATGCTAAAACTATGCGTTTTGGCTCTGAATGACGATGCACCAAAGCTTCCTGACGCCAAAAAAAGTGACGAAATTAATGTAGGTCTTATTTTAGAAACAGTGCTGCAAATGATTCCGTTAGATGAATTTGAGTTTTTAAGCGAAATTAATTATAAGCTTATGACAGATTCTCAACATGTCAATGAATAAATAAAAAAGACCTTTACTAAAATTTAGAAAGGTCTTTTTGTTATTGTATAAAATTACAAACTCGTAATTATAAACTCACTTCGTCTGTTCTGTTGGTGTTCTTTTTCTGTACATTTTACACCATCGGCACATCGGTTTACTAATTTTGTTTCTCCGAAACCTTTTGCATTTAATCGGGTTTCATCAATTCCTTTACTTACTAACCAGTCTTTTGTAGACTTTGCTCTTTTATCGGATAAGATCTGATTACTTTCTGCTGAAGAACGACTGTCTGTATGCGAACGAATATCTAATTTTATAGCCGGATACTGAATTAAAACATCTACTAATTTTTGTAATTGAGGTTCTGATGTTTTCTTAATTGTAGCTTTGTTTAAATCGAAAAAGTTCATAGGAAGGTGAAGCAGTTTTGCCAAATCTGTTCCCACTTTTATTGGCCCTATTTTTACCGGTTTTACCGTTACTTTATTTACTGCAATTGCTTTTGCTGCAATTGGTTTAAAAATCTTTTGTAATGTAATTGGTAATGTTGTTGTTCCCTGTGCTTTCTTTATAGTAACCGAAGCATCTTTGATATTATAATCGTTTTTAGAAATTCGTAAGGCATATTTTTTACCACATTTTACTTTAGAGAAAGTATAATTTCCTTTTTCGTCTGAATTGATTGTCGATACAACGGTCCAGTTTTCGTCAAATAATGTAATAGCTGCATTTGGCAGGATTTCGTTTGATTCAACATCGCTTACTGTTCCTGTCAAATCCTGTTCGCAAATCAGTCTTTTGGTTTCGGTAAATCGATAGATATCATCTACACCATGTCCGTTTTCTCTATTCGAAGAAAAATAACCATTTCTGTTTTTACTGTTAATGATAAACCCAAAATCATCTTGTTTGCTATTTATAGGTTCCCCGACATTCTGGATATCATCCAGCGTTCCGTTTTCATTTATTTTGGTAACAAATACATCTAATCCTCCTAAACCCGGACGGCCGTCTGAAGCAAAATACAATTCGTTGTCTCCGGAAATAAACGGAAACGTTTCGCGCCCTTCTGTATTAATTGCAGTCCCTAAATTTTCGGGCGTTCCAAAAGTTCCATCAGCATTTATTTTTACTTTATACAAATCAGATTGTCCCAAAGTTCCCGGCATATCTGATGCAAAATATAAAGTCTTTTCGTCAATGCTTAATGCAGGATGTGCTGTGCTGTATTGATCACTATTAAAAGGAAGCTCCTTTACGTTCTCCCATTGTCCTTCGATTAAATCTGCTTTATACAATTTAAGAAGCGTTATTTTATTGTCGCTTTTTCCTCTTTTACCATCTATAAAATTATTTCTGGTAAAATACATAGTTCGTCCGTCTTTTGTAAAAACAGGCGTAGATTCGTTGAATTTTGTATTTTCTTTTTTTCTAAAAAGCTTTGGTTCTCCAACACTTCCATCTGGCATTAATTCGGCAAGGTATAATTTTGAGAATGCTTTATTTGTCCATTTAAAATTACTTTTACCTACTCCGCCCGTATCTCGTGCAGAAGTAAAGATTATTTTATTCTCATAAATTGCGCTTCCGTAATCTGAATATTGCGAATTGACTCCGGCATCTGCAATTTCAAAACGGCCTGAATTTGATTTTATTTCTTCTAAATAATTCTTCTCGTTTCTAAATAATGCTGCTCTTTTTTCTGTTTCTGCTTTTTGAATGAATTTTTCCAGAATCTCATCGGCTTTTTTATAATTACCCGAAGATTTTAAGCATTGTGAATATCGGTACAAATATTCGGATTGCTGATTTTCGTTTATACTGAATAAATCATCGTAATACTTTAAAGCACTTGGCAATTCTCCCATAAAATAATACGAGTTACCCAGCTTTTGCATTATTTTTTCATCCTTAACACCTTTGCTAATAATGTTTTCATAAGCAACTATGGCATCTGCATAAGCGTAATCATCGTACTTTTTATCGGCATAATCTGTATTTATTGTCTGAGCGTTTGATTTGAAAAAGAAACACAGGAATAAAATAATATAAGTTAAGTTTTTTGTTGGCATAAGGAGCAATATTAGAAGAATCTTGGAGATGTCATTTTATTGTAATTTTTTAAGAACTCAAAACGAAGGAAAATTTCATGTGATCCCGAATTGTACTTTCTTAAATTGGTTGTTTCATGATCGTAGCCATACCCAAGGTACAAACCATCTGTAACCTGAAAACCGGCCATTGCACTCACAGAGGCACTCCATCGATAGGCAACACCTACAACAAATTTATCATTAAACATAAAGTTACCCGAAACGTCTACTTGCAAAGGAGCTCCCTGAACCATCTTAGTTAGCAATGCAGGTTTGAACTTTATGTATTGCAAATGATCTAAATTAAATACATAACCTGCCATTAAGTAGTAATTGATTTTATCTTTAAAAATAGCTACATCGTTATTATCATAACGATTGGTTTCTATAAAATTAGGAACTGAAAATCCTATATAAGCTCTGTCTGAATGCCAGTAAACTCCAGCCCCGATATTGGGTGAAATTTTATTATCAAGATCCTGAAATTGAGGATCACCCTGATCTTCAAAACTTAACTTGCTTGCATCAAGATTAAAGATATTTAATGATCCTTTTATTCCGAAGGAAAGCTGAAAACTCTCAGAAGTTGGGATACTATATGACAAGTCTGCCGATAAATTGTTTTCGTTTGTTGGTCCGATTTTATCGTTTACCAAAGAAACTCCTAACCCCAGCTTACTATTGTTTAAAGGTGTGTTTATAGAAAAGGTACTCGTTTCGGGCGCTCCGTCAAGTCCTATCCATTGCGTACGATACAAACCAAAAACACTTAATGCTCCTCGAGAACCTGCATAAGCAGGATTAACAGAAATGGTATTGTACATATATTGTGTAAACTGTGCGTCCTGCTGCGCGGAACACACAACGGAAAAAAACATAAAAACAATAACTAATTTTTTCATTTAATAAGTTTTAAAACGGTTTGGCTAACACTAAACCGTTTGTCATTTTTATTTATTAATATATAGATATCCTGATTTTTCGTGCTGATTTGATTCACTGTCTCTATATTTCAGAACATAGAAATAAGTTCCAACAGGCAATCCGTCTGCTTGTGTTACAGTTGCACGACCGGCAGAGATTCCAACAAAGACTCTGTCTTCGTTATTATAACCATTAATATCAAATACAAGAACTCCCCAACGGTTGTAAATTTCTACTGTATTATCAGGATAACATTCCAGACCCTGAATATAGAATCTTGCATTTTTAGAATCTCCGTTTGGTGAAAATGCATTGAATACTTTAATCTGACAACCATTTAAGTCCAATACAGTTGGCTGATCTCCATCTACACCTGCCTCATCAGAAATATCCTCTACTTTAACACCTCTTACACTACTTCCGCTAACGCTGGCCTGATTACTTACTTTTCCTGTGTTTATATCACTTTGTTTTATGGTGTAATACGCAATAAAGTTTGTACTGTTTGACTCATGAACAGCTAAATCTATTGGCTGCCCTGAAACTACCACTCCCGGTAAAGGATCAGTAACTTTTACATCAACCAATGGTACATTTCCTGTGTTTGTTACTACAAAGTTGTATGTAATTGTTTCACCTGCATTTGCAATTCCGTTTTTATTTTCATCATTAAACGTTGCTGTTTTAACAATTGCAATAGCTGGAACTTCTACAAAAACATTTAAGGTTGCGGTAGTACAATTGCCTGCACTTGCTTTTTGACAAATTTCATACGTTAAAGCATAATTTCCACCCGGTGTATTCGGTTTTACACTTACGGTTCCGTTTGGATTAAATTCAAAATAAGGACTTGGTGAATTATTTGTAATGGTAATATCCGTTAATTTAATTGGCAATCCGTCTAAAAGATCATTATCTAAAACATTAACAAATTCAATTTCTCCATTAATTCCATCTACCGAAATATCTAAATCATCTTTTGCAATAAGAAGCAGTTTTGGATCTACAGAATTTAATACTGTTACTTTTACTACTGCCTGACTGCAATTTGAAAGATTTGAAGCTTCACAAATTTGATACGTCAACTCGTAAGCTCCAGATGGGGTTCCAGATTTTACATCTACTGTTCCATCTGCATTTAAAACTAAGTTTGAATTAGGTACAATTGTAGTCAAAACAACATTTGCCGCAGTAATTAATGTTCCGTTTAAAAGATCATTTTTAAAGATGTTTAACGTTAAATTGGCTCCTTTATTTAAATCTATCGGGCCATCTGTATCGTCGTTTGCCTGAATTGTAAATGTTGGTCTGGCATTACATTGCGGGGTCGCCGGAGGATAATTTACAATTACATTTACTGTAGGGTTTAATGAGAACTCCATCGTAACATTTGTTCTTGTATTTTCAAATCCGTCTGTTCCTTCAAGCCATTGGTTATTTTGCAATAACCATCCCGGCCAGTCCACTCCATTTCCGTTGTTATCAACTACAGCACCTGGCCATAAAAGATCTCCACTCAATGGTAGATTAGTCTGAGTCGCTACTACATTATTTGCACTATCAATCCATTTTATAGTCAATAAGTTATTTGGAGTAAAATTATCTGGTTCTACATTGTATGTTACATACGGAACATTGTTTGAGCAATAACTAGTCGCCGTTACTCTCATTGTTGGCGCTGTAACAGTAACTGTTACTGTATTTGATTTACAATTTGACAGATTTAATACTTCGCAAATTGTATAGGTTAACTCATAATCCCCTGCTGGTGCATTTGGTGCAAGTGTTACGGTTCCGTCCGGATTCAATATTAAATATCCTTTTGGATCTGGTGTTGAATTGGTCAGTTTTACATCTGCCGGATTTAACGGAAGTCCATTTTTAGTATCATTTGTAAATACATTGACAACAGTTTGTGCAATGTTTATTCCAACTACTGAAGTAACAGAATCCGGATTGGCAACAAGATCACCTGCCGTAACAGTTACAACTGAAATTACTGAATCGCAATTTGTTGGGTTGCTTCCTGTCTCGCATATAATATATTCAACATTATAATCTCCTTTTGGAGTTCCGGGACTTACTGTAATCGTTCCGTTTGCATTTAGCGTTAAGCCTGTTGGTAAAGTCCCTACAATGTTTAAAGTAACTTCTCCCGGATTATTTCCAATTACAACCGGATTTCCATTTAAAATATCATTCGCTGTTAATGCTACCGTTGTTCCTCCAATGTTTCCATTAATAGGAAGAGTAGTTTCGATTACCGCTTTTATTTCATTTTTAACCACAACTGTCGCCGTTGCACTATCACAGTTTACAGAAGCTGAACCTTCTTCACAAATTTGGTAGATAATAGAATAGGTTCCGGAAGCAGTGTTAGCTGCCAAAGTTAAAATTCCGTCATCATCAACACTTAATGGCCCCGTTATTTTTGGTGTGACATTAGTATTTGTGGTTGTAACTGCCAAACCGTTTAATTTATCGTTTGAAGTTACATCCCCTAAATTTACTGATGTTGCTCCCGAAATTTTAGTTCCGAAGTCATCTGCATTAGCACAAATTTTAGAATCAATAACTACAGTTGAAATTCCAGATGTACAATTATTTAAGGTTGCTGTTATATTATAAGTCCCAACTTGTGCAGTCACAACTCCTGTTGATACATCGAGAGTAGCTCCTGAAGGTGTAATAGTATAAGTATATAAATTATTATAATTTGATATTGTAAAACTTCCAGTATTTACACTACATGTTAATTGATTTATGGAAGCTATTGTAGGTACATCCGGAATTATCAACTTAGCTGCATTGCTAAATGAAGCTGAAGCCACAGAAGTACAAGTTGCATTTCCTGCTGTAACCGTATAAGAAGTTCCAACGATCATTCCGCTTATTAATCCTGAAGTAGCAACACTTGGACCAATCGGATCAAAAGTATAGGTTACACCTGAAACGTAATTTGATATTTTAGAAATTCCGTCTGCTGAACAAGTCGTTGCTGTCGAAGCTATTGTTGGTACAGCTGGAGTGACCAACTTCGCTGCATTGCTAAATGAAGCTGAAGCCACAGAAGTACAAGTTGCATTTCCTGCTGTAACTGTATAAGAAATTCCAACGGTCATTCCGCTGATTAAGCCTGAAGTATCAACACTTGGGCCAATCGGATCAAAAGTATAGGTTACACCTGAAATGTAATTTGATATTTTAGAAATTCCATCTGCTGAACAAGTCGGATCTGTCAAAGCTATTGTCGGTACAGCTGGCGTGACCAACTTCGCTGCATTGCTAAATGAAGCCGAAGCGACAGAAGTACAAGTTGCATTTCCTGCTGTAACGGTATAAGAAGTTCCAACGATCATTCCACTAATTAATCCTGAAGTAGCAACACTTGGGCCAATCGGATCAAAAGTATAGGTTACACCTAAAATGTAATTAGATATTTTAGAAATTCCGTCTGATGAACAAGTCGAATCTGTCGAAGCTATTGTTGGTACAGCTGGAGTGACCAACTTCGCTGCATTGTTAAATGAAGCTGAAGCCACAGAAGTACAAGTTGCATTTCCTGCTGTAACCGTATAAGAAGTTCCAACAATCATTCCGCTAATTAAGCCTGAAGTATCAACACTTGGGCCAATCGGATCAAAAGTATAGGTTACACCTGAAACGTAATTTGATATTTTAGAAATTCCATCTGCTGAACAAGTCGAAGCTGTTGAAGCTATTGTTGGTATAGCTGGCGTAGCTAACTTCGCTGCATTACTAAATGAAGCGGAAGCTACAGAAGTACAAGTTGCATTTCCTGCTGTTACTGTATAAGAAGTCCCAACGATCATTCCACTGATTAGTCCTGAAGTAGCAACACTTGGACCAATCGGATCAAAAGTATAGGTTACACCTGAAACGTAATTTGATATTTTAGAAATTCCATCTGCTGAACAAGTCGAAGCTGTTGAAGCTATTGTTGGTATAGCTGGCGTAGCTAACTTCGCTGCATTACTAAATGAAGCGGAAGCTACAGAAGTACAAGTTGCATTTCCTGCTGTTACTGTATAAGAAGTCCCAACGATCATTCCACTGATTAGTCCTGAAGTAGCAACACTTGGACCAATCGGATCAAAAGTATAGGTTACACCTGAAACGTAATTTGATATTTTAGAAATTCCATCTGATGAACAAGTCGGCGCTGTTGAAGCTATTGTTGGTACATCTGGTGTTATCAACTTCGCTGCATTGCTAAATGAAGCTGAAGCTACAGAAGTACAAGTTGCATTTCCTGCTGTAACTGTATAAGAAGTTCCAACAATCATTCCGCTGATTAAGCCTGAAGTAGCAACACTTGGGCCAATCGGATCAAAAGTATAGGTTACACCTGAAATATAATTTGATATTTTAGAAATTCCATCTGATGAACATGTTGCTGCAGTCGAACCTATTGTTGGTACATCTGGAGTTATCAACTTCGCTGCATTACTAAATGAAGCTGAAGCCACAGAAGTACAAGTTGCATTTCCTGCTGTAACTGTATAAGAAGTCCCAACGATCATTCCGCTGATTAATCCTGAAGTAGCAACACTTGGACCAATCGGATCAAAAGTATAGATTACACCTGAAATGTAATTTGATATTTTAGAAATTCCATCTGCTGAACAAGTCGGATCTGTCGAAGCTATTGTTGGTGCATCCGGAGTTATCAACTTAGCTGCATTGCTAAATGAAGCTGAAGCTACAGAAGTACAAGTTGCATTTCCTGCTGTTACTGTATAAGAAGTCCCAACGATCATTCCACTGATTAGTCCTGAAGTAGCAACACTTGGACCAATCGGATCAAAAGTATAGGTTACACCTGAAATGTAATTAGATATTTTAGAAATTCCGTCTGATGAACAAGTCGGATCTGTCGAAGCTATTGTTGGTACAGCTGGAGTGACCAACTTCGCTGCATTGTTAAATGAAGCTGAAGCCACAGAAGTACAAGTTGCATTTCCTGCTGTAACCGTATAAGAAGTTCCAACAATCATTCCACTGATTAGTCCTGAAGTAGCAACACTTGGACCAATCGGATCAAAAGTATAGGTTACGCCTGAAATGTAATTTGATATTTTAGAAATTCCGTCTGATGAACAAGTCGGAGCTGTTGATGCAATAGTAGGAACTGCCGGAGTTGGCAACATTGTCGCATTGCTAAATGAACCTGAATCTACAGAGGAACAACCACCATTAACAGATTTTACTTTATAAGAAGTGCCAACAGTCATTCCGCTTATTAAACCCGTAGAACTTATTGTGATTCCAGCTGTGGCCGGAGTGAATGTATAAGTATTAGACGAACTGTAATTGCTAATTTTACTTGTCCCGTCTGATGAACAAGTTGCTGCTGTTGATGTAATAGTAGGAACTGTCGGAGTTGGCAACATTGTCGCGTTGCTAAATGAACCTGAATCTACAGAGGAACAACCACCATTAACAGATTTTACTTTATAAGAAGTGCCAACAGTCATTCCGCTTATTAAACCCGTAGAACTTATTGTGATTCCAGCTGTGGCCGGAGTGAATGTATAAGTATTAGACGAACTGTAATTGCTAATTTTACTTGTCCCGTCTGATGAACAAGTTGCTGCTGTTGATGTAATAGTAGGAATTGCCGGAGTTGGCAACATTGTCGCATTGCTAAATGAACCTGAATCTACAGAGGAACAACCACCATTAACAGATTTTACCTTATAAGAAGTTCCAACAGTCATACCGCTTATTAAACCCGTAGAACTTATTGCGATTCCAGCTGTAGCCGGAGTGAATGTATAAGTATTAGAAGAACTGTAATTGCTAATTTTACTTGTCCCGTCTGATGAACAAGTTGCAGCTGTTGATGTAATAGTGGGAACCGGAATTGTTGTAATCGTAACAGTTCCTGTTTTAAAATCTTCTGTACAAGGTGCTGTATGACCAACTGTTGTTATTGTATAAGTACCTCCTGTTGTAGGAGTTCCTGAAATCGTTACTGTTTTTGCATTAAGATCTACTGATGATGTTAATCCAGCCGGCAAGTTTGATATTGTGGCATTTGTAGCACTACCACCAAAAGTATAAACAGCATTAGGAATTGCTGTTCCGTTACAAACCGTTGGATTTTGTGCACCGCTTGAAAATACAATTGTAGAGGCATTGTTTATAACTGCAGCAACCGCAATCCTCGAAGCTGTATTACAACCTGCTGTAGAAGTTGCTCCCACGTAGTAGGTAGTTGTAACCGATAAACTTGAGGTAGTAAAATTCGCTCCTGTGTATAATGGTGTTCCTCCTGTCGGATCAGCATACCAATTGATCGTTGCTCCTGCAGATGCCGTTGCTTTTAATGTTAATGATCCTGCACCGCATCTCGAGTCTTCTGTTGTAGAGTTTATTGTTGGTGATGTATTTACTGTTGCTGTAACAGCTGTTCTGCTTGCAGTAGTACATCCATTACTCGTAGCATCTACATAATAAATAGTAGTTGCAGAAAGACTTGGAGTTGTAAAACTTGGCCCTGATCCTAATGACGGACCGCCATTTGAAGCTGCATACCAATTAATTGTTCCTGTTGATGCTGTAGCTCCCAAAGTAACAGTTCCTGTATCACATCGTTCAGCTGATGATGTTCCTGTAATTGTTGGTATCGCATTAACAACAAAATTAACCGCTGCTCTACAATCTGAATCTCCGGAACAAGCTGCATAATAAGTCTTAGTTATCGCTGTACTAGTGTTTGACAAACCTGAATTAGCAACTCCCACTGGATTGAAAGAAGTACCTGTATATATTACACTCCCTCCTGAAGCCACTGTATACCAAACTATGCTACCTGAACATGTTGAAGAGGCTGTTAAAACTCCTGTCCCTCCTTGACAAATAGTAACTCCTGTAGTTGTTGGCGCTCCGGCAACGGTATTAATTCTAATATTTGACGTTGGAAGCGAAATACAACCTTCTGCATTCGTTGCTATTATTGTATAATCATTGGGTACTAATCCGGAGAAAACTCCAGTTGAGTTGGTAACTGATGCTGTTGCAGGATTTGATCCTTTTATAGTATAACTTATACCACTAACTGGATTATTCACTGTTATTGTTCCTGTTGGCGCTTCACAGCTTGATTGTGTAGTCGTTACTGTTGGAGTAGCCGGTAGAGCCAAAATTGTTATATCATCTGCTGTTACAGATGAAAGTGTTCCATTAAAATTTGTTCCGGGAACATCTCCCTGACTAGCTCCTTCATATTTTTTTAGAGCACTTCCAAAAGCATTTGTAGCTGCCGTAATTTTTCTATTAGAATTTACATTTGTACGTGTTGGGTCAAGATATAATGCTTGTGCTTTTGAACTGTATGTTCCTGCTGAAATAGATGCTGCAACCTTACCTGTTAAAGTTATCGTAACCACACCGTTTTGCGCAATATTAAACCCTCCAAACGTAGGATTATTTGCTGTAGCTGTATTTGGTAATGCTCCGGAAGGTCCGGTAGCATCTGCATTATATGCTGCCGTAGCCGAATCAAATTCTATACCTGCCGGGAAACTGTAGTCTAAAACTACTCCGGCAGCATTTCCACCACCTGTGTTTTTTATCTGAATCTCATAAGTAACCTTTTCTCCAATTGAATTACACGCTTTTGCAGTAGGTAAAGCTTTAATATTTGTTTCAAGAACCGGAAAACAGTTTGAGTTAATCTGTAAGTTTTGAGGTATATCCTGAGTGGTAAATTTTGACACATAACCATTTTCACCATCTTTAGCACCATGATTATTTCCTTTTCCTGCATTAGATTTACCAGCTAAACCACCATTTACACTAGATGTTATTGTTACTGTACTGGAAAGATTATGGCTAACTATTCCACCACCACCACCACCACCTGGTCCGTGTTCATTAGCATCATCATTTTCTGTATTTCCGCCATTTCCTCCATTTGCTTCTACTGTAATATTTGCGGTACTATTATTCGCTACATTCAATAATACAGTTCCTCCGGCTCCTCCACCTCCGGCTCCGTCAGGTGAACCAGAATAAGTTCCAGGTGCTCCTTTTCCTCCATTGGCATAAATATAACCATTGCCTAAAACCGTACCTGCATTAACAAGAATTATGGCTCCTCCTACACCTCCTTTTACACCAGACGACGCATTATTTGCATCACCGGCGCCACCACCGCCTCCCATAACAAGTCTTGGAAACGGAGTAGAAGTAATATACGATCTGAAACCTGGTCTTCCGCCTCCGGTAAAGTTAGGATATAGATCACCACCGTTACCTTGCCATCCGGCTCCGCCTAAACCTCCATATCCACCATTACCACCACCACCGCCTCCGGTATTATGGTCATTTCCTCCACCACCGGCATTAGCGGGAGCTCCTCTACCAGATGATCCGCCAGGCAATCCTTCAACAGAATTCTCTACCTGATTAAAACCATCCCACATATATTTAGGTGTTCCGGCGATTCCTTCTCCTTTGCCCGAAATCTTATCACTTGTTGATAATCCCACATAAATAGTAGAGGTATTTGCATTCGAGTCTGCTTTCGGACTATATCCCCCTCTAAATCCTCTGGCAGTTCCATTAATACTAAATCCGCCAAAATTGAAAGTTCCGGAAACATTAAAAGCAATAACACCACCAGCAACACCATTAAAAGGCGGTGTTGTAATATTAGAAGTTAAGCTTAAATTAGAATATTGAGGAACTCTTACAATTTGAAATGTTCTTTTACCTCTTGTTGTAGTTGCATCTGCATTATAAAAACTATTTAGTACTCCTCCACCGGAACCTGTACCTTTAAACGTTAAATTTCCTCCTGTTAATGGTACATTATTGGTCGCAATAACATATTCAAAAATACCAGTATTACCCAAAGACGTAAACCCAGTACCTCCCAAATTATCTAATCCACTCTTTGAGGTACCAGACCCATAACTAGTAGTATTTGTATAGTCTATCGTAGCATCCTGCATTTGGATAATCAAAATTAGATCTCCTGCAGAAATTTGAATTGCACCAAAATTGTTATTATAACTATCTGTTGCCGGTACGCTGCCTAACAATATTGATTGTGCGCCCGCATTCAACGTAATATTACCTGCTATAGGATAATAAGTATTTATAGAGTTTGATACCGTAACTGGTCCATCAACTCCTGGTGTTCCGCATACTTGCGCAAATGAAGATATTGATGTTATTATAAATAAAATAAGAGTGATTTGTTTAAATAAATTAAACATTCTAAAAGTAGAATTACGCATAGACAACTGAGGTTTGTGGAACTAAAAGATCAAAAGCCGATATACTCGTTACGAGTTTCAGCTTATATTCGAAATACGAAAAAATGGAAAGATTGGTTTTAGTAATTTCAATAATGATCCGGACAGGATCTTCTGAAGAACTAAATAGCGTTTGGACCATAGTCATGATAGGTTCAAGACACAAAATGTGTTTTTAGGTTAAAAGTAGTTTTGGAGGTGCGAAAATATACAAAGCCCTCAATACTAGCTACATTACTCGATAAACTACAAGGAAATTCGTTGAAATGCACATTCACATAGAATAAACAAGCTTAATCCTATCTAAAAACCTGCTGATTCAACAATAATAGAGGGAAAATATCTTAATTTTTTAAACAAAAGTTATAAGATCCGAAAATTGACACCTAAAAACGCAAAATTATCCTACAACAGAATGCTGCAACAATTAACAAACTAAAATATAACAATTTGAAATACAAATCATTACAAACTAAAAACGAATTTTAATCTGTTCTTCTTAAAATACTTAAAAAAAGTTTTTTATAACTATTTTAAAAAATTAATGTTTCTTTTCAATCCATCAAATTTTGTTCTCTTAATAGGTGAATTTTTGAAAACAGCACGAAAAGTTTCTTCTGTAATTTCTTCCCAATCCTGTTTAGAAAAAGAAAGCAAATCAGGATTTGGATTAAATAATGGTTCTGAATGTGCTTTTGAAAATCGATTCCACGGGCAAACATCCTGACAAGTGTCACAACCAAACATCCATTCATCAAATTTCCCTTTCATTTCGTTAGGAATATTCTCTTTTAATTCGATAGTGTAATAGGAGATACACTTACTTCCGTCAACAATATATGGAGCAAGAATTGCTTGTGTAGGACAAGCGTCAATACAAGCTGTACATGAGCCACAATGATCCGTAACAGCATGATCATACTCCAGTTCAATGTCAATAATTAGTTCAGCAATAAAGTAAAAAGAGCCTACTTTTTGAGTTATCAAATTACTGTTTTTACCAATCCAGCCTAAACCACTCTTTGCTGCCCATGCTTTGTCTAAAACCGGAGCGGAATCAACAAAAGCTCTTCCTGACACTTCTCCAATATTTTCCTGAATTGAATGAAGTAATTCTTTTAGTTTTTCTTTTATAACGAAATGATAATCCTGACCGTAAGCATATTTAGAGATTTTAAAACTCTCCTTATTCTGAGATTCCGAAGGGTAATAATTAAGCAGTAGAGAAACAACACTTTTACCACCGTCAACCAATAAAGTAGGATTTAAACGCTTATCAAAATGATTCTCCATATAGCCCATTTGGCCATTATGATTTTTATTCAGCCACTTTTCTAATCGTGGAGCTTCCTGTTCTAAAAAACCAGCCTTAGATATACCACAAGAAAGAAATCCAAGACGCTTAGCTTCGGATTTTATAAATTTAGAATATGTTTCTTTTGAATTAATGGTCATCTCTTAGAAAATAAAACTTCAATTCCCACTGGCTTTAAAGTAATCAACGGATTAAACTGAATATCCTCTTTCGTTGATATAATATTGAACTGTTTCACGATATGCGCAATTGTTAAACACATTTCATAAATTGCAAATCCGGCACCAATACACATTCTAGGTCCGGCACCAAAAGGATAAAAATATTGCATCGAATGTTTCTTTTGCTCTCCGAGAAATCTTTCGGGATCAAACTTATCAGGGTCTTCCCAATATTTAGGATTTCGATGTAATTCATAAAATGAAACTCCAATCAAAGTACCTTTTTTCAAATGATAAGCACCAATACTATCATCTTCTACATTCTGTCTGTCTGTAATCCAGGCGGGAGGATAAAGACGCATAGATTCGTTTAAAACAGCATTTGTATAAGTCATTTTTTGAAGCTGTTCTACAATACTACTCGTTTCTGACTCTATTTTTACTATCTCCTCCAGGACTTTCTGTTGTATTTCAGGATTTCTTCCCAGAAGAAAAAGTGTAAAAGTTAAGGCATTTGCGGTTGTTTCGTGTCCGGCAATAAAAAGAACTTTAATCTCATCTATTAGCTGTTCTACAGACATTCCTTCACCAGTATCTTCATATCTGGTTTCCAAAAGCATATTAAGCAAATCATTAATTTCTTCTTTAGATGAAATTCGTTCCTCAATAATTTCCTGGATAATACTGTTATTTTCTTTTGCTAATTCCAGATGCTTTTTGACCTGGCCACTTATAGAAAACCACCACGCTTTATGTGGAAGTCTAATCTCTTTTATCAGGAAGTTTTGAACCTCCTCAATAATTACTTTAATTCGGGTTAATTTTTCTTCAGAGATTGAGAGTTCAAATAAAGATTTAGCTACAACATTAAAAGCTAATTGACTCATAACCGGAAAAAGATCTATCGATTTATTTTCTACCAGATCATCCAATTCTGAAACAATAGTCCTGTTCATATTCTCAACCAGCTGATTCATTTTTTGTTTATGAAATGCCGGTTGAATAAGTCTTCTTTGCTTCAGCCAAAAATCACCATCAACTGTCAAAAGTCCATTTCCTAAATATTTAGAAAGATAAACAGACTGAAACTTTGATTTATGATATTTTCTTTGATTCTTTTGTAAAATATGCTGCGCAATTTCATTGTCTCGCGACAACATTAAATGCTTTGTGAAACCAATTTTCAAAGAAAAAGAATCCCCTAATTTTTCAAAATATCTTTTATGAAACGGAATTGGATTTCTACGTACTCCTTCAGCATCCAGAAAAAATCTAAAAATCGAAAGTTTATTGGGATAGTTGTATTTTCTATTTTCAGACATTGATTCAAATTAAAATAATCCGCCCTGAATGTTTGTATTAATTTTTCCTAAATGTTTATAAGCTTTATCTGTAACTTCACGTCCACGAGGTGTACGCATTATAAACCCCTCCTGAATTAAAAATGGCTCATAAACTTCTTCGATAGTCTCACTACTTTCAGATACGGCTGTAGCCAAAGTAGAAAGTCCAACCGGACCACCTTTAAACTTATTAATAATGGTTAACAAAATCTTATTGTCCATCTCATCAAGACCATGTGCATCAACATTCAATGCTCTTAAAGCATAACGTGCAATGTCAATATCAATAGTTCCATTTCCTTTTATTTGAGCAAAATCACGAACTCTTCGTAGTAAAGCATTAGCAATACGAGGTGTACCACGACTTCGCCCGGCAATTTCGATTGCAGCATCTAACGAAATAGGCATTTTTAGTATAGAAGCACTTCTTTCAACAATGGTTGTTAAAAGCTCTGTAGTATAATATTGCAAACGAGATGAAATCCCAAAACGCGCACGCATTGGCGCTGTTAATAAACCGGAACGTGTAGTAGCACCGATTAAAGTAAAAGGATTTAAATTGATCTGAACCGTTCTTGCATTTGGCCCTGACTCAATCATGATATCAATCTTAAAATCTTCCATCGCAGAATACAAGTATTCTTCAACGATAGGGCTTAAACGGTGAATCTCGTCAATGAATAAAACATCTCTTTCATCAAGATTAGTAAGCAATCCTGCTAAATCTCCAGGCTTATCCAATACAGGCCCTGATGTAATCTTGATACCGACTTCCAGTTCATTTGCTAAAATGTTAGCTAAAGTAGTCTTTCCTAGTCCCGGAGGCCCATGAAAAAGAGCATGATCAAGCGCTTCACCACGCTGATTAGCTGCGGCCACAAAAACTTTTAAGTTCTCTAAAACCTGATCTTGTCCAGCAAAATCATCAAATGACAATGGACGTAATCTTTTTTCAAGATCTAACTCTTCCGGATTGTACCCTTTTGTCGTGGGATCTAAATTTTCATTCATTTTACAAAGATAGGTAAAGTAATCAGTTTGTAAAATAGATAAATTCCGAATAAAAGAAAACCAAATTCCAATTTTCTAAAATTCCAAATTCCAATAAAAATGATAACCATTTTTTCTAATAATCAAAGAAGAATCTTTTAATCATAACCTAAATTCAATAAGTTGGAATCTGGAATTTTAGAAAATTGGAATTTATCTCCATATACCATAAAAAAAGACCATCTTTTCAGATGGTCTTTCTTATACTATTTTTAGTGGTGTAAAACTTCTTCACCTTCTTTCATTGGTACATTTTGCGGTACAAAATCTACATCATGATTTGGGTTACTGTAGTCATACGGCCAACGGTATACATGAGGAATTTCACCTGGCCAGTTACCGTGAATATGCTCTACAGGAGTAGTCCACTCTAAAGTTGTAGATTTCCATGGGTTCTGAACCGCTTTCTTACCGTAGAAAATACTACTAAAGAAATTGTATAAGAATACTAATTGGAAAGCTCCACCAACTAAAGCGAATGTTGTAATCAAAACGTTCACATTTTGCAAATCGTCAAATAATGGGAAGTTTGTGTTTGTATAATAACGTCTTGGTAAACCAGCTAATCCAATAAAGTGCATTGGGAAGAAAACTCCGTAAGCACAAACCGCTGTTACCCAAAAGTGAATGTAACCTAAGTTTTTATTTAACATTCTTCCGTACATTTTAGGGAACCAGTGATAAATACCAGCAAACATTCCGTAAAGTGCAGAGATACCCATTACTAAGTGAAAGTGAGCAATTACGAAGTAAGTATCGTGAACGTTAATATCTAAAGTACTATCTCCTAAAATGATTCCAGTTAAACCTCCAGTGATGAAAGTAGAAACCATACCAATAGAGAATAACATTGCAGGGTTGAATTGTAAATTACCTTTCCATAAAGTTGTAATCCAGTTGAACGCTTTTACAGCAGAAGGAATTGCAATCAATAAAGTAGTAAAGGTAAATACAGATCCTAAGAAAGGATTCATACCTGAAATAAACATGTGGTGACCCCAAACAATTGTAGATAAAAATGCAATTGCAAGAACTGACATAATCATCGCTCTGTAACCAAAAATTGGTTTACGAGAGTTTGTTGCCATAATTTCAGAAACAAGACCCATTGCAGGTAAAATTACAATATAAACCTCAGGGTGTCCTAAGAACCAGAATAAGTGTTCGAACAATACTGGAGATCCACCTTGGTAATGTAAAACCTCACCAGCAATATAGATATCAGACAAAAAGAATGAAGTACCAAAACTTCTGTCAAAAATCAATAATAATGCTGCAGATAATAATACCGGGAAAGAAATAACACCAATAATAGCTGTTACGAAAAATGTCCAGATAGTTAAAGGAAGTCTGGTCATAGACATACCTTTTGTTCTTAAGTTAATTACAGTTACAATGTAATTTAAAGATCCCATCAATGAAGATGCGATAAAGATAGCCATAGAAACTAACCATAAAGTCATACCAGTTCCAGATCCAGGGATCGCTTGTGGTAAAGCACTTAATGGAGGATAAATTGTCCAACCTGCAGAAGCTGGTCCAGCTTCAACAAATAAAGAAGACAACATCACTACAGCAGATAAGAAAAACAACCAGTATGAAATCATATTCATAAATCCAGATGCCATATCTCTTGCTCCAATTTGAAGCGGAATAAGTAAATTACTAAAAGTACCACTCAGACCTGCCGTCAGTACAAAGAATACCATGATGGTACCGTGAATTGTAACTAAAGCCAAATAGATATCATTTGCCATTACACCATCAGGTGCAAATTTATCTCCTAATAATACATTAAAGATTTTGAAAGACTCTTCTGGCCAAGCCAATTGCATTCTGAAAAGCAAAGACATTGCAATACCAATTACTCCCATTACAATACCTGTAATTAAGTATTGCTTAGCAATCATTTTATGATCAATACTAAAAATATATTTAGTAATGAACGTGTCTTTATGATGATGTTCGTGCTCGTGATCGTGTCCGTGATCGTGACCGTGCGCTTCTGCTGACATATATGTGTACTTTAAATTTTCTTAATAATATTACTTAATCGCAACTTTAGCTACAGTTGCTTTTACAGTATCTATAACCGCTTTTACAGTATCAATTACTTTTGAAGTTGAATCTGTTGTCGGAGCAGTTGCTTCGGCTGCTTTTGCTTTTTCAGCATCTGCTGCTACCTTAATATCCTGAGCTAAAGTAGTTTTTTCGCTTAACCATTTTTTATAATCTTCAGGAGTATCAACAATAACTTTCATTTGCATGTTGTAATGAGAAGCTCCACAAATTTTATTACATAATAATAAATAATCAAATGTATAAGGATCTAAAGCTGTTCCACCTTTAGCAACTAGTTCAGTGCTTTTTTCAGCTCTTAACTTATTAATGTTTGCTACTTTTTCAACCATGAAAGGTAACTCTCTGTATTCAGCAGTTGTGTAAGTAGGAATGAACGCAAATTCAGTAACCATACCAGGAACACAGTTCATTTGCGCTCTAAAGTGAGGCATATAAGCTGAGTGTAATACGTCTTGAGAACGCATCTTAAAGTGTACTTTTTTTCCTTTAGGAATATGTAATTCAGTAACTACAATATCGTCCTGAGCATTAGGATCTGACATATCAACACCTAAAGTATTAATACCTTCGATCAAACGAACGTTTGCTTTTCCTAAAACATTATCTTGTCCGGCATATCTTGCAGTCCACTTAAATTGTTGAGCATATAATTCTATTTCAACAACATCTTCATCCTTGTCAACAAACATAATGTTGTTCCAAGCATATAATCCGTAAAGAATTAAACAAGCTAAAACTACAGATGGAATAATACTCCAAATTGCCTCTAATTTGTTACTATCAGCAAAAAATAATGCTTTTTTATCTTTGTGTCCTCTATTTTTAAAAGAAAACCAGTATAGTAAACCTTGTGTAATAAACTGAACTACAAAAATTAAAACCCAAGTAATATTCATTAAGTTATCTACTAAAAGACCATGCTCAGAAGCTGGAGTATGAAGTGCTAAACCACCCCATTTTAGTAAACCATAAATCGTAAATATATATATGAATGCCAAGAAGCCAAACATAACATATCCTTGAATATTATTATCATTATCTGATGCAACCTGAGAATCGTCCGAAGAAGACCCTACTTGTGTAAGATCAAATATCTTGGTCAATTGCCACAATGCAACTGCTAATAAAACTAAAACTATAATTACCAACAAACTTGTCATCTGTTTACTTCTTTAAATATTAATAATGAAAATGTTTACTTTCTTCAATGAAAGGATTTCTTTTTGCTAACAAAGGAGCCTTAGTTAATGCAGTAAATACAACAAAAATAAACAAACCTAAGAAGAAAAGTATAGATGCAATTTCAGGAACTCCAATAAACCATTTGTCTCCTACTGTACCAGGCATAACCATATTAAAGAAATCAACATAATGTCCTAATAAGATAACAATACCTGCCATTACAATAACCCAACTTAGACGTTTAAAATCTGTATTGATTAATATTAACAATGGGAAAACAAAGTTCATAACTACAGCACCAAAGAATGGTAAATTGTACAATTGAATTCTTGTCACAAAGTAAGTAACCTCTTCCGGAATATTAGCGTACCAGATTAACATGAATTGAGAGAACCATAAATAAGTCCAGAATACACTAATACCAAACATAAATTTAGCTAAATCGTGTATATGACTTGTATTTACATACTCTAAATACCCTTTTGATTTTAAATAAATCGTTACCAAAGCAATAGCTGTAATACCACTTACAAAGAAAGAAGCAAATACATACCATCCGAATAATGTACTGAACCAGTGTGGATCAAATGACATAATCCAGTCCCAAGACATAATAGACTCAGATACGATGAAGAAAACTAAGAATCCGGCAGATAACTTAAAGTTCTTTTTGTAATTTAAATCATCATTAGCTTCGTCCTGAGCTAAACAATTTTTTCTAGAATAAATACGATATAAGTTCCATCCTAATAAAAAGATAGCAGCTCTTGCAATCCAGAAACCAAAATTTAAATAACCTGATTTTCCAGCTATAATCGCATCGTAATTTGGGCTTTTAGGATCTGTAACTCCTTCACCTAACCATACAAAAATATGATTAAAGTGTAATCCGCATAAAACTAAGATTATGAAGAAAATTACTGACCCAACTGGCAAATAAGCCGTTATACCTTGCATAACTCTAAACAAAACAGGAGACCAACCTGCCTGAGCAACTTGTTGAATAGCATAAAATGCTAAAACTCCCATAGAAAGCAGTAAAAAGAAAATACAAGCAACATATAATGCTGACCAAGGTTTGTTTTGTAATTGGTGCAACACGTGAGTTAAATGCTCTTCATGCTCATTTGCACCAGTAACTTTTGCATGTTCTCCACCTTTATGTGAATCATGCGAAGCTTCGGCAGCAGCTTCATGATGCCCAGCTTCTTTGTGAGAAGCTTCTGCACCTTCTTCATGCGTAGCTCCATGAGATCCATGAGCATCCGCAGCTAGTATTTTTTCAACTTCTTGAATATCTTTAGGTGCACTTAAAAAACCATACCCAATTCCTAATAAACCAACGGCCATTAGGATGATAGAAAAAGTTTTTAATTTACTTGAAAATGTATACATATCTATTACGATCAGTTTGTTCAACAATTATAATTGGCTTCTTAGTTTTAGAACATAGTCAGCAACTAACCAACGTTCGTGGGCGCTTAATTGATTTGCATGCGAACCCATCGCATTTAAACCATAAGTTTCTACGTGAAAAATACTTCCTTCAGTAATTTCTCTGTCTTTATAGCTAGGTACTCCAAGAAATTTCTCTCTTTCAACCAATTTACCTTTACCGTTACCAGTTGCACCGTGACAACTGATACAATAAATTTCGAAAAGCTCTTTTCCTTTACCAGAATTTCTATCTGCTTCAGTCAAAGGAGATTTTAAATTAGCCTTAGCCAATTCATAACCTGCAGTCGAATTTTCATACTCATAAGGTTCAAAACCTCTATTGATAGTTCCTGTAACAGGAAGCTGACCTTCTTTTCCACCTTTAAATACTTTTGCTTCTGCATATGGTTCATACCCTACAGACTCATACATATTTGGGAAATACTGATAGTTTGGTGCCGAATTATTGTGGCAAGATGAACCTAAAATAGTTATACCAACTAAAAGTGTTATTTTATATATCCTTTTCATAGCTACAATTAATTCTTTTCAATTACTTTAACTTCAACTGCTCCTGTTCCTTCGAAAAAAGAAACAAGTTCTGCCTCGTTATCATTTACAGCAACTTCCATTAAGAAATGGTCATCTGTTGTTCTTACATCAGGATTTTCTGCTTGCTTAAATGGCCAAAGTCTACTTCTCATGTAAAAAGTAATAACCATTAAGTGAGCTGCAAAAAATACAGTCATTTCAAACATAATTGGCACAAAAGATGGCATATTCTGAATGAAACTAAAACTTGGTTTTCCTCCAATATCTTGTGGCCAGTCATGAATCATGATATAACTCATCATAAATGTTGCAACAGAAATTCCAACACATCCATAAAGGAACGCACAAATTGCTAATCTTGTTGGTGCTAAACCCATAGCTTTATCCAATCCGTGAACTGGGAATGGAGTAAAAACCTCTTCAATATGATGATGAGCAGCTCTTGTTTTCTTTACTGCATCCATCAAAATATCATCGTCATTATAAATGGCGTATATTACTTTATTACTCATGATGTGAATCTTTACTATTTGCTCTTTCTCTAATGTAATTATCTCCTGTTCCTTTCAAAATTGTTTTAACCTCTGCCTGAGCAATTACAGGGAATGTTCTAGAGTATAATAAAAACAATACGAAGAAGAAACCAATTGTTCCGATGAAAATTCCAATATCAACAAATGTTGGTGAGAACATTGTCCATGAAGATGGAAGGTAATCTCTATGTAAAGAAGTAACAATAATTACGAATCTTTCAAACCACATTCCGATGTTTACAACGATCGAAATAATAAATGAGAACATGATACTTGTTCTTAGTTTCTTAAACCACATAAATTGCGGAGAGAAAACGTTACAAGTCATCATCGACCAATATGCCCACCAGTAAGGTCCGGTAGCTCTGTTTAAGAATGCATATTGCTCATACTCTACTCCTGAATACCAAGCCACAAATAACTCAGTGATATAAGCCACACCAACGATAGAACCAGTAATCATAATAATGATATTCATTAATTCAATATGTTGTAATGTGATGTATGCTTCAAGATTAGAAACTTTTCTCATAACGATCAACAATGTGTTTACCATCGCAAATCCTGAGAATACCGCTCCTGCAACGAAGTAAGGAGGGAAAATTGTTGTATGCCATCCTGGAATTACAGAAGTAGCAAAGTCCATAGATACAATCGTATGTACAGAAAGTACAAGAGGAGTAGCCAAACCAGCTAATACTAAAGATACTTCTTCAAAACGTTGCCAGTCTTTAGCTCTACCGCTCCATCCGAAACTTAAGATAGAATAAACTCTTTTATTAAATGGAGTTATAGCTCTATCACGAAGCATTGCAAAGTCAGGTAACAAACCAGTCCACCAGAAAACTAATGATACTGAAAGATACGTTGAAATCGCAAATACGTCCCAAAGTAATGGTGAGTTAAAGTTTACCCATAGAGATCCAAATTGATTTGGAATAGGCAATACCCAGTATGCTAACCATGGACGACCCATGTGAATAATTGGGAATAAACCTGCTTGTACTACTGAGAAGATAGTCATAGCTTCTGCAGAACGGTTAATAGCCATTCTCCAACGTTGACGGAAAAGTAATAATACCGCAGAAATTAATGTTCCGGCGTGACCAATACCAACCCACCAAACGAAGTTAGTAATATCCCAAGCCCAGCCAACTGTTTTATTTAATCCCCATGTTCCGATACCGGTAGATACGGTGTAAATTATACAACCTAACCCCCAAAGGAAGGCTATTAATGCGATTGAAAATACAATCCACCATTGTTTATTTGCAGGTCCTTCAACAGGCGCTGCCACATCTACAGTTACATCGTGATAAGATTTATCACCAATAACTAAAGGTTTTCTAATGGGTGCTTCGTAGTGAGACGACATAATCCTTTATATTGTTTCTTATTAATAATTTTACTAAGTATTTCTAACTTTAACGTGGTACACCACATTAGGTTTTGTTCCTACATGCTCCAATAAGTGATATGATCTTTCATCAGCAGCTAATTTTGCTACCTTACTATCAGCGTCATTTACATCACCAAATATCATTGCTCCAGAAGAACAAGCACTTGAACAAGCAGTTTGGAATTCACCATCTCTAACTGGGCGACCTTCGTTTTTAGCTTTTAATTTAGTAGCTTGTGTCATTTGAATACACATAGAACATTTTTCCATTACTCCACGAGAACGAACGTTTACGTCTGGATTTAATACCATACGACCTAAATCATCATTCATGTGATAATCGAATTCACTGTTTTTATTATATAAGAACCAGTTAAAACGACGTACTTTATAAGGACAGTTGTTTGCACAATAACGAGTACCAACACATCTGTTGTATGCCATGTGGTTTTGACCTTCACGTCCGTGAGAAGTCGCTGCAACAGGACATACTGTTTCACAAGGTGCGTGATTACAGTGCTGACACATTACAGGTTGGAAGGCTACTTGTGGGTTATCTCCAGGTTTTTCCATTTCATTGAATGTAGACAATGAACTAGATAAACCAGCAATTCCTTCTTTTCTTTTATTATCACCTTCAAAAGTGCTTTCAGAAGAATAATATCTGTCAATACGCAACCAGTGCATATCACGGCTTCTTCTAACTTCAGCTTTACCAACTACAGGTACATTGTTCTCTGCGTGACATGCAATAACGCAAGCTCCACATCCAGTACAAGCATTTAAATCAATAGAAAGATTAAAATGATGACCAGTTGAACGATCAAATGATTCCCATAAGTCAACAGTTGTAGCTTCAACTTCCTGGTGGTCTAAAGATACCATTGGTTTTTCATTCCAATGCTCAGCATCTTCACTATTAAATACTGTAAGAGTAGTTTCTTTAATGATATCTCCTCTACCCATTAACGTTTTCTGTCCTTGAACACAAGCGAACTCATGAACACCATTAGCTTTTGCTAAAGTAATAGACTGAACACCGTTAAAGTTTTTATATAAAGCGTAAGCATTTAAACCTACTTGCATTTCTTCTTTTAAAGCCGCTTTACGACCATATCCAAGTGCTAAACCAATAGTTCCAACAGCTTGTCCAGGCTGAACAATTACAGGAACATTTTCTAATTTAACTCCATCAGCAGTTGTAATTGTAGCATAACTACCGTTTAAACCACCATTTGCAACGATCTCATTTGATAAATCATATTTTTTAGCATCACTATTTGATACTGTAATATAGTTATCCCATGAAACTCTTGTAATTGGATCCGGAAACTCTTGTAACCAAGGGTTATTTGCATGCTGACCATCTCCTAATCCAGTTTTAGTATAAAGAACTAATTCAAGACCTCCAACAGATTTTGATTTAGAAAGTGCATTTGCAGCACCAGCATAATCAAAAGATCCACCAGCTAAAGCCGTAGAACCAATTACTACTACACCATCATGTAATACTTTGTTCCAAGAAGAACCAGCAACAAAACCAGCAGCATTAGCTTTAAGGTAATCGTAGAAAGTTCCACCAACACCATTTAAAGACAATAAAACATCTTGAAATTGTTTCGTATTAAATATAGGACGAATAGTAGGTTGTGTTAAACCGTAAGTTCCTTTAGTGATTACCACATCTCCCCAAGACTCTAAATAATGAGGTGCCGGAGCAGCGATTGTAGCAATAGAAGCAGTTTCATCATCTTTTAATGCGAAAGCTACTGAAGTATTTACTTTTTTCAATCCAGAAACAAACGAAGCAGAATCTGCTAAAGTGTAAACAGGATTAACTCCACTCATAATTAAAGTATGAACAGAACCTGCATTCATATCTTTCAATAACTGAGATACAACTGCATTAGATCCTTTTCTAATTTGTCTTGTACCAACTGTACTAAAAGACTCACTAGCTAATGCCTGATTAATAGCTAAAACTAATAACTGAGCATTTTTATCTTCAATTCCAGATACTAAAACCCCTTTTGAACCGGCTGCTTTTAACTGCTGAGCTGCTTTTACAACTTCAGCTTTAAAATTACCTTCCAAAGTAACAGGAACAGAAGCACCTACAACTATATTATATATTTGAACTAAAGCTTGTTTTTGATCCGCTCCAGTCATTGGAACACGCTTATCAGCAGCAGCTCCGGATAATGTCATATTAGATTCAAACTGAAAATGACGAGACATTTTTCCATTTTGAGGAATACGTCCTTTTGCATATCCAGAATCATATCCACCACCTTGCCAGTCTCCTAAGAAATCAGCTCCAACAGATACAATTAAAGAAGCTTTTGAAAAATCATAATCAACCAAAGCTCTTTCACCGTAAACAGCTTCAAAAGCATCTAAAGCTTCTGATGAAGAAACAGCATCATAAACAACATGCTTTGCATTTGGATTCTTAGCGATAAACTCACCAATTAATTTCTCAGTAGATGGACTTGCCAAAGTATTCGTTAATAATACTACCTGTCCACCTTTTGCTTTCGCTTCAGCTAAACTTGATTTAATTTTCAAATCAACAGCAGACCAGCTGCTATTTTTTCCATCCAATTTAGGTTCTTTTAAACGAGAACTATCATATAATCCTAAGATAGATGCATGAATTCTAGCATTAGCAGAAAATTTAGCACCCTCGATAGTATTGTTTTCAACTTTAATTGGACGACCCTCACGAGTTTTTACCAAAAGATTTGCAAAATCAAAACCGTCAAAAACAGTAGTTGCATAATAATCTGCAACACCAGGAATAATTTGCTCTGGTTGTAAAACATAAGGGATAGACTTGTGCACAGGACCTTCACAAGCAGCAAGTGTAACCGCTGCAGTACTAAATCCTACGTACTTTAAAAAGTCACGACGTGAAGTTCCTGATGAAGCCAAAGCCTCAGCATTTCCTAAGAATTCATCAGTAGGAATCTCTTCAACAAATTCGTTATTTCTAAGCGCCTCAACAATAGAACCATTCTCTAGTTCTTCAACACTTTTCCAGTATTTTTTGTTTGATGACATTGTATATAAATATTAAAATCTTAATAATTCGATTAATAGTGGCATTTACCGCATTCTAAACCTCCCATTTGCGCTGCAGTTAATTTCTCTACACCGTATTTTTTAGAAAGTTCAGCATGAATTTTATCATAATATGCATTTCCTTCCATCTTAACATCAGTTTTTCTATGGCAATCAATACACCATCCCATTGTTAATTTAGAATATTGCTTCATGATTTCAAATTCCTGTACCGGTCCATGACAAGTTTGACATTCAATTCCTGCAACAGAAACGTGTTGAGAGTGATTGAAATATACAAAATCAGGAAGATTATGAATACGAACCCATTTTACAGGCTGCGTTTTTCCAGTATAAGCTTGTTTAGTTTTATCCCAACCAACAGCATCATATAATTTTTGAATTTGAGCATCGTAAAATGCTTTGCTGTACTCAGGAGTAGCAGTTGTTTCAGCAACTTCAGAGATGTTTTTATGACAGTTCATACAAACATTCAAAGAAGGAATACCTGCAGTTTTACTTACACGAGCAGCAGAGTGACAATATTTACAATTGATCTCATTATCACCAGCGTGAATTTTGTGAGAATAATGAATTGGCTGAATTGGCTCATAATTCTGATCTACACCAACTTGCATTAAATATCCGTATACAAAATAACCACTAGCCAAAAGTAAAAAGATAGAAGTAACTAATACTAAAAATTGGTTTTTAGCAAAAGCTTTCCAGATTGGAGTTCTTCCTTCTTTAGGAGCAACCTCAATTCCATTATTACTAGCAACTTTAGTCAAAACTTTGTTCACCATGAACAACATTACAACCAAAATAGCCATTACAAGAGCAAGAGCTCCTAAAATAACATTGTTTGAAATTCCACCGCCTTCAACTTTTTGTCCTGGAGGAACAGTTCCAGGAGTCGTAGCAACTTCAACCTTTTTCTCGGAAGTATAAGCTATAATATTATCAATATCACCCTCAGATAATTGAGGAAAAGAAGTCATTACTGCTTTGTTGTTTTCTTCAAAAAGTTTAACAGCAACAGCATCTCCTGACTTAATCATGTCAGAACTGTTATGCACCCACTTGTAAATCCAAGCCATATCATGCTTATCAGCAACTCCTCGAAGAGCCGGACCAGTTGATTTAGCATCTAATTTGTGACATGCAGCGCAATTTGCATTAAAAAGTTCTTTCCCTTTTACTGGATCACCACCAGATGTCGCAGCCGGAGCCGCAGCTTCAGGTGCCGCAGGAGCTGCAGCAGGATCTTGAGCAAATGAAGTTAGGGAGAAAATTAGCGTTAGCGATAAGCTAAGCAGCAATTTTCTGGAGATCGAATTATGGTTACCCACCTTTTTCATATAGTATAATAATTATCTACTAATTTTTGGTATGATTTTTTCTGTAGTAAATCAGACAAAAATTAATACCTTCTTTTAAAACTTGCACAAAAATACGACTTATGAACTATTCTCAAAACCTTAAAATAGTCTTAAATATCAATTTATATCAATTCTAAATAATATTAAAATTTTACACTCAAAGTTTAAATAGTATTTTTGCACAAAAACCATCACATTATGAGAATTTTAACCCCATCGAAAAGATTTTTCTTAACACTAACAATGTTTACATTAGCTTATAACATTCAAGCTCAGGACCAAAATTTAACACTAAATCAAGATCCAAAATTTGAGCAGTTACTGAACGACAAACGCAAAATTAACACGTCAATAAACACAAACGACACTTATAGAATTCAAATTTTTAGCGGTAAAAGCGAGGAAGCTAAAAAAACACTATCCGATTTCAAGAGAGAATATTCAAATATTGACGGAACGATTATTTTTAACACCCCAAACTACAAAGTAATCGTTGGAAATTTTAAAACAAGAATTGAAGCAGAACGAAATTTAGCTGACATCAGAAAAAAGTACAAAAGTGTATTTTTACTTAAGCCGGGAAAGTAAAAATTACAAACACTTAAACAACAAAAAAGGTAACTCTAACCGTGAGTTACCTTTTTTTTATTTTGACATAGCCCATACAAGACAGCCTGTCACATTACCAAATACTTTTTTTTAAACTTAATCTCTCTCAGGTTCAATTACCCTCCTTCTCACCTCTAACTTCGGCCAGTATCTCAACCACCTCCTTTTTCACTTCTTCTAAATCTTTCTGAAAACTCGCGTTCACAAAAAGACATTCAGCAGTGGCTTTCCCCATAATTCTTCCCATCTCTACATCGCTATGCCAATGCGCATTACAAATAATACGGCTTTCTCCAAAATCGCGTCCTCTTTTTAATATCACCTCTCTATTATGCGGAAAAATTTCAATTAAAATCAATGACCACGCACAGCCAACAGCTGCATGACCAGATGGAAAAGAACCAACCTTTTTCAATATTCCTTCCTGATCAGGTGTACAGGTTTTTTCGCTATTAACAACAAATGGACGCACACGATTATAATAATTCTTCGCCGCATATGTTGACAATCCAGCATCTGTCATTACCCTACGCATAAGTGTATAAAGTTTAGGCGTTTTTTGTTCGTCAATCTCAATTTCCAAAACAGCTTCAAAATTTTTAGCAGCAAAAGGAAATGACAAATCTGCATCGCTGGCTGCTTTCAGAAATCGAACCTTATCACTAGATTCAACAGCCCTTTTCGCATATTCCAAATCAATTCCATACGCCCGGGAAGTCATTTCCGGCGGCGGCGATAACAACTCCAAACTATTTGGCATTTCTTCTTCAGACAAATATCCATGCAACAAACCAGGCATAATTGCCCTAAGCTGTTCAACGGTAGTAAATTTAGAAACAACATCATTACGCTTAAAACTTTTACGTACAAACTTATTGACAATATGAATTATTTTTAACCCCATATCCAACTTCCATACAAACCATTAAAACTATTGTTTGATCTTAATTTTAAAACAAAGGAATAAATAATTCAGGAATCAAAACACATCTGTTTTTCGGCATTATGTTTCATATTACAAAATGCAACATGTTTATTTATTAAATCCCAAAATACACCAATGAGTAGTCCTGAAAAAGACCAACTCAATTAACACTATAAAATTAGTTCGATCAGAACAAAATTATTTCCGTTTCGATTTATATTTCCATCTTTTTACCCCTTTTAACTCTGTAAATAATGTTGATTTGGAGTTAGTATACTCTTTACCTCAATACCAAAGACTCCTATCAGAATGATGCACGGGACTCTCATTTTTTCTTCTATTAATAACATCCCTTGTAGAACTAATATGTAGAAGACGCTATTAAATTATCAGAATAAATTACACCCTACAATTTTCTTTGAATAATCATCAGTTAGTAAATCCAGACAATGTATTTATCTATCGTTCTTTAATTAAAACTTCCACTCACACAGCCACCTTATAGTACCTTCTAATCTTTAGAACTAATAAATATTCATCTCTTATAATTCAAATCATTTATCTTTTCCAATTTTCATTTTATATCTCATAAAATAAAAACCATCTTTTAACACAATAAAGATTTCCTCTTCTTGCTTTTAGGATTTTTTTTGACATACAGACATCATTAAAGATCCATCGCCCGCTCTTTCAAAGTTTAATTTCAGTTGAGTTGATTTTCAACAACTACCCTACTGAAAATTTTGCCATAAGTTTATCAAGGAGGTAATATCCCCAATTCTTTTCCTTTTATTGATATAACTTTTCAAATTACAGTCACTCTTTTTTAGGATAAGACATAAACAAAAAAAATCCCGATTGCTCGGGATTTTATATTTGAAAAAGTATTTCAATTTATTTCAATTTTTTCTTAATTGCAACTTCATGGTATGCTTCAATAACATCTCTTTCTTCGATATCGTTAAAACCTTTGATCTGAATACCACAATCGTAACCTTTAGAAACCTCTTTAACATCATCTTTGAAACGTTTCAATGCTACAAGTTCACCTGTATGCACTACAACACCATCTCTGATAACTCTAATTTTAGAAGCTCTCATGATTTTTCCGTCTGTTACCATACAACCTGCAATTGAACCAACTTTAGAAATTTTGAAAATCTCACGGATTTCAGCAGTTCCTAAAATTTCTTCTTTCATCTCCGGTGCCAACATTCCTTCCATTGCATCTTTCAAGTCATCGATAGCTGCGTAGATAATAGAGTAGTAACGGATATCGATTTCTTCTTTATCAGCAAGTTGTCTTGCATTTCCAGCAGGACGAACGTTAAATCCAATAATGATTGCATCTGACGCAGAAGCCAACATTACGTCAGTTTCTGTAATTGCACCAACTCCTTTATGTATGATATTAATTTGAATTTCTTCAGTAGAAAGTTTAGAGAACGAATCTGATAATGCCTCAACAGATCCATCAACGTCTCCTTTAAGGATTACGTTTAATTCTTTAAACTGACCAAGAGCGATACGACGACCAATTTCGTCAAGTGTAATATGACGTTGAGTACGTACAGATTGTTCACGCATTAATTGAGAACGTTTAGATGCAATTTGTTTTGCTTCTTTTTCATCTTCAAACACGTTAAACTTATCACCCGCTGTTGCAGCCCCATCTAAACCTAGAACAGATACAGGAGTCGAAGGACCAGCTTCTAAAACAACATGCCCTCTTTCATCATGCATCGCCTTAACTTTACCATGGTGTTTTCCTGCCAACATGTAATCTCCAACTTTAAGAGTTCCATGTTGAACTAAAATTGTAGACACATATCCTTTTCCTTTATCTAAGAAAGCTTCAACAACAGTTCCCTGAGCCGCTTTATTCGGATTAGATTTTAAATCTAAGATTTCTGCTTCTAATAAAACTTTTTCCAATAATTCTTTTACTCCTGTTCCAACTTTTGCAGAAATATCATGTGACTGAATTTTTCCACCCCAATCTTCAACAAGTAAATTCATACTAGCCAAACGCTCTTTGATTTTCTCAACATTAGCATTTGGTTTATCAATTTTATTGATTGCAAATATAATTGGCACTCCCGCAGCTTGTGCGTGAGAAATTGCTTCTTTTGTTTGTGGCATGATATCATCATCCGCCGCTACTACGATAATAGCAATATCGGTAACCTGAGCTCCACGTGCACGCATCGCTGTAAACGCCTCGTGACCCGGTGTATCTAAGAATGCGATTTTTTGACCACTATCTAAAGTTACTCCATATGCTCCAATGTGCTGTGTAATACCTCCAGACTCACCAGCGATAACATTTTCTTTACGAATATAATCCAGTAAAGATGTTTTACCGTGATCGACGTGACCCATTACAGTAACAATTGGTGCTCTAGTAACTAAATCTTCTTCTCTATCTTCAACCACTTCGATAGCCTCTTCGATATCAACTGTGATGAACTCAACTTCATAACCGAACTCATCAGCTACAATCGTTAATGTTTCAGCATCCAGACGTTGATTCATGGTAACCATGATTCCAAGCGACATACAAGTTCCGATAACTTTAGTAATCGGCACATCCATCATGATTGCAATTTCACCTACAGTAACAAACTCAGTAACCTTAATAGTTTTACTTCCTTCGTCAAGCGCTCTTTGCTCATCATCAGATTTCTGACGGTGTGTTTCTCTTTTATCTCTTCTGTACTTAGCAGCTTTTGATTTACCACCTTTCCCTTGAAGTTTTTCAAGAGTTTCTCTAATTTGATTTTTTACTTCCTCTTCAGTAGGCTCTACTTTTGCAACAATTGCAGGACGGTTTCCTTTTACAAAACCAGGTCTTGAACTTCTGTTAGCATTAAAACCTCCACCTCCGGTATTTGGAGTTATTTTATTAGGATTTGGTGTTCCCGGCGCATTACCTGTTGCAGGTTTTGGCGCACCAGGAGTTCCTGGCTTAGGAGCAATTCTTTTACGCTTATTTTTATTAGCATTATTTCCGGCTCCCGGAGCTCCAGGTTTATTAGGAGTAATCTTTGGATCTTCTTTCTTTTTCTTAGGCTTATTAAATTGAGATAAATCAATTGTTTGACCTGTAAGAGTAGTTCCAGATAATTTTTGATATTGAGTAGTGATAATCTCCTCTGCAGTAGTTGGATCAGTTGAAACAATTGGCTCCTGTGCTACTTTAGAAGTTTCTGCTTTCACTTCTTTCTTCTCTATCTCTTTCTTTTCTGTAATAATAGGTTTTTCAACCTTTTTCTCTTCAGAAACTACAGGAGCAGTTTGCTCAGGCTGTACAATTTCTTTTTGAACAGGTTTTTCTGGCTGAACTGGAGTAGTAATAACTGTTTTAGGTTCTTCAACCTTAACTGGCTCCTCAACAGGAGGAGTAGCAACAACTGCAGGCTTCTTAGGATTTAAATCAATTTTACCAACTTGAACAGGTCCGGTTACAACAGCTCTCGCTTTTATAATCTCCTGCTGTTTTTGGCGCTCCTCATCTTGTCTGCGTTTGTCTTCAATTTCTTTCTCACGTTCAACACGTAATGCTTCTTTCTCTTTTCTTTTCTCTTCTCCTACCTCTTTAGAAGCTTCCTTATTCCCCTTATCGCCCGCAAATTGGCTTTGCAGGATATTAAATTCACTGTCAGAAATTTTAGCATTTGGATTTGCATCAATAGCAATTCCCTTATCTTTTAGATAATCAACAGCTCTTTCTAACGAAATATTTAATTCCCTTAAAACCTTGTTTATTCTTATTACTCTCTCTTCAGACATATAACCTTTTTATTATTACCTTTTTCGTTGTGTTGTTAGAGCAGACGTTCAGCTATTGCCTAGCTATCAAACTCCTCTTTTAGTATCTTCATAACATCCAGAATTGTTTCCTCTTCTAAATCTGTTCTTCTTACTAAATCTTCTACTTCTTGTTTCAAAATACTTTTTGCAGTATCCAAACCTATCTTAGCAAATTCTTCTATAACCCATTCTTCGATTTCATCTGAAAACTCTGTTAATTCAACATCATCTTCATCTGCAACTGTTCCTGCCACATCTCCTTCACGGATAACATCTAATTCATAACCTGTCAACTGACCTGCTAATTTAATATTGTGACCACCTCTACCAATTGCTTTAGAAACTTCTTCTAATTTCAAGAACACTTCGGCTCTTTTAGTTTCTTCATCAATTTTGATAGAAGAAACTTTTGCCGGACTTAAAGCTCTTGTTATAAATAACTGAATGTTATTTGTATAGTTAATTACGTCAATATTTTCGTTTCCTAATTCACGAACAATTCCGTGAATACGAGAACCTTTCATACCAACACAAGCTCCTACAGGGTCAATTCTGTCATCATAAGAATCTACCGCTACTTTTGCTTTTTCACCAGGAATACGTACTACATTTTTTACTGTAATTAATCCGTCGAATACTTCCGGAATTTCCTGCTCAAACAATTTTTCTAAAAACTTCTCAGAAGTTCTAGACATAATAATTTGAGGTTTGTTTCCTTTTAATTCAACGCTTTCAATAATTCCACGAACATTATCTCCTTTACGGAAAAAGTCAGATGGAATTTGTTTTTCTTTCGGAAGTACAATCTCATTCCCTTCATCATCAACTAAGATAACAACTCTAGGACGTACGTGATGTACTTCTGCTGTATAAATATCACCAATAATATCTTTAAATTGCTTGTAAAGATTTGTATTATCGTGTTCGTGAATTTTAGATATTAAGTTTTGACGCAATGCTAAAATAGCTCTTCTTCCTAAATCAATCAATTTAACCTCTTCAGAAACTTCTTCACCAATTTCAAAATCCGCTTCGATCATTCTTGCTTCAGTCAAGGTAATTTCTTCGTTTTCAAAATCCAGATCCTCATCAGCAACGATTACTCTTCTTCTCCAAATTTCCATATCTCCTTTATCAGGATTTATAATAATATCGAAGTTATCATCAGAACCGTATTTTTTCTTTAATGCATTTCTAAAAACGTCTTCTAAAATTGCCATAAGCGTTACACGATCAATAAGTTTATTATCTTTAAACTCTGAGAATGAATCGATTAATGCTAAATTTTCCATGCGAATTCTTTAATTAAAATGTTACTGTAACAATTGCCTCTTTAATTTCTGTATAAGGTATTTGTTGCTCTTTTTGAACTGTTTCTTTTCCTTTTCCTACTTTTTTCGGTTCTCTTGCTTCCCAAGACAAAATTATAAAAACATCGTTAGCTTCAACCAATTCTGCTTCAATTTTTTCAGTATTTGTAGTAACAATCAATGTTCTACCAATATTTTTCTTGTATTGTCTTGTCATTTTCAAAGGTGATCCTACTCCAACCGATGCTACTTCAAGCGAAAAATCCTGCTCTTCACGATCCAGATTATTCTCGATTGCACGACTAATATCAATACAATCCTGCAGCGCCACTCCATTATCACCGTCTAAACCAACACTAATTTTAAAAGAATCTGAAACTGCCAGGTCAATCAAAAAGATCGATGGCTTTTCCAGAAGAGCTTCTGTAATTAATCCGTTTACTTTTTCTTTAAATGTCATAATTTTATAAAAAGAGGGGACACTTAGTCCCCTCATTATTTAGATTTTAATAAATAACGGTGCAAATATAGTGTTTTTTTTATAAATCAAAATAAATTGATTGCTCTAATAATATTTCTTATCTTTATAGAAGCAATAAAACAACAGATTACTCAATAATTTAACCCAAAAAATTATGAAACGAATTTTAGTTCCTACTGACTTCTCAGAACATGCAGAAGACGCCTTGAAAGTTGCTGCGCAAATTGCAAAAAAAAATGATTCAGAGATCATCATTTTGCATATGCTGGAATTGCCGCACCAAATGAATGACGCCATACTTGGCGGCACCAGTATTCCGGAAACAATGCTATTCATGAAAAAGGCCAACGAAATGCTTGATGGAATATCATCAAAACCCTATTTAGATGGAATTTCGGTAACTGAAATCGTAAAAATGGACAAACCAATTCACGGAATCACTCAAGTAAGCAAGGATTACGAAGTTGATTTAATCATAATGGGATCACACGGCTCTTCTGGAGTTGAAGAACTCCTAATTGGCTCCAATACCGAAAAAGTAGTTCGAAATTCGGAAATTCCGGTTTTAGTCATAAAAAAAGAAATTCCAAATTTTAATGCTGCAAATATTGTTTTCGCTTCTGATTTTTCAGAAGAAACCAAAAAACCTTTTGAAAAACTATTAAACTTTACACAATTCTTCAATTCAAAAATACACTTGGTTACCATTTGCACACCCAACAGCTTCAAACCAACTCATGCTCTTGAAAAAGCAATGAACGATTTTATAGATCATTTCAAACTCACCAATTATACTAAACAAATATACAACGATACTAATATTGAAAAAGGAATCCTAAATTTCTCCAATAGCATAAATGCCGACACTATTGGAATGTGCACACACGGAAGAACTGGTTTTGCTCACTTTTTCAACGGAAGCATCAGCGAAGGACTGGTAAACCACTCCATTAAGCCCGTAATTACTTTTAAGATTTAAAGCAAAACACCAATACAAACAACTTAGTTCAGTTTACCCCATAAAAAAAGCCTCTCGATTGAGAGGCTTTTTACGTTGGTCTACTAGGACTCGAACCTAGAAAGACTGCACCAAAAACAGTTGTGTTACCATTACACCATAGACCAGCAATGCTGTTAAGCGGGTGCAAAATTAGAACTTTATTTAGATTATGCAAACTTTTAATATATTTTTTTTTGCATAAAAAAAGCCTCTCATTTCTGAGAGGCTTTATGTTGGTCTACTAGGACTCGAACCTAGAAAGACTGCACCAAAAACAGTTGTGTTACCATTACACCATAGACCAGCAGTGCGGTTAAGCGAGTGCAAATTTAAGGCTTTATTTAGTTTACGCAAACTTTTTGCCAAAAAAAAATCATTTTTTTTGCTTTTTTTAACTTTGAAACACCTTGCAATTTCAGAAACACCTCATAAACAATACATTACTTTTTACTGACTTGTTTTATAGAATTTTTTGTTAATGCTCGTTTCTTTACATAAAAAAACATTTTCTTTGTAGGATTGAAAAACATACAAAATTTTAACACCTAAATATGGCACAATTCAATTTCAATAAATGGAATACTATTATTGGTTGGTTTGCATTTGCAATCGCTTTAATTACTTACACATTAACTGTTGAACCAACAATGAGCTTTTGGGATTGTGGTGAATACATCGCTACAGCCGCTAAACTTGAAGTTGGACACCCTCCCGGAGCACCTTTATTCCAAATGATGGGAGCGTTTTTTGCCATGTTTGCAACAGATGCACAGCATGTGGCACTAATGGTAAATATGATGTCTGTTTTCTCCAGTGCATTTACAATTCTGTTCATGTTTTGGTCTTCGTCAATGATTTTAAAGAAAATCGTTGCTCGTTTTACCGAAATTGATCAAAACAATTCTATCGTAATTTTAGGTAGTTCATTTGTTGGAGCACTTGCCTACACTTTTTCTGATAGTTTTTGGTTTAATGCCGTAGAAGCAGAAGTTTATGCGATGGCTTCTTTATTAATTGCTTTACTTTTCTGGCTTGGTCTTCGTTGGGAACAAGATATGGACAAACCAAAAGGAAACAAATGGCTATTAATCATCTCTCTTGTTGTAGGGCTTTCTTTTGGAGTTCACTTCATGGCTTTATTAACAATTCCATCGATAGGGTTTCTTTACTATTTCAAGCATTACGAAAAAGTAACAATTAAAAACTTTCTTATAGCCAATGTAGTAGTAATTGGAATTCTATTATTTATTTTCAAGTTGCTTTTACCATTAACAATGGCTTTCTTTGGAAAAACAGAAGTATTCATGGTAAACAGCATGGGACTTCCTTTTAACTCAGGAACTATTTTTGTCGCTTTACTTTTGGTTGCTTTTTTCTATTTTGGATTAAAATATACGAAGCAAAAAGGGCTAATTTTTTACAATACTATTCTACTTTGTATTTTATTTATTCTGATTGGTTTCTCAACCTGGATGATGCTACCTGTTCGTGCGAATGCCAATACGGTAATTAACGAAAACAAACCATCTGATGCTACAGAGGTTTTAGCTTATTACAATCGTGAACAATATGGTGTAAACCCATTATTCTATGGCCCTCAATACACGGAGGTTTTTTCAGGTCTTGACGAAAAAAACCCATATTTAGACAAAAAACCTAACTACGAAAGAGACTATAAAACTGGTAAATACGTTATTACCAATAATTATAAAAATGCAGAACAGAACTCAGATGACAATCAAAAAACAATTCTGCCAAGAATGTGGAGCACTGAAACTGGACACATTCAAAACTATATCAGTTTTACTAATCCTCCTAAATTTAAAATAAACCCAAATTATCCATATGAGGAAGATTTAGCAAAATACGGAATTGATGCAAGTCAATTAACCGAAGATGAGTACAATAAAGCAACATCTCAATTGAGAAACGAGGTCGAAAAAACTGTTTCTGAATTCAGAAAAGCATACGCACAAAAGCAAATTGATAACGAAGGTTATGTTAAGTTCTTAAATAGCTATAAAGATTATTTAATTATCGAAAAACCATCAACTATAGATAATTTCAGCTTTATGTTTGAATATCAATTTGGATATATGTACTGGAGATATTTGATGTGGAATTTTGTTGGACGTCAAAGCGATGTCCAGGGGAAATACGATAACTTAGACGGGAACTGGATTAGCGGCATCAAACCTCTTGATTCTGTTCATTTAGGCTCTCAAAACAACTTACCAAGTGATGTTTTAAACAACAAAGGTAGAAATGTTTACTTTTTCCTTCCGTTTATCCTAGGACTTATAGGAATAATGTACCATGCTAATAAAGATCTTAAAAGTTTTTATGTGCTTTTGGCTTTATTCTTATTTACAGGAATCGCTTTAAAAATCTATTTGAATGAAAGGCCATTTGAACCTAGAGAAAGAGATTATGCCCTTGTAGGATCATTTTATGTCTTTGCAATCTGGATAGGCTTTGGAGTTTATTCTCTTTACGAAAGTATTAAAAATTATATTGCTCCAAAAATTGCCGGACCAGTTATCATTGCTGCAAGTTTACTGGCTGCTCCAATTTTGATGGCATCTCAAAACTGGGATGATCACGACAGATCAAACAGATATACTGCCGTTGCAATGGCAAAAGCATATTTAAGCTCTTGTGACAAGAACGCAATCTTATTTACAATTGGTGACAACGACACGTTCCCGCTATGGTATGCGCAGGAAATTGAACATTTTAGAACCGATGTGAAAATCGTTAATACAAGTTTATTTATGACAGATTGGTACATTGATCAAATGAAAGCCAAAGCTTACGAATCTGATCCTTTACCAATATCTTTCAAACACGAAGAATATGTAGGAGATAAACTAGATTATGTTGCCCATATTCCAAAAATAGAAACTCGTTGGAACCTTACCGATTTTATTGATTTTATCAAAAACCCAAAATCAACGGTTGGTTTACAAAACGGCCAAACGATTCATTTTTTTCCAACAAATAAAATCAGAGTACCTATTGATAAAAATGTTATCATCAAAAACAAAGTGGTAAATCCGAAATACAATGATTCTATTGTTCCTTATATAGACATAGACATCAAAGGAAGCGCGATCTACAAAAATCGTTTAATGATGCTTGATATTTTAGCCAATAACAATTGGAAACGTCCAATTTACTTTAGTGGTGGTGCTTTTGACGATGAAGATTATTTATGGCTAAAAAACTATCTTCAGTTAGATGGAATGGTTTACAAATTAGTTCCTGTTAAAAATGTTCCATCGAAAGATGGAGGACCAATGGATATGGGACAAATTGATGCTGATAAATCTTATGACATTGTAATGAAATGGGATTGGGGTAACAGTGAGAGCGACAAGATTTATCACGATCCTGAGACTAGAAGAAACAGCATTACGTACCGTACAAACTTATCGCGTTTAATGAACGAACTTATCGCTGAAGGTAAAATCGACAAAGCCAAAAACGTAATCAATTTAGCTATTACAAAAATGCCTTTGGATAAATTTGGATATTACTCATTAGTAGAACCATTTACCGAAGGGTATTATAAAGTTGGTGAAACTGCAAAAGCACAAGATTTGCTTAATAAATTAGTTAAAAAGTACAACGAAAGCTTAAACTATTATTCAACATTACCGACTAACGACCAGACTGATCTTGCAATGGATATTATTACAGATATTGAGCGATACAGAAGTCTTTTACAGGTTATGGACAGAAATAACGACAAAGCCTTTTATGAAAAACACAAAAAGACATTTAACACTTATGTAAATGTTTTTGAACGTTTTGGACGTGAAAAAGAATAATATACGAAAAATATACTGATTAAAAAAATGCAGCGCTTTTAGATAAATAGCGCTGCATTTTTTAATTTTACATATCTCTAAATCATTTCAAAATGAAACCTTATTGGGTAAAAACGAATTTATTTATAAAAACGGTGTTTTCTAAATATTGTTGGGATATTCCAAACAAAGAAAAGAAAATATACCTGACGTTTGATGATGGACCAACCCCAGAAGTTACTGATTGGGTTTTAACTGAGTTAAAAAAATTTGATGCAAAAGCTACCTTTTTTTGTATCGGTAAAAATATAAACGCAAATTCGTCTTTATTTGAACGCTTAATTGCCGAAGGTCACGCCATTGGAAACCATACCATGAATCATATAAATGGATGGAAAAGTCAAACAAATGACTATATTGAAAATGTAAAAAATTGTGCCTCAATTTTAGCAGAGGAGAAAAAACTGAATGGTTTATTATTTCGTCCGCCTTACGGAAAAATAAAAAAAGCACAATCTAAAATCCTAAGAAGTCTTGGTTATAAAATAGTAATGTGGGATGTTTTAAGCGCAGATTTTGACCAGTCTATAACTCCTGAAAAATGTCTTGAAAATGTTACTAAAAATGTAACATCAGGAAGTGTAATTGTTTTTCATGACAGCATAAAAGCATCGCAAAATCTTAAATTTGCGTTACCTAAAACATTACATTTTTTAAAAGAAAATGGATATGCATTTGATGTTATTCACTAAACAACATCAGCTAAGTAGTTTTTATTGATTATTAAATTGTTCCTGAACAATTCCTATAATAGTATTGGCATCAAGTTCACCAGATTGCCTCCAGATCATTTGACCTTCTTTATAAATCATTAGCGTCGGAAGCCCTTTAATACGAAGCGCCTCAGCCAGTTCCTGATTTTTATCAACATCAATTTTGATTACTTTGGCTTTATCACCAAGTGCAGCCGCAACATCCTTAATTACAGGATGCATAGAAACTGACGATTCATTCCAATCTGTGTAAAAGTCAATTAACACAGGGACTTGAGCATTTATTAGTTCTCCAAATTTTGACATAAAACCAAAAATTTAAAATTTATTAATCTACTTAAAAGAGATAAATATTCTACAAATGTAGCATTTTTAACGAATTAAGCCACATTGTTGCCTTTTTTTAGTTCAATGACTGTGATTTCCGGCATGATTCCAACTCTTCCCGGATAGGCGTGAAAACCAAATCCGCGGTTAACATAAACGTATCTTCCAGCGTTTTCATATAAGCCAGCCCATTGTTTATAAATATATTGTGCAAGACTCCATTTAAAATATCCCGGAATTTCAATTCCAAACTGCATTCCGTGTGTATGGCCTGCCAGCGTTAGATGAAACTTTTTAGGATGGTCTTTGATTTCGGCATCCCAGTGACTTGGATCGTGGCTCATTAGGACTTTAAAATCATTCTGATCTACATTTTGTGAAGCCTTATTTAAATCTCCGGCTTTCTTAAAATTTACACCCCAGTTCTCTACTCCAATCAAAGCAATTTTATCATTCCCTTTCTCAATGTAGGTATGTTCATTCAGCATTAACTTAAAACCGATCTTTCCGTAAAGACTTTTAATTTCCTCAAAATTTTCATCTTTCTGTTTCTCAGATGGCCAGGTAACATATTCACCATAATCATGATTTCCTAAAACAGAAAACTTTCCATACTTATAATCTTTAATTCGACTAAATGTTTCCAGCCAAGGATGCATTTCTTTTGCATGTGTATTTACGATGTCACCGGTAAACAAAATCATATCGGATTCTTGTTGGTTTATTAAGTCAATCGCATAATTTATTTTTTCAGGATTATCAAAACTCCCACTGTGAACATCAGAAATCTGAGTGATTTTAAAACCATCAAAAGCATCCGGAAGATCCGGAAAAAAAACCGTTTGTTTGATGACTTTAAAATTATATTTTCCTTCAAAAATTCCATAAATCAAAGACAAAAAAGGTACGGCAGCCAATCCCAATGCAATCTGACTGACAAATTTTCGTCGATCTGGCATCATTTCTTTTCTTGGAGTATTGTAAATAAAATAATTTAAAATACTTGCACCTATTCTAAAAATATCTTCGCCAAATAAAATCAGTGTCATTACAATCTTTGGAACGTATATAAGCAGCATCAAACCTGTTGTAAACATAAACTGTTTGGTTTGACCAACTGATCGGTCCACCTGAGAAAAAGAGTACAGAATAAATGCTAACAGCAAAAAACTAATAATCTGGTAGCTTATTAAAATCCATCTTAATTTTATAAGGGTACGAACAGCTTGATAGGAATAAAACTCGAGAAGCAGAAAAAGGACACAAAGAATTATAAATTTAAGGATCATTAATTATAGTTTTAAGCAAAGTAACAAAGAATGAAAATTTTATTGCTTTTTATTATCAAAAATTTAACTCAAAAAACAGCAAAAAGCCGATGGATTTCTCCATCAGCTTTTTCTCTACCAAATTTTTAAAACCTTCTATAAACCACAACATAGTTTATTAGGCAAACCTATGTTGTTTTATTTTTGAGCTTTTGCAGCTTCTGGCTTAACAGCCTCTGTTTTTTTAGCTTTTTTATCTGCTTTTTTGTCTTTTTTAGGAGCTTTAGCTTCTTTTACCGGAGTAGTTTGTGCTGGAGTTGTTTGAGCATTTACCATTGCAGTTGTTCCTAGAACCGCCACTGCTAACATTACTAATTTTCTCATGATTGTAGTTTTTATAAATTGTTATTATTTCAATTATTATACATCAAAGATAGAATCAGTAAATGAAGATAAAATGAAGATAAAACCTATCTCAGAAAATTAACTTTTAATTATGTTTTGGCGCCTCAGGAAGCAATAACATAAACACAGTGCCTTCGTTTAAAACGGAAGTGACTTTTATTTCTATATGATGAAAAGAACCAATACTCTCAGCAATCGCAAGTCCCAAGCCCTGACCATCCTGATCTGAACTGATACGGGTAAACCGGTTAAATATTTTTTCAAGTTGAGATTCACTCAATCCAACGCCTGTATCCGAAATAGAAACAAAATACCTTTCATCTGCAAAACCATCCGCAACTGTAATTGTACCATTTGGTTTATTGTATTTTATCGCATTGGTCACCAAATTATAAAACAAAATATGAATCAGCGTTTTATTCCCCGTAAAACTATAATGATGCTGCATATTGTTCAAAAACCGTATTTCCCTATCCTCTATTCTATCCTGTAAATCTTCCTGCAGTTCATTTACTATTTCAGAAAAATCAATAGCTTCGTTTGCTTCATATTGATTGTTTTCAATTCTGGAAATCAGTAACAAATTATTAATTATCTTCTTCAACATATCTAATGTTTTTAACGAACCTGCGATTTTATCAAAAGCATTATCATCTAAAGAATCATTCTGCAGTAAATTCTCGAATTTATTTTTTAGCAAAGCAATTGGCGTCAGCAATTCATGAGAAACATTTGAAATAAATTGCTTTTCTTTTTTGAAAAGCTCAGCAATTCGATCCATCATTTGATTTAAAACCAGATCGAGCTCACGAAAATCTCTCGATTTTGCATTAATCGGCGTATGATCAAAGGCTTCTGGCTCATTGACTCGCCTTATTTTGGTATCAATAATTTTATAAAATGGCTTAAGAAGATATTCAATGTAAACCGTATCGGCCAGAAAAGTAACTAACAGAATAACCACCAAAACTATAATAATAAAAAACCTGATGATAAAGGTAAGATCATTTACTTCACTAAGACTACTGCCTATTTCTAGTTGATAATCTTCTCCTTCATAGGTAAAATGATATTGCAGAATTCTATATTCGTTTTCCTCCCCCTCTATCGTTCGATATTCATTGCTAAAAGTTGTCTTTTTTTGCTTGGGTTTGACAGGCATTCTCGAAAGTACAAGAAATTCGCTGTGCAAGGTAGAAAACTGCGAATATGTTTCGGTCGAATCATCAGAGTTCTCGATAAAATCATTAATTTCATTTTTATCCAGATGATCAATAAATTTTTTCTTTTTTTCAATAAGGCCATTATTAATATGCCTGTAGACTACATTTTCTACCAAAATAGGAAGCATTAACCATAAAATCAAAATCACCAACAATCTTGTCAGTGCATTAAAAATGGCTAATTGATGTTTTATTTTCACAGAAATTTATTTACTCGTTAATACGATATCCCACGTTTCTAACGGTTTCAAACCAATCTATTGAAGTGTGTTTATCTAATTTTTTTCGAAGGTTTCGAACATGCACATCAATAAAGTTTGAATCTGAATTCACCTCCAGGATATCTCCCCAAATATGTTCTGTTAATTGTAATCGGGTAATAACTCTGTTTTTATTTAAAACCAGATATTGAAAAATATCAAATTCTTTTTTAGTCAGATTGATCGGGATTCCATCATAACTCACTTTATAATCCTGAAGCTGCAACAAAAAACCATTAACACTTAAACTATTCACCGTAAAGCCATGAATCCTGCGTATTACAGCAAACAATCTCGCGCTCAGCTCTGTAAGCGCAAAAGGTTTAGTCAAATAATCATCGGCTCCTAAATGCAGGCCATTTATTCTATCGTCTAATTCTCCTCTGGCTGTAAGTACGATTACTGCCATTTTTGACTGCGTTTTTCGAACCGTTTGAAGCACTTCAAATCCATCTCCGTCCGGCAAACCTAAATCCAGCAACATAGCATCATAATCATTGCTTCCAAATTCTTCCAAGGCATCTTCGCAGGTATTAGCAATCTTACAGATATACCCCGCATTACAAAGAAAATCGTAGATTTCTACTGCCAGTTCTTTATTATCCTCTACAATCAAAATATTCATAAGAAATACATTTAAGTACAATTAAAATTAATCAATTATCAAAAGCTTCGATATCTATTATTAAAAAATTAACGAATAAAAAAAGCTGACAAATTACTTCATCAGCTTTATTCAACCGCATTCTCATAATCATTATTCCTGTTTTGTCTCCCTTACAATGCTTTGAAAACAAAACAAAAACAAACACTATTTTTTCACACTTGCTGTTGCCGGAGTTTCAGTTGCAGCCGATTTCGCTTTTTTAGAAGCTTTGTGTTTAGAATGTTTTGCAGTTTTAGATTCTTTTGCCGGAGCAGCTTTGTCATCTTGTACAGGTGTAGATTTAACCTCTTTTGCAGGTGTTTTTTTAATTGGAGCAGGAGCTGCAATCATTACACTTGTACCTAAAACTGCTGCTAATACTAAAAATAAATTTTTCATGATTTCTTAATTTTAAATTACTTTTTCAATAGTTTCTTTGCTTATTTTTTCACTTTTGCTGTTTCAGCTTTTGGAGCTTCACTTTTTTCTGATTTTGTTTTTTTATCAGATTTGTGTTTAGGATGTTTTGTTGCTTTAACTTCTTTTGCAGGAGTTGCTTTTGGATCTTTTGCAGGAAATGCATGAACCATTGCACTTGTACCTAAAACTGCTACTAATAACATCAATAAATTTCTCATGATTTCTAAAATTTTAAATTAATACCTTTTATTTTACAGATCAAAATTACCTCTGTAACATGAAGCCAAAATGAAGAAATCCCTGAACAAAAATTTTTAACTTGATATTAACGCTTTGTGGGTTTTTGAACCATATAAGTAATATAAGTTCATTTTAGCAGAGGCGCACAGCAGTGCGTCTCCACATTTTAATATGTAACGATTAGTTGCGTCCTATATATTAAATGAACTTATATTACTTATATGGTAAAAAAAATTTATGGTGGAAAAAAAATCCTGTTAGTCTAATTTTTGAGAACCCAATTGTTTATTTTTACAGACTAATATTTTTAATATGTCAACTCAAAAACGCCTTTTTCTTCTAGATGCTTATGCATTAATTTTTCGTGGTTATTATGCCTTCATAAAAAACCCGAGAATCAACTCAAAAGGAATGGATACATCTGCAATTATGGGTTTTATGAACTCGCTTTTGGATGTTATTAAAAGAGAAAAACCAGATCATCTTGCTGTTGCTTTTGACAAAGGCGGAAGTCAGCTGCGAAATGAAATATTCCCGGAATACAAAGCAAATCGTGATGTTACGCCAGAAGCGATAAAAATTGCCGTACCTTATATTTGTGAATTATTAAAAGCAATGCATATTCCTATTATTGAAGTAGCCGGTTTTGAAGCCGATGATTTAATTGGAACTATTGCAAAACAAGCTGAAAAACAAAACTATAAAGTTTTTATGGTGACTCCCGATAAGGATTTTGCCCAATTGGTTTCTGAAAATATTTTCATGTACAAACCGGCCCGAATGGGTAATGGAATCGAAATTTGGGGTGTTCCTGAAGTTTTAGAGAAATTTGAAATCGAAAGACCTGAACAAGTAATAGACTTTTTGGGAATGATGGGTGATGCTGCCGATAATATTCCAGGACTTCCGGGAGTTGGTGAAGTGACCGCCAAAAAACTTCTAAAAGAATTTGGTACAATGGAAAATCTTTTGGCAAATACAGATAAGCTAAAAGGGAAGATGAAAGAAAATATCGAAGCCAATAAAGAAAAAGGGTTGCTTTCTAAAACACTGGCCACTATTTTACTAGACTGTCCTGTAACTTTTGACGAGACTGATTATGAATTAACACGTCCGGATATTGAAAAAACGGATGCTATTTTCCAGGAACTGGAATTTAGAAGAATGGCGGAACAGTTTGATAATTTGTTCAAAACAGATGGAACCCAAACTGCCGCACCAGAAGTTTCTGATGCCAAATTATATAAAAAAGCACAACCTAAAAATGACGATCAGTTTGATCTTTTTGGAGGCGCTACTACAGATGAAGGAACAGAAACACAGAGAACTTCTTTCTACAATACATTATCAGACACACCTCACTCCTACCAGACTATTCAGGGAGATTTAGGTATAAAATTGCTTTTACAAAATTTACAGAATCAGCCTTCAGTTTGTTTTGATACTGAAACAACAGGAATTGATGCTTTGCATGCAGAACTTGTTGGAATGTCTTTTGCCTTCGAAAAAGGAAAAGCATTTTACGTTCCGTTTCCTGAAAGCCGAGAAGAAGCACAAGCTTTAGTCGATAAATTTATTCCGTTTTTTGAAAATGAAAACATCGAAAAAATTGGACAGAATTTAAAATACGATTTGAAAATTCTTTCAAATTATGGTGTTACGGTAAAAGGAAAACTTTTTGACACGATGATTGCACATTATCTGATCAATCCGGATATGCGTCATAATATGGATATTTTAGCCGAAACTTATTTAAAATATTCTCCAAAACCAATTGAAGACTTAATTGGTAAAAAAGGAAAAAATCAGCTTTCGATGCGTGATGTTCCTTTAGAAGATATTAAAGAATATGCCGCCGAAGATGCCGATATTACTTTACAATTAAAAGAAATCTTCACAACCGAATTAGACAAAACAGAAACTAAAAAACTTTTTGATGAAATCGAAATTCCGTTAGTAAGTGTTTTGGCTGCAATGGAAACTGAAGGAATTCGTCTGGATGTTGATTTCCTTAGCGCTATGTCTAAAGAAATGGATGTTGAAATCAAATCTTTAGAGCAACAAATTTATGAAACAGCTGGCGAGAAATTTAATCTTGCTTCTCCAAAACAATTAGGGGACATTCTGTTTGATAAAATGAAAATTGGCGGTGCAAAACAAAAGAAAACCAAAACAGGTCAATATGCAACCGGAGAAGAAGTCTTAACTTATTTAGCCAACGATAATCCAATCGTAAAACAAATTCTGGACTGGCGCCAAATGGTAAAATTACAAAGTACTTATATCTTGGCTTTACCAGAACAGGTGGACAAAAAAACATTAAGAGTACATACGGATTACATGCAAACTGTTGCTGCAACAGGGCGTTTAAGTTCCAATAATCCAAACTTGCAAAATATTCCAATTCGTACTGAAAGAGGACGTCAGATTCGTAAAGCTTTTGTGGCTCGCGACGAAAATCACACTTTAATCTCTGCCGATTACTCGCAGATTGAATTAAGAATTATTGCTGCCCTAAGTGGTGAAGAAAACATGATTAAAGCTTTTCAGGACGGAGAAGACATTCACAGGTCTACCGCTGCAAAAGTTTTTGATGTTGCGCTAGAGGATGTAACTCGTGAACAAAGAAGTAATGCTAAAACAGTAAACTTCGGAATTATATATGGTGTTTCTGCTTTTGGACTGAGTAACCAGACTTCATTATCAAGAAGCGAAAGCGCTGCTTTAATTGAAGCCTATTACAAAACATACCCAAGATTAAGATCTTATATCAATGAACAAATTGAATTTGCCCGCGAGAAAGGATATGTACAAACTATTTTAGGCCGTCGTCGTTATCTAAAAGACATTAATTCTGCAAATGCCGTAGTAAGAAGTGCAGCCGAACGAAATGCGGTTAATGCCCCAATTCAGGGAAGTGCTGCCGATGTGATTAAAATCGCAATGATCAACATTCATAAAAAATTACAGGAAGAAAACTGGAAATCTAAAATGCTTCTTCAGGTTCATGATGAGCTTGTGTTCGACGTTCACAATGATGAACTCGAAAAAATTCAGCCAATGATTAAACACGAAATGGAAAATGCTTTCAAAATGGCAGTTCCATTAGAAGTTGAGCTTGGTTTAGGGAAAGACTGGCTGGAAGCGCATTAGAAAAACAGAAATGAAACAAAAAACGATAACGTATTCTCTTGTAACAATAGTTGTCTTATTTATAATCTATCAAATCAATGTTAGCCTGGCTTTAGGTTTGGATACTTTTGTAATAAATCTTTTGCCCCGCAAAAAACTGCCAGGTGAATTTGTGACTTATAAAAATTTATCTGAAGTTAAAAAATTTGGTGATCATGATATATCATTATTTCAGAAAGGGGCTGAGTATTGTTATACTTTTCAGATACTCGAGATTTCAAATGATAAAATCATGGTTAAAGTGATTACCAAATCTGAACCTTATGATCACGGGGGAGGAAATACAGGTGATAATTACAGCAATACATTATTTAAAATGGATTCCTTTGGAAAAGTTTTAGACACAATAAACTTTAAAACTTCCTCGTCTGATCAATCTGAGTTTGGCGATATCGTTTTGCTTAACAAACAAATAGTAAACAAAGGCCTGCTTTATTACCAAACCTGGCCCACAGATGGAAACAAAACAAAAAAAGATTTTATTCCAGTAAACAAAGATTTAACCTGGTCTGTTGAAAAATTACATCAATATTATTACGATACTATTATACCAAATTGCACTTACTTAGAATCTTTTTATAGCTGGAGAAATCACTCCATACCTTCTGAAAAAAGAGAATCTATAATATATTACGCAAATAATCAATGGTATGTAGTTTATGGCGTAGGTGAAGACATATATAGTAATGCCCGGGATCTAAGCTCGAAGCAGCATAAAAATATTATTAATGAAGATGTACGTGATAATATACCAAACGATAAAATAAAGGTTAGATATTATCAAAAATTAGATTATAATTCAATTATGATAGGGCAAACCCAGTCCAACAGCCCTTATACTTCTTATTACTGGGATGGAATTGCTTATGTCGATATACCTTTTGCAGAAGACACACTAAAATTCAAAAAAGAAGATATTTACTTGGATGATTATGATACTGAGGAAAAGACAATACACAGCACCAAAAAAGGCAACCAAATAAAAATGGAAAACTCTTTGAAAAAAAAATACAGTTATTATTCTAATCCAAATTTGAAGTTTACCTTAATTTCTGACGATGAAAGCAAAAACTTGTACATTGTCAAAAACACAAAATAATATTGCATTTTAAAATTGGTTATCATGAAAAAAGTTCTTTTATTTCTATTTATAATGTACTCAGCGATTTCATTTTGTCAGGACAAAATATATTATCTCGAAGGAACTTTGGGCAAAAGCACCATTTTTATGACTCTTCAGGTTTATAAATCAGCTAATGAAACTAATCTGACTGCAGTTTATTTCTATAAGAATTCATTAAAAGATATTAAGCTGGAGGCAAAATTAAAAGACAGCAATAATTATACTTTCTATTTTAAGCCCGGCGATATTATCACTGAAAAATTTTATTTAAAAAAATCAGGCAATAATTTCGATGGTTTTTGGTATGATGCTAAGGATAAACAATTGACTGTTCATCTTGAACCTGTAAATTTTGATCATTACAAATCAAATCTCAAAATTAGATTTGAAGACGAGCGCTTAAATCTGGTGAAATATAAGTTCCTTGAATTTAAAAAACAGAAAACCACACTTTACAATAACAAAGAATTTGTCTGGTATTCTGAAAAACATTGCGATTCTGATTTCTTTAGATTAGGAACTGGTTTTTCTGAAAAAAATAAAGCTGTGATTAATCCAATTTTAGAACAAATACATATCCAAAATACATTAAACCAGCTTAATTGTTCATCTAGTTTTGAATATAGTAATGGACAGGGAATAGAAAGTACAACGACAATAAATTTTCTTAATTCAAACTTATTAGGCTTTCAAACTTTTGATTCTTGGTTTTGTGGAGGTGCTCATCCCGATTTTGGCGGCAGCGGTTATCTGATTGACCTAAATAATGGAAAACAATATGGAATTGACGACATTCTGGCTTTTGACAAAAGTGTGACGGGTGATAGTGAAAATAATTTTGATGCTTTTTCTAAATACCGAAGTGATTACTTTGCTCCAAAACTTCTCGAACTTCTTAAAATCGAACATCATTTTGAAAAACCAAAAAACGACGACGACGATCCTTGTGACTATACAAATGAAGAATATTGGGATTTTCCTTCCTGGAATTATACAGAAAAAGGAATTGAATTTACTCCCAGTTTTTACAGAGCAGCAAGAGCCTGTGAAGAATCTTTCTTAGTTCCTTTTGAAAAATTAAAGAATTACAAAAATCCAAAATTTCCATACGCTTTTTAAACAAAAAACCATCCGCTGCTACGGATGGTTTTTGTTTTATTTATTTAACTTTTCTAGTCGATTCTCTTTCTTTCAAAACCGTCTTAATAACGATTGTTTCGTAATCTGAAGTTTCTTCTTCGTTTTCTTCTAATCTTTTGATTAACCTCTTGGCAGCAACTTCACCAATTTCAATTCCGTGCTGGCTTACTGTTGTTAAACTTGGTGACAAACGTCTAGAAGCTAAAATTCCATCAGCAAAACCAATTATCGAAATATCTTCAGGAACCTTGTATCCTTTTTTCAAACTAACTCTTAACGCTGCAACTGAATCATTTTCGTCTAATGCAAAAATTCCATCGATTTTGCTATCAAAAATTCCATCAATTTTAGCTTTCATATCTTCTTCAGAATCGGTACGAAGGATAATTTTTTCGTTTACCGGAATATTATTGTCTTTTAAAGCTTTCAAATATCCATCAGCTCTTAATTTTCCAACACTTAAATTATCTACAGAAGAAATTAAGGCAATGTTTTTACATCCTAAATTAATTAAATGCTGTGTAGAATTTAAAGCAGAATCAAAATCGTCTACTACTACTTTATCACATTCTACTTCGTCAGCAATACGATCAAACATTACAATTGGAGTTCCGTCATTTATAATGGCAGAAAAATGATTGTAATCCTGAAGTTTTTGAGCTTCTTCTGAAACCGAAAGTATAAAGCCATCAATAGTTCCGTTACTTAACATTTCAAGTGTATGAACTTCTTTTTCTAAAGACTCATTAGAAATACAAGTGATTACATTATATCCTTTTTTATCGGCTACTTTTTCGATACCGCTAAAAACCTTAGCAAAAAAGGAGTTTAATATATTAGGTATAATTACACCAATTGTTTTAGTCTTACGGTTTTTTAAGTTCAGACCAATAACATTGGGTTTATAATTTTTGAGTTTGGCATACTCCTTAATCTTCACCTTCGTTTGCTCACTAATTTCCGGACTGTCATTCAATGCTTTAGACACTGTAGACACAGAAACACCAAGTTCCTTCGCAATTTGTTTTAGAGTTGCTTTAGCTTTCATCTAATAAAATTTTATGTAATTAATACAAATATAGTAGAATTACCTAAAATAAAACAAAAAAGACCTGGTACTATTTAAAAATCACACGGACTTTCAAAATAAAACAAAGAAACATCGATTTTCAAAAACCATTTCTCTTAAAATCTCGTTAATAACTTAATACACGTTATTAACCTAATAAAAGACCTTGATTATGAAAAACGAAGTTAAAATTCATGAAGTTGATCCTTCACTGAATAACAGAAGAAGCTTTCTTAAGCTTAGTGGCTTAACATTAGTTGGTGCAGGTTTGGTTCTGGCTGGTTGCAGCGACAATAATAATGAAGACAATATGCAGGACAATTCCCTGCCCGGAATAAAAAACGGAGTATTTGACTTAGGCTCCGGAGATTTTGGCGTACTTACCTATGCCTATGCTTTAGAACAACTTGAAGCTGATTTTTATACAAAAGTTGTAAATTCTACAAATTTCAATGCTACTTTCAGTGATATTGAACGTCAGGTTTTAACTGACTTATATTATCACGAAGTAATTCATCGTGATTTTTTTAAAGCTGCTTTAACAGGAGCTCTTCCTGACCCAAGTTCACAATTGCTTCCCTCCTTAGCATTCAATTACGGTTCTTTAAACTTTAGCAGCCGCAATGAAGTTCTAGCCACTGCAAAGGCTCTTGAAGACACTGGAGTTGCCGCATACAACGGTGCGGGCAGACTAATTAAAAGTGCTGACTATTTATTATTAGCCGGAAAAATAGTTTCTGTTGAAGCCCGACACGCTTCTGCGATTAGAAGTTTAATTAACCCAAATTCTAAAGATTTTGCTGGTGACGATATTATAAATACATCAACCGGACTAGATGTTGCAAAAGATCCATCTAAAATTCTGCCAATTGCAGGAGGATTTATTACTACAAAATTTACTGCTCAATACCTACCTTAATGTTAACTAGCTAAAACTTAGAAATTATGAATATTTTAAAATTTATAGAAACCTTCACAGATGATAGTTTAATGAGAAGTACCGGTTCCAGAAGAGACAGTTTTAATCAGTTTGGAAATATCGGTAAAAATTTGGCACTGGCATCAATTCCTTTCGGATTATCTGCAATGGCAAATAAAGCACTGGCAAAAGACATCACTCCTACTCCGGCTACTCCAATTGGGGCTTTGCAATTTGCTTTAACATTAGAATACCTTGAAAATGAATTCTATGCCATGGCACTAGATTCAGGAGTAATTCCGGCATTAGAAAATGGCGGACGTGATTTAAAAGTTTTTCAACAAATTGCAGATCATGAAGCAGACCACGTAAAATTTTTAATTGCGGGACTAGGCGGTACAATGAGTGCCAATTTTGTTCCGAAACCAACTTTTGATTTTACTGTAGGAGGAGCATTTGATCCTTTTAATGATTATGCAACCTTTTTAGCATTGGCTCAGGCATTTGAAGATACAGGAGTGAGAGCTTACAAAGGACAGGCTGCCAATTTAATTTCAGCACCCGATTTATTAACGGCTGCCTTGCAAATACATTCTGTTGAAGCACGACACGCATCTGAAGTCAGAAGATTACGCGGCTTAAAGGGATGGATTTCTAATGCCGAGAGAGGAGCCGGAATGCCGGCAGCAACGCAAGCCGTATATGCTGGAGAAGATGTTATTATGCAGGCAGGGTATAATACTGCCGGTTTATTTGGAGCTGCCGCTGGATCAGAAGCTTACGACGAGCCTTTAACAACACAACAAGTTGTAGACATTGCAAATTTGTTTATTGTTTAACAAAAAAACTCAAAATATTGAACCACCTTCGCGTTATTGTGAAGGTGGTTTTTTTTTATTGATTTAAATGCAAAACTGACAGCCTGATTTTCAGCAGATAAAATATTCTTTTCAGGTATTTGGTTTTAAAATAATTAATTGTACTTTTGCATCCCCTTTATTGGGGATGGAATGTTTAATTAAAATAATATTATGGACGCATTAAGCTACAAAACAGTTTCAGCTAGCAAAGCCACTGTAACTAAAGAGTGGATTGTTGTTGACGCTGAAGGTCATAACTTAGGACGTCTTGCTTCAAAGGTTGCAATGATCTTAAGAGGTAAGTACAAACCAAGTTACACACCGCACGTTGACTGTGGAGATAACGTAATTGTTATCAACTCAGAAAAAATTAACCTTACAGGTACAAAAATGAATGACAAAATTTACATGCGTCATACAGGTTACCCAGGAGGACAAAGAACTTTAACTGCTAAAGTATTGCAAGCTAAAAACCCTGCATTATTAGTAGAAAAAGCTGTAAAAGGAATGTTACCTAAAAACAAATTAGGAGCTGAACTTTTTAGAAATCTAAATGTTGTTGTAGGTGCTGAGCATACTCACGGAGCTCAAAAACCTAGAACTGTTAACCTAAACGATCTTAAGTAATGGGAGTTATTCACAAAATCGGTAGAAGAAAAACCGCTGTTGCACGTGTATATGTTTCTGAAGGAACAGGAAAAATCACTGTAAACAAAAAAGAATTCGCAACTTACTTTCCAACTGCAACTTTACAATACAAAGTTTTACAACCAATGTCTATGACAGAAAATGTAAACAACTTTGATGTAAAAGTAAACGTTTACGGAGGTGGTTCAACTGGTCAGGCAGAAGCTGTAAGAATGGCATTAGCTCGTGCAATGTGCGAAGCTAACATCGAAAACAGAGCTATCCTTAAACCAGAAGGTTTATTAACAAGAGACCCAAGAATGGTTGAACGTAAGAAATTCGGTCAGAAGAAAGCTCGTAAGAGATTCCAATTCTCTAAACGTTAATATTACCTGTCTTGTTCAAATGGGACAAGACATTATCAATTATTTATTGAAATTAAAAAACACAGTTATTGTTGCTCTCCTACCGAGGTAGGAAATAGTTTAGCATCTAAATATATAAAGCCAGGGAAACCGCCATTTATATATTGCTAATCAACAGAACGTAAACTAGTACAAAATGGCAAACAAAATAGAAGTAAAAGAATTACTAGAAGCAGGTGTTCACTTCGGACACATGACTAGAAAATGGGATCCTAATATGGCTCCTTACATTTATATGGAGCGTAATGGAATTCACATTATCAATCTATATAAAACTGCAGCTAAAATTGAAGAAGCTAATGAAGCTTTGAAAAAAATCGCTGCATCAGGTAGAAAAATCTTATTCGTAGCTACCAAAAAACAAGCAAAAGACATCGTTGCTGATAAAGCAAAAGCTGCAAACATGCCTTACATCACTGAAAGATGGCCAGGTGGAATGCTAACTAACTTCGTAACTATCAGAAAGGCAGTTAAAAAAATGTCTTCTATTGATAAAATGAAGAAAGATGGTACTTTCATGACGTTATCTAAAAAAGAGCGTTTGCAAGTTGATCGTTTACGTGCTAAATTAGAGAAAAACTTAGGTTCAATTGCTGATATGTCTAGACTACCTGCAGCATTGTTCGTAGTAGATATCAAAGCTGAACACATCGCAATAAAAGAAGCACAAAAATTAAACATTCCAGTTTTCGCAATGGTTGATACTAATTCTGACCCAAGAGAGGTTGATTATGTAATTCCAGCAAATGATGATGCTTCTAAATCAATTGACAAAATTTTATCTTTAGTAACTACTGCAGTAATCGAAGGTCTTTCTGACAGAGGTTCTGAAAAAGAAGTTGAAGTAGCTGAAGAAGCTGCTCCTGCTGCTGAGGCTGAAGCTGCTCCTGCAACTGAAGAATAAATCAAATTTTAAATTCCAAATTTTAAATTCCAAACTCCAAATACAAAATTAAAAACGTTATGTTGATAATTTAATAAAATTGGAGTTTGGGATTTAGAAGATGGAATTTTTACTTTTAACATTAAAATTCAAAATATTATGGCAACAATTACTGCTGCAGACGTAAATAAATTAAGACAATCTACAGGTGCCGGAATGATGGACTGTAAAAAAGCTTTAGTTGAAGCTGAAGGAGATTTCGATAAAGCGATACAAATCCTTAGAGAAAAAGGACAAAAAGTTGCTGCTAATCGTTCTGACCGTGAGTCTTCTGAAGGAGCTGCTGTTTCTTTCATTAATGCTGACAACACTAAAGGAGCTATCATCACTTTAAACTGTGAAACTGACTTCGTAGGTAAAAATGAAGCTTTCGTAACTTTAGCTAAAGATTTAGTAGAAAAAGCTATCAACTTCTCTTCTAAAGAAGAGTTTTTAGCTTCAGATTTCAACGGACTTACTGTTGCTGAAAAATTAATCGAGCAAACTGGAGTTATCGGTGAAAAAATCGAAATCGGTGGTTTTGAAATTTTAGAAGGTGCTTTCGTTGGATCTTATGTTCACGTTAACAAAATTGCTGCATTAACTGCAATTTCTGCTGCAATTCCTAACGCTGACGTTTTAACTAAAGATGTTTCTATGCAAGTTGCTTCTATGGGAGCTGATACATTATCTTACAAAGATTTTGATCCTGCTTTCGTTGAATCTGAACTTGCTGCTCGTATTGCTGTAATCGAAAAAGATAATGAAGAAGCAAAACGTTTAGGAAAAACTTTAAAAAATGTTCCTAAATATATTTCTTACTCTCAATTGACTGAAGAAGTTTTAAAACAAGCTGAAGAAGATGCTAAAGCTGAATTAAAAGCTGAAGGTAAACCAGAACAAATTTGGGACAAAATTATTCCTGGAAAAGTTCAACGTTTTATCTCTGACAATACTACATTAGATCAAGAGAAAGCTTTGTTAGATCAAAACTTTATCAAAGACGATAGTAAAAAAGTTGGTGATTACGTTAAAGGATTCAACGTTGAAATCACTGGTTTCAAAAGAGTTACTTTAGGTTAATATATTATTTCAATATTTAAAAAGCCCGAATATTTATTTATTCGGGCTTTTTTATTTTAGTTAGCTACATTTTACAACAGGAAAATTTCTCGCACGCATTAATGCATCAGATTCGGGAGCATGCCCTCTAAAATTCTCATACATTTTTTCATTGTCAATTTTATTACCAACACTCAAAACAGTATCATAAAGACGTTTTGAAACCTCTTTATCAAAAGTCCCTTTGCCTTCCAGAAAAGCTTCATACGCATCTGCATTTATAACATCTGCCCATAAATAGCTGTAATATCCCGCAGCATAACCATCGCTGGAAAATATATGAGCAAACTGAGGAATTCTGTGACGCATCACAATTTCAGACGGCATATTAATTTCAGCCAAAACACCTTTTTCAAATTGATGTGGATCAACGGTTTCTGTCGTTAAATGCAATTTCATATCAACAAAAGAACTTGAAATAGTTTCTACAGTTGCAAAGCCTTCATTAAAATTTGCCGCTTTTCCAATTCTATCCACCAATGACTGCGACAAAGGTTCATTTGTTTTATAATGAAGAGCAAATCTGTTTAACACTTCCGGAGTCGCAAGCCAATGCTCTAATAATTGTGATGGAAATTCAACATAATCACGAGCAACAGAAGTCCCGGACAAACTTGGGTAAGTAACATTTGAACACAAACCATGAAGTGCATGTCCGAATTCATGAAACAATGTCGTCGCATCATCCCAGGAAATCAAAACTGGTTCTCCAGAGTTTCCTTTTATGAAATTACAGTTATTAGACACAATAGGAAGCACATTTCCGGCTATCTTCTGCTGATCTCTATGCGAGTTCATCCAGGCTCCCGAACGCTTCCCTACACGCGCAAAAGGATCAAAATACCAAAGACCAATTACCTCGCCAGTATTTTTATTATTAACTTCCCAAACACGAACATCTGCATGATAAACCGGGACATCCAATAGTTGTTTAAAACCTAAATCAAACAATTCGCCGGCAGTCCAAAACATTCCCTCACGCAAATTCTCTAATTGTAAATATTGTTTTATTTCGTTTTGATCTAAATCGTATTTTGCTTTTCGAACTTTTTCGGCATAAAAACGATAATCCCAAGGCTCAATTTTAAATCCTCCGTTTTCCTTATCTACTATTTCCTGCATTGCAAAAACGTCGTTTTTTACTTTTTCAATTGCCGGATTCCATACAGACTCCATTAAATCTAAAGTCTTCTGCGGATCTTTTGCCATTTTATTTGACAAGCTCCATTCTGCAAAATTATTAAAACCTAAAATTTTAGCCTTTTGAGCTCTTAATTGTAAGATAGCAACCAGAACCTCATTTGTATTATTTTTATTATCATTATCTCCACGTTTTACAAAAATATCAAACGCCTTTTCTCTTAAACTTCTATTATTAGAAAAAGTTAAAAAAGGTTCGATTGAAGACCTTGTATTCCCGATACAACCTAAAACAGTCAGATTTCTTTCTTTTGCCTCAGCAATTGCAGCATTTTTAAACTCTTCAGGAAGACCACTAAAATCCTCTTCAGACTTTAATTCTAAAAATTGATCGTTCTCTTCTGCCAGCAATTTTTGACTAAATGAAGTAAAAAGACCTGCAAGTTCCTGATTAATCTTAGCTACTTCTTTTTTATCATCTTCATTTAATTCAGCACCTTCACGAACAAAATTTGTATAATAAAGCCAAATTAATCTTTGTTGTTCGCTACTTAGTTCTTTGCTTTCTTCTGATTTGTATATCGTTTCAATTCTTGCAAACAGTTCTTTATTTTGATACATCCTATCCTCTATCTCAGCCAGCTTAGGAGACATTTCTGTATCAACTGCACTAAATTCAGGAGTGCTTAAATTAGATCTGTAAATTCCATAAACAGCCTGAATCCTTTCAATTGTTAATCCTGAGAGCTCAAGAGCCACAATCGTATTGCCGAATGTAGGTTGCTCTGAATTATTTGCAATAGCATTAATTTCATTCCATTTTTCCTGTATGGCAAATTCAATAGCCGGTTTGAAATCAGAAACTTTGTAATCTGCAAAATTCGGAATTCCTCCGTAAGGACCTTTCCACTCTTTAAGCAAAGGATTGTCAGAATTATTATTTATAGTAGGTGTAAAAGAGCTATTATCCATTTCAATCTGTTTTAAATTATTTGGGCTCTTATTTTTTAGAGCTTCCAGTACTTTCAAAATTACCTAAAAAATAGGAATTAAAATTAAATCTGAACATAACAGAAAAGAATAAAAATACCTCAATTAAACATTGCAAAAAACTTCACATTTTTTTTAAGAAAAACCTTTATAATAAAACAAAGAAATCTTAAATTCACGAACAATACCAGAGCAATCCATTTTATATTTGTTTATCAAAACCATTAAATCTTTTCCATTGAAAAAATTACTATACATTTCATTGTTAATAAGTTCAGTTATTCACGCGCAAAACAAAAGTTTATTTTGGGAAATATCAGGCAATGGTTTAACCAAAAACTCCTATTTGTACGGAACGATGCATGTTAATGAAAAAGTTTCTTTTCATTTATCTGATTCTTTCTTTAAGAATCTTCTTGGATCTGATATTGTTGCGAATGAAAGTAATCCTGAAACCTGGGGAGAACTTAATGATCTGATGAAAAACAATGATTATAATCTTTATTCAAAATTCTATACAGCGTTTTATTTATTTCCTGCAAGCAAGGAGACTATCAAAGATATTTTTACCAATGATAATAGTAAATACTTTAAAAATATGTTGTCCGGAGCAGAAGGAGATCAAGCCGATTTTCAGGAGAATACTGTTCTGGATATGTTTATTTTTCAAACCGGAAAAAAATATAAAAAAAGAATTGCAGGACTAGAAAATGCAAAACAATCCATGATTTCCATTCTTGAAGTAATAGATGATGAAGCAAAACCAAAAGATGAGAATAAAATTGCTTTAATGAAGATCCTGAAAAACAGAAATCCAACAGAAGTTCTCAAAGAGTATTACCGAGAAAAAGACATTGTAATGCTGGACTCTATTTATAAATTACTTTTCTCAAAAAAAGCGCACGATGCACTGATTGTAAACCGAAATAAAGTAATGACCAAAAGCATTGATTCTATTGCCAAAACAGGAAGTTTGTTTTCTGCTGTTGGAGCAGCTCATTTGGGCGGAAACGAGGGTATCATCGAGCTTTTAAGACAAAAAGGATACAACGTAAAACCCATAATAGATAACTTTACTGAAACGGGAAAGAACCAGAAAAAAACAATCGAAGCTTATTTTCCAAATCCTAATTTTACTATTACTTCTACAAAAGATAAAATGCTGCAATTGCCGTTGTATAAAACGACAATCGAAGATAATGTAAGCTTAGGATCTCCGGATTTTACAAATGGCGGTGCTATAACAATTAAACGCATTCCTTTAAACTTTTTCCTAAAAAACACTGATAGCCAATATCAGGCAAAATCTTTAGACAGTCTCTTTTTTGAAAAAATTGCGGGAGATATTCTTGAGAAAAGTTACTTCGAACAACCAAACTATTCTGGATATGATATAAAAAATGTGACTAAAACCGGAAATAGTCAGCATTCAAAATTTTTCATCACTCCATTAGAAATCATTTCTGTTTCGATGACCGGGCCTGCAAATTACGTTCGTCAATATGAAAATGAAGTCTTTAACAATATTAAAGTAAAGCCTTTTAAAAATGAATGGGAAAAAGTAAAACCTCTGAAAGGCGGTTTTGAAGTAGAGATTCCGTCTTTTAATTTTGTTTTTGGAAATGGTACCGAAAAAGAAACAGATATCGATATTCAGGCTTATGACAATCAGGAAAAGAGTTATTATTTTTTAAGAGAGAAAACACTAAATGATACCGAAAGCTTAGAGGACTCTGAATACGAACAAAAACAAATCCATTATCAGTTCTACTTACAACAAGATCAGGATTCGACGACAGTAGACTACAATAAAGCTGAAAATTCAGTTGTTTCTTCTTCGAAAATTGGAAATCGCAATATGAAGCTAAAAACAATTATTGCCGGAAATAAATATTACTTATTGGGAACCGTTAATTCTTCTGAAGCAAATACAAATCGATTTTTTAAATCGTTTACCGTTACGCCTTTTAATTACAGATCAAAGACCAAAATATTTAAGGATTCAATAGCAAATTATAAAATCGAAATTCCTGAAAAAGAAAATGAAAATTTATTTTTAAAACTAAAAACAAAGCAATATCAATCTAAAAATATTTTTGGAGCATCTACCAAATTTCAGGTTTTTAATTCTGAAGCTGATCGAAAATTCAATCTGAGATATTACAAATACCCAAAATATCAGGAAAATCAGCCTATCGATACAGTTCAAAAAATGCTTACAAAACAATTTTTAAACCAATACGAAACAGATTCTGAAGAAAACTACTATGAAGATGGAAATGAAAATTATGAAACTTCGACCTCTTTGCTTAATCCTGAATTGTTTGTAAAAAAGGGATTTTCGGGATCTCAATGGAACAAACTTCTTCTGAACAAAAAAGATAATTACGAATTTTTAAATAACAGCACCATATTTAATAAAGAAAACGACAGTTATGTTATTGAAGCATTGGTTTCTAAACCTAATGCAACACAAGCTATTAAATACAAAGCATTGTATAAAAACAACACTTATTATTTACTAAACACTTTGGTTGACAGGAATTACAAAAATGATGATCCTGCAATCGAAAAAACTTTTGGTTCATTGGATTTTATTGAAAATATTAAAAGTAAAACCAATGAAAATAAAATCAGTCTTTTTATAGAAGATGCTAAAAGCACGAAAGACACTATTCGTTACTCAGCCTTGAACTCTATAAAAAATCTTGACATTTCAAAAAGTGATTTCGAAGTTGTGACAAACTTTATCAATACTTTCAATTTTAAAGAAAGCGAAACTGATGCTATAACGTCACTTTTAGAAAAAATAGGAAAAACAGATGACGAAAGAGTTATTCCGTTTCTTGAAAATTACTACAAAAAGGAATCAATAAAAACAGATGTACAGATTAGTATTTTAAAAAGTATTTCATATCAAAAAACAAAAGCTGCATATAAAAAAATTAAGGAATTACTGGAATTCGACCTTCCTATTCCGGATAATCAATACGAAATTGGCAGTCTTTTTTATACATTTATAAACGATGCAGAAAACAGTAAGGAATTATTTCCTGAAATTTTTCAGTATTACAGCATAAAAGAATATCATAATCCGATTATTAATTTTTGCAATACTCTTTTTGAGAAAAAATTAATTTCAGTAAACAAACTAAAAGCATTCAAAAAAATAATTCTTACCAACACAAAGTTAGAATACAAAAGAGTAGCAAGCTGGAATCAAAAAAACAAAATTAATGACAAGACCGAAGAAAATGAAAACGAAATAATTGCTTTTACAGACACTACAGCATCATTAGACGATTTAATCAATTATACCACTTTAGTATATAATTACATTGATGACAGTGCTGTAAAAGAGATTCTGAAAAAAATAAAAAATCTTGACATCCCTGAATTAAATATAGAACTGGCCAGATTAGGCATTACTCATAATGACTTATCATCCTCTGAAATTACTGGATTTTTAAATGATCCCAAAACACAATTTGCTGCTATAAATTTACTTTCAAATCAAAACAGAAAAGATTTAATACATTTTACAGATGACGAGATTTCAAAAGCTGCCGTAATCAATTTTCAAGATCTTTCAAAAAAAGACTCGATTTCTTTACTGGAAAAGAAAATTGTTGAGAAAAACGGAAAAGAAATCTCACTCTATTTCTATAAAATAAAACGAAAAAATAAAGAAATTGACGTGGCCAAAAGCCAATTATATACCATTGGTTTTATCAATGAAAATGGAAAGATAAATCCGCTTGCATACAAGGCAATTAATCTGAAGCAAATTAATGATGGTGATGAAGATTTAGACAAAAAATACAAGCTTGTTATTGCTGAGTTTTTAAATTCAGAGCATTTGAGAGCTAGTTTTGAAAAAGAAAAAGAGAATAATGATACAATTCTAGATGAATATTAAATTCATATTTACGTTAAAATAATTAACTTTGAATACACAGATTTTGTAATATGTTTAAAACCAGAAAAGAAATTGTCTTTGTAATTCTTGCAGGAATTTTTATAACTAATGCCGTTGTCGCCGAATTAATTGGTGGAAAACTTATTCAGATTGGACCATTTGTAATGAGTATCGGAATTTTGCCCTGGCCTGTAGTTTTCTTAACGACAGATTTAATTAATGAGTATTTTGGCGAAAAAGGAGTAAAAAAACTCTCTTTTATCACAGCATGTTTGATTGCTTATGCTTTTTTAATACTCTTTATGGCCATTATAATTCCGGCCGCAAAAGGAATAAGTCCTGTAAATGACGACCAATTTAAAGCGGTTTTCGGTCAAAGTATGTGGATTATCGTAGGTAGTTTAATTGCTTTCATGATTTCGCAATTAATAGATGTTAGCGTATTCTGGTTTTTTAAAAACCGGACTGGTGATAAAAAAATATGGCTCAGAACTACGGGATCAACAGTTATCTCGCAGTTGTTTGATTCTTTTATTGTTCTCGGAATTGCCTTTTGGCTGCCGGGAAAAATTGATTTTGAAACTTTTCTTTCATCTGCTATAGTTGGTTATACTTTTAAATTATCAATAGCTATTTTATTGACCCCTTTAATTTATGCTGGCCATCATTTGATAAAAAAGTATTTAGACGAGGGTTCTCCAAACAAAGAGTAAAAAAACATTTGGATCATGAAAAAATTTAATACGATTATTTTATTCTCCATAACCTGTTTCTTATTTAGCTGTGGTAATGAAGAAAAAAAGCAGCCTAAAAAAATCATTACACCTGTTAGTGTTTTAACACCGGCCCCGACAAAAGTCAATCGATCAGTTTCGGCAAAAAGTATCACTGTGCCAAAAGAAATTGAATCACAAAAAGTAGTAAATAAAGAAACTGCTTTTGCCGTAAAAAACAGTATCAATATTACAACACATCTTCCTAATAAAACACCCCAAAAAGAGCCTGAAACAATAGATATAAAAAAGAAAGCAAACGAAGAGTTGTTGAATTTTGTCAATGTTCGTAAAATATTAGACAAGTGTAAAATGGGGCAAACCTTAACCCAAAAAGAATTAACTCAAAGCTTTGAAATTCCTGAAGAAGCTGTTAAACTTGTTAAAAGTGTCACTAAAACAGCAGAAAATGAATTAGCTGTAAAATGGCAATCGACCTGGCTGGTTGAAAAAGTTTCTGATGCCGAACTGGAAGACGGTAAAATGAAAGTAGTTTTCAGAGCCAACAAAATGTATACATCAGGAAAAGCTATTGGCATTAAATATAACAGAAAAATCTACAACAATCTAGTGATCGTTGGGCGTTCAGCCTATATTCCCAGTGTAAAAGGATATAGCTGGCAAATTGGAAAATAATGGAAAACACAAATACTATTCGATGTGGCTGGTGCAACGCCAGTGATTTATATAAAAGATATCATGACGAAGAATGGGGTATTCCTGTTTACGATGATCCAACTATTTTTGAATTTCTAATTTTAGAAACTTTTCAGGCTGGCTTAAGCTGGATTACAATTTTAAATAAAAGAGAAAACTTCAAGGTCGCTTTTGATAATTTTGATTATAAAAAAATTGCCAATTATTCTGAAGATAAAATTGAAGAATTACTTCAGGACACTGGTATTATTCGAAACAAACTTAAAGTGAAATCTGCCGTTTCAAACGCTCAGGCTTTTATAAAAATCCAGAAAGAATTCGGTACTTTCTCAGAATATATATGGAAATTCGTAGACGGAAAACCTATTGATAACACCCCCAAAACATTAAGAGATGTTCCAGCAACCACTCCAATTTCTGACGCAATCAGCAAAGATTTAAAGAAAAGAGGTTTTAAATTTGTCGGCTCAACTGTTATTTATGCACATATGCAGGCAACGGGAATGGTCAATGATCATATTCAAGACTGCTTTACCCGAAACAACAAATAATTACCGTTTTGGAGCAACGTTTAAAGCTTTCAGAACCTCAAACCTGAAACTTTTTTAAACTTTAAACAAAATTTTATTACATTTGCTTCACACTTTAGGGGTGTCTACAACTTGTAGGCTGAGATTTTACCCTCTGAACCTGATCTAGTTCATACTAGCGTAGGGAAAAGTAAGATGACTTCTGCGCGCATTTTTATGCGTTCTTGTAGCCATTCCTAAAGTATAACTCTATACTAATAAGAAGGAATGGAACTAAAAATCAATCAACAAACCAAACATTTCAATGTTGAATCGCTAAGCGTTCAATCATTGCTCGATCTCGAAATTCCGCACAAACAAAACGGAATCGCCGTTGCTATTAACAACACCGTTGTTCCAAAAACCAAATGGAACGAATTCCTCGTACACGAAACTGACGAAATTTTGATTATTTCTGCTACGCAAGGCGGATAGAATTTAAATTCCAAAAAATATCCCGAGGTTTCGGGAACAAATTCCAATTATATACTGGACGTAGACGCACTGCTGTGCGCCTCTACAATAACTCATAACTTATAACTCATAACTTCTTTTCCTATGACTACAGAAGAACAAATATCCAGAACCCCATTTCCGAATTCTAAAAAAATATATATAGATGGCGAAATTCATCCTATAAAAGTGGCGATGCGTGAGATTCATCTTAGCGATACGAAACTTTCAAACGGTAAAATCGAAAAAAATCCTCCCGTAACTGTTTATGATACTTCTGGTCCGTACACAGATCCAAATATTGAAATTGATATTCGAAAAGGATTGCCACGCTTACGCGAAAGTTGGATTCTGAATCGAAAAGATGTTGAAATTTTAAGCGAAATCACTTCAGATTACGGTCAAAGCCGATTACGTGATGAAAGTCTGAATCATCTTCGTTTTGAATATTTACATCAGCCAAAAAGAGCTAAAAAAGGCGCTAACGTAACGCAATTGTATTACGCTAAACAAGGAATTATTACGCCTGAAATGGAATATATTGCGATTCGTGAAAATCAACGTATTGAACTTTTAAACGAACAAACCAAAGCCATGCAATGCCAACACAGCGGTCACAGTTTTGGAGCCAATACACCTAAAAGTAAAATCACTCCGGAATTTGTACGTTCTGAAGTTGCATGCGGAAGAGCCATAATTCCAAACAATATTAACCATCCTGAAAGCGAGCCCATGATTGTTGGACGTAATTTCCTGGTAAAAATTAATGCTAACATTGGGAACAGTGCTGTAACTTCAACTATTGAAGAAGAAGTTGAAAAAGCAGTTTGGGCTTGTCGCTGGGGAGCTGACACTATTATGGACTTATCAACTGGAAAAAACATTCATGAAACCAGAGAATGGATTATTAGAAATTCTCCCGTTCCAATTGGTACTGTTCCTATTTATCAGGCATTAGAAAAAGTAAAGGGTGTCGCCGAAGATTTAACCTGGGAAGTTTTCCGGGATACCTTAATTGAACAGGCAGAACAAGGCGTTTCTTATTTTACCATTCATGCCGGAGTTTTGCTTCGCTACATACATTTAACTGCAAATCGTGTTACCGGAATTGTTTCCCGAGGCGGATCAATTATGGCAAAATGGTGTTTATTTCATCATAAAGAAAACTTTTTATATACTCATTTTGAAGAGATCTGCGAAATTATGAAGCAATATGACGTTGCTTTTTCTTTAGGAGATGGCTTACGCCCGGGTTCAATTGCCGATGCGAATGATGCTGCTCAGTTTGCCGAATTGGAAACTTTGGGAGAATTGACAAAAATTGCATGGAAACATGATGTTCAGGTTTTTATTGAAGGTCCTGGTCACGTCCCAATGCATATGATTAAAGAAAATATGGACAAGCAATTAGAGCATTGTCATGAAGCTCCGTTTTATACTTTAGGACCATTAACAACAGATATTGCGCCAGGTTATGATCATATTACCTCTGCAATTGGAGCTGCAATGATTGGTTGGTATGGCTGTGCCATGTTGTGTTATGTAACCCCAAAAGAACATCTTGGCCTGCCAAATAAAAAAGATGTAAAAGACGGCGTTATAACTTATAAAATTTCAGCTCACGCTGCAGACTTGGCCAAAGGTCATCCTGGAGCACAATATCGCGATAATGCTTTGAGTAAAGCCCGTTTTGAATTCCGTTGGGAAGACCAGTTTAATTTGGCTTTAGATCCTGATACAGCAAGAGAATTTCACGATGAAACACTTCCTGCAGATGGTGCAAAAGTGGCGCATTTCTGTTCAATGTGCGGTCCAAAATTCTGCTCTATGAAAATATCACAAGAAATTAGAGATGTCGCCGCAGCAGAAAAAGGAATGCAGGAGAAATCAGAAGAATTTATCGAGCAAGGAAAAGAGATTTATATTTAAGAACATAGAGTAAAGAGAATAGAGTATAGAGAATAGACATAAAGACAAATGATTGTAATTACAAATCCTTCTGCAATTGCCAACGAAATTAGCATTATTGATTCTTTGTTTGAAGAAGGATTGTCTTTACTTCATATTCGGAAACCAGATTTTTCAGAATTAGAAATGGCACAGTTTATTCATCAGATAAAATTAGAATATAGGGCTAATTTGGTTTTGCATCATCATCACGATTTAGCAGAAGATTTTGGTATTGAACGTTTTCATTTTTCCGAAAAAGAAAGAAAACGCATCTATGATTCTCCTGCAAGGTTTTTAAAACCTTGTAGGTATAAAAACAAATCTAAATCAACATCAACTCATTCCGTCGAAGATTTTAATTCTCTCAGAGATGGTTTTGATTACGCCTTTCTAAGTCCAGTTTTTAAAAGTATTTCAAAGGAAAATTATGAGCCAAAAGCAGATCTTTTTGAAACATTAAAATCCAGAACAAATTATAAAACAAAAGTTGTTGCTCTTGGTGGAATTGATACTCAAAACATTCAGGAAATCTTTGAAAAAGGTTTTGATGAAGTCGCACTTTTAGGAAGCATATGGAATAGTAAAACCCCTTTAAAACAATTTAAAATATGTCAGCAGATCGTCCTTTCGTACTTACAATAGCCGGTTTAGATCCTTCCGGAGGCGCAGGTATTCTGGCTGATGTTAAATCATTTGAGCAGCATCAGGTGTATGGTTTTGCCATTACAACTGCAAATACCATCCAGACCGAGAATAAATTTTATGAAATTCAGTGGACGAATTTAAGTTTTGTAATTCGATCCATTGAAACGTTGTTTTTGAGTTACAAAATAGATGTGGTTAAAATTGGAATAGTTCCCACTATACACTATTTAAACCGAATTCTTTCAACCATAAAATTACTCTCACCATTAACACAAATTGTCTGGGATCCGGTCTTAAAATCTACTACCGAATTTAATTTTATGAACCTTGAAGACCTTTCAGATTTAAATAAAGTTTTATCTAAAGTCGACTTGCTCACTCCTAATTATAAAGAAATTGAGGTTTTGTTTCCTGATTTCTTTTCGAAAAAATCATGGTTTGAAAATGAAATCCCCACTAATATTTTATTAAAAGGCGGACATAATCAAACCGCAACCGGAACTGATCGTTTATTTCTAAAAAATGAAGTTTACGATCTTTTACCAACAAACAAAGAATGCTCAGAAAAACACGGCTCCGGTTGTGTACTTTCTGCCGCAATTGCCGCAAATCTTGCATTAAATCAAACTTTACCCGAAGCTTGTAAAAATGCCAAAACCTACATAGAAAAATATCTAAGTTCAACTTCAACACTCATAGGATATCATTATGTACAATAAACTGCAATATATTTCACAAGGAAATACAATCGAAGAGCAATTATACAACATTCAACAGGCACTTGATGCCGGATGTGATTGGGTGCAGATGCGGTTTAAAGATCAGTCAGCTAAAAGTACTTTCGCCTTAGCAGAAGCGGTAAAATTTTTATGCGAAGAATACTTGGCCAATTTTATTGTAAACGACGATTTGTATCTCGCTCAGCAAATTGCTGCAGACGGGGTTCATCTAGGACTTTCGGATATGAAAATCGATGAAGCCCGCGCCATTTTAGGCAATACCAAAATAATTGGAGGAACAGCCAACACCTTTGAAGACATTGAAAATCACGTAAAAAATGGATGTGATTACATTGGTCTGGGGCCATTTCGGTTTACCAGTACAAAAGAAAAGTTAAGTCCAATTTTAGGCTTATCAGGATATTTTGAGATTCTTCAAAAACTAAAAAAGAATAAAATCAAGGTTCCGGTTTTTGCCATTGGAGGCATCACATTAAAAGATATAAATCCGTTAATGGAGACTGGAATCTACGGAATTGCAGTTTCCGGGATCATTACGGAAAGTGATGAAAAAGAAAAATTAATTCAACAACTCAACGAAAAACTATATGCAAACGTCATTGTTTAATATTGGAGATAAAACTTTAACCTCCCGTTTGTTTTTAGGAACAGGGAAATTTGGCTCAAATGAAGAAATGGAACAAGCCATTTTAGCTTCAGAAAGCGAGTTGGTAACGGTCGCCCTAAAACGCATAGATCTCGAAACGGATACTGATGCTATTCTTTCTCATTTAAAACATCCAAAAATCAATTTACTACCCAACACATCGGGAGCACGAAATGCAAAAGAAGCTGTTTTTGCAGCACAATTAGCACGTGAAGCACTTGAAACCAATTGGGTAAAATTAGAAATTCATCCAGATCCAAAATACTTAATGCCGGATCCACTTGAAACTTTAAAGGCTACGGAAGAACTAGCTAAGCTGGGATTTTTTGTTCTGCCTTACATTCATGCTGATCCTGTTTTGTGTAAACATTTAGAAAATGCAGGAACTACTGCTGTAATGCCTTTAGGTTCACCCATTGGGAGCAATAAAGGCTTAAAAACGATAGATTTTCTAGAGATTATAATTGAACAAAGTAATGTTCCGGTTATTATCGATGCTGGAATTGGCGCTCCTTCGGATGCTGCAAAAGCTATGGAAATTGGTGCTGATGCTGTTTTGGTTAATACTGCAATCGCTGTTGCAGGAAATCCAAAGTTAATGGCCGAAGCATTTAAGGAAGCCGTTATTGCAGGAAGAAAAGCTTTTGAAGCCAAAATAGCCAATCAACAAAATTATGCTGTTGCCTCTAGCCCTTTGACTTCATTTTTATATGATTAATTTTAATTTTCTCGCAGATTTGGCAGATTGAGCTGATTTATTTGAATTAAATCGTATAAAAAATAATCTGCACGATCTATGAAATATTTAAAAAAGTAAGAAATTTCATTAATTTTGATTTAGAAAATTTAAATCAAAATTATGTCAGAAAATGAAATTTCATATAAAGTTAGAGGTGCAATTTTTAAAGTTTATAACACTCTCGGTCCTGGATTATTAGAGTCCGTGTATGAAAGTGCCCTTCATTATCAATTAAAAAAAGATGGATTAACAGTAATTAAACAAATTGATTTACCTGTGAGATATGATGATATTTATTTAGATATAACTTTCAGACTAGATCTTTTGGTGGAAGACAAAGTAATCTTAGAATTAAAATCAGTAGAAGAGATAAAACCTATTCACTTTAAACAATTAAATACATATTTAAAACTGACTAACAAAAAACTTGGATTATTAGTCAATTTCAACTGCTCTAATATTCTTGAAAATATCCATCGTGTAGTTAATAAAATTTAATCTGTATAATCTGCAAAATCTGCGGGAAACAAAATAAAAACAATCCAATGAGCACATTCAAATCTATTTTTGAACAATATAATTGGGATAAAATTCAAACCAAAATATACAAGACCACATCAAAAGATGTCGAACGAACTTTGGTAAAAACCAAATACAATCTTGATGATTTTTTGGTATTAATCTCCCCTATTGCCCAAAATTATTTAGAAGAAATGGCGCAAAAATGCCATGAAATCACTAAAAAACGTTTCGGAAAAACGATTCAGATGTATGCACCGCTTTATTTAAGCAACGAATGTCAAAATATTTGCACTTATTGTGGTTTTAGCTTAGACAATAAAATCAAAAGAAAAACACTTTCTGACACAGAAATAAAACTCGAGGTCGAAGCTTTGAAAGTTGCAGGCTTTGATCACGTTTTATTGGTTACCGGTGAAGCAAATTACACTGTCAATATCAATTATTTCCTGAATGCAATTGCTTTAATAAAAGATAATTTTTCGATTATTTCTGTTGAAATACAACCACTGTCTACAGAAGAATATGAATGTTTACATGAAGCTGGAGTTTACTCCGTTTTAGTTTATCAGGAAACCTATCATCAGGAAGTTTACAAAAAATACCACACTAAAGGCAAAAAATCAAATTTTGATTTTAGACTGGAAACCCCGGACCGAATTGGAACCGCAGGAATTCATAAAATTGGTTTAGGCGTTTTATTAGGTCTGGAAGACTGGAGGACAGATAGTTTTTTTAATGCTTTGCATCTTGATTATCTTCAGAAAAAATACTGGCAGACCAAATATTCTGTTTCTTTCCCTCGCCTGCGTCCCGCTGAAGGAATTATCGAACCTAATTTTATTATGGATGACAAAGATTTGACGCAGCTTATTTGTGCGTATCGCTTATGGAATGAAGATCTCGAAATTTCAATCTCGACCCGTGAAAATGAAAAATTTAGAAATAATATCATTCCAATTGGTGTTACAAGTATGAGTGCTGGTTCTAAAACAAATCCGGGTGGTTATGTCGTGGATCCCCAATCTTTAGAACAATTTGAAATCAGCGATGAACGCTCTGTAGAAGAAATTGCCAAAATCATCAAAAATGCTGGTTATGAACCGATCTGGAAAGATTGGGACAAAGCGTATAGTCTAAAGTTTGAAAGCCTAAAGTCATAAAGCCTAAAACTTCCTCATATAATTAATTTCAACCCTATTCAAAGACTTTCGACCTTCGACTTTTCAACTTTAAGACTAAAATTAAATGAGTATTATACAAGAATTCCTTCGATACAACAGACAAACTATTCTTCCTGAAATTGGAGATGAAGGTCAGGAAAAATTAAAAAAAGCACGAGTTTTAGTAATTGGTGCAGGCGGTTTAGGCTGTCCTATTTTACAATACATTGCAACTGCTGGAGTTGGTTTTATCGGTATTATGGATTTTGATACAATTGAAATTCACAACCTACACAGACAAATTTTATACACCGAAAATGAAATTGGACAACAGAAATCCATTGTCGCACAAAAAGTAGTTTCAAAATTGAATCCGTTGATTGAATCCGTTGCAATTAATGAAAAATTAACTTCAGAAAATGCAGCGCAAATTATAGAACAGTTTGATATCATCGTCGATGGTTCTGATAATTTTTCTACTCGTTATTTGGTTAACGATACTTGTGTTACACTAAAAAAGACTTTAGTTTATGGCAGTATTTTACGATTTGAAGGACAAATTGCCGTTTTTAATCATAAGGGAAGTAAAAACCTACGCGATTTATTTCCGGAAATGCCAGATCCAAAAGAGGTTCCCAATTGTAATTTAAATGGCGTATTAGGAACTCTTCCGGGAATTATTGGAAATATGATGGCACATGAAACGCTAAAATTAATTCTCGAACTGCCTTCTTTAAAAAACGAATTAGTAATTTTTAATACACTAAACTGGAGCTTTACAAAGCTAAATTTCTAAAAAACAACCTCATCACCAACGCTAATAAATCCACTATTTAAGCTCACAATATTAGTTCCAAATAATACAGAATTATTAACATTTCGGTATTTACTTAATGTTTTTAAAGGTTCCTTCTTAATAACCCCTCTCTCAGGATCATTATTAACCATAATGCATCTTCCACAGGGTTTTATGTTTTTAAACTGAACTTCTCCAATTTTAAAGGTAGTAAAATCATCTTCCTCATGAGCATTTTGACTACTTAAGACTATATTAGGGCGGAATCTTTTTATTGTAATTTTCTCGTCTAATTTCTCATTCAAAAAATCAAGGCTTTTGCTTCCAATCAACAAATAAGGATAACCATCGGCTAAACTTACATTGAATGTTTCTTTTAATCTTGAACTTTCATGTTTACGACCACCTGCTTTTACTATTTTTACCAGTTTACAATCAATTCCTAAACGTTCGCTAAACCATTTAGAAGTTTGTGCGTTTACCTCAAAAACCTCGCTTTTATCCTCCCAAACATTTGAATCTATAGCTTTTTCCAGATATTCATTAATTAAAAATTCATGGGTTTGACCTTCAAAAGTAATTTTGATTTTGTCTTCTGAAATCTCAGGATAAAACTGACTCATCAGCGGATATTCACGTTGTGTAACATGAACATTGTCATTACCAATCAACATCCATCTTCGATCATTTTCAAAACCCATTTCTTCAGCAAGAGCAGAATTTAAGCTAATACCAGCTAAACTTTTTATGGGATAAATATAAATTTCTTTTACGCTATAAACTGCACTCATTTTTATTTACTGTTTAAAATGGACATAAACTCCTCGCGATCAATTTCGCGGCAACCTAAACTCTCTAAATGTGGATTGTAAACCTGACAATCCAGTACTTTATAATTTTCTTTTTGCAAATATAACGCTAAAGCAATGAAAGCTGTTTTGGATGCATTCGAAACCTTAGAAAACATACTCTCACCACAAAAAACATTTCCTAAATCAATTCCGTACAAGCCGCCTACTAAGTTTTCATCCAGCCAAACCTCAACAGATTTAGCTATTCCTTCCTCATTTAACTTACAATAAGCATTAATCATTTCGTCTGAAATCCAGGTACCTTCTTGTCCTTCACGCTTTATTTGCTGACAATTTGAAATTACTTCTTTGAAGTTTTTATTAAAAGTAATTTTAAACATTTTTCGATTTAGAATGTTACGCATACTTTTAGAAATTATCAACTCGTCCATAAACAAAACCATTCGGGGATCCGGAGCCCACCAAAGAATGGGTTCACCTTCATTAAACCATGGAAAAATTCCGCTTTTATATGCCAGTTTTAATCTATCTGGATTTAAGTCACCACCAATCGCCAAAATTCCCTCTTCATCAGCCTCAGAAACTGGAGGAAAAAATAAATTTTCTTTTAAATAATACATACTTTAAAATAATCAAATTTTAAATTGCTTCGTCAATTCGCTAGCGCTCGGGTCCAAATTCCAATTTTCAGAAGCTTGCCATTTATACAAATTACAGAACAAACTCTAAAATAAAATTCCAAATCCCAAAACATAGTAATGAATTGGAATTTGGAATTTAATAAATTGAAAATCTAACTTCTTAGAAAGGTAAATCGTCTGGTTCGTCGTCGTTTACGTTTGTAGCCGGAGCAAACGCTTCTGCTGCTGGCATTGCAGGTCCTTGCGCAGGAGCTTCACTTGCCAATCTTTCGATTCTCCAACCTTGAATACTATTAAAATATCTGGTTTCTCCTTGTGGATTAACCCATTCTCTTCCTCTTAAATTGATAGAAACTTTTACTGCCTCTCCTTGTTTATAGCTGCTTAATAAATCGCATTTATCTTGTGTAAATTCGATTAAAATATGCTGTGGATACTGCTCATCTGTAGTAACTACTAATTCTCTTTTTTTGAATGCAGCACTTACTTGTTGCTCAGGATTTACCACTTTTACTTTTCCTATAACTTCCATCTTCGTCTATAATTAATTATTGTTTCTTTTCTTATTTTTTAGCTAAAAGCACTTTCCAGGCCGATGCAATATCGTCATTATTCAGATATTTTTTGGCCTCTAAATGAATTTTTTCCTGATCGTCTGAGCTTAAAACTCCTTTCACTGAAAAATTTTCCTTCACAAATATACTAACTTCTTCCTTTGTAGGCAAGGCTTCTATATTTCCTAATTTTCCGAGGTCATTCCCATTAAACACAGGGCTTTCCTTGATAAAATTTGGAATTACATCTACTCCAACGCCCAAAGTTGTAAGTGGTTTTGGCACCTCAAAAAGTCCCTGATTAGATCTTGAATACCAATTTGCACCAAGTCTTGAAACCAAATCAATTTTATGCTGATCTATCCCTCCGTTTTCGTCCAGAATAGCTTCGTGAATATGAATTTTTACTACTTCACACAAAACCAAATTTCCCGCACCTCCTTCTGTTCCTAACGGAATAATCTGTGTAACCTTGCATTCAAACTGAACCGGAGATTCTTTAACACGATAAGGTTTTACCAAATCTGAAGGAATTTGTGTTAAACCCGCTTTTAAAAATTCGTTTACCCCCTCTGCATATTCCGTACTTGCCAGAGAAGTTTGTTGCACCAAATCATAATTCACTACATTAATCACTACCTCTTTTGTTGCTTCAACATTGATTAAAGTATGTTTCACCGTATTATCTCGAACGCGTCTTGCAGGCGAAAAAACCAAAATTGGCGGATTTGCACTAAATACATTAAAGAAACTAAAAGGAGATAAATTCGGAATTCCTTTTGCACTGATTGTACTGGCGAAAGCAATTGGCCTTGGCCCTATAGCACTTTGCAAATAGCCGTGTAATTTTGCCGTTGATATCTCTTTTGGATCGATACTAATCATAATTTTTCTTTTTAACCAAACCTCATTTTGGTAAATGCAAAAGTATAGAAATGGTTTAATTCGAAGAAATAGTTTAGGATATAAAAACAAAAATCTTTCAAGAACTGCAAAATATAAAATGCGTATATTTCGTTATATTTATACTTCAAAAATTAGTTTATGCACTTTTCTGAACGCAGAAATACAACTCGCTGGGTTATAATTCTTATTTCCTTTTTAATCATTACTTTGATTCTTTGGAACACCTATACTTTTTTCCAAATTTTCAAGAATGAAGAGCGTCTGAAAATGAAACTTTTTGCAAATGCACAAATTACAATCGTTAATGCTGATGAAAATACCGATGTAGAGCTGCCGCTTCAGATTTTTAGCAATAACACTTCGATTCCTGTTGTACTAATGCTTTATGACAATGTGGTAAGTTCTAAGAATGTTCCTGATGAAATTTTGAATGACAGAAAAAAACTAAAAACTTTTTTAAAGAATTTAAGAAATGAAAATGAACCCATAACTTTTGAGTATGCCCCAGGAAAATACCAAAAACTGTATTATGGTAACTCGGCATTACTCAATAAGCTAAAATATTACCCCATTGCCTTACTGCTAATTGTATTTCTTTGTGTTGCTTTAATTTATAATTTTTACAAAAGCACTAAGATGGCCACGCAAAATAAACTGTGGGCTGGTATGGCAAAAGAAACAGCACATCAAATAGGTACACCCTTATCTTCACTAATTGGCTGGATTGAAATTTTAAAAACAGAGAATATTGATTCATCTATTACCTCAGAAATTGAAAAAGATATTGATCGCTTACAGACCATTACGGATCGTTTCTCAAAAATTGGTTCTGTGCCTGTATTAGAAACTCACGATATTGTTTCGGAAACTTTACATGCATTTAAATATTTGCAGTCCCGTTTTTCAAAACAAGTTGCTTTTTCTTATCACATACCTCAAGATCCAATTCTGGTGCAAATCAACCCGATTCTTTACAGCTGGACAATTGAAAATCTGGTAAAGAATGCGATCGATGCAATGAAAGGAAAAGGATCTCTTGAACTGCAAATTGAACAAGATTCTAATCACGTAAAAATAAATGTAAAAGATTCCGGATCGGGAATTCCAAAAAAACAATTCAAAACTATTTTTGAAACAGGTTTTACCACTAAGAAAAGAGGCTGGGGATTAGGACTTTCTTTAACAAAGAGAATTGTGGAAGAATATCATAAAGGAAACATTAAAGTTTTGCATTCTGAAATAGGAAAAGGAACTACATTTCAGATTACTTTAAATAAAAAAATGCAGTAAAATTAATTACTGCATTTTTTATTCTTTTATCAGGTTGAGCGAAGTCAAAACCTCTACAAATTTGCCTGAATACTTTTGGCCAGATCTTCAAACTCTTCTTTAGAAAGAGACACTTTATTATGAAAACGCATTTCATCCATATGATTTAAAGGTATCAAATGCACATGTGCATGAGGAACCTCTAATCCTACGACAGCTATTCCAACTCTTTTGCATGGAACTGTTTTTTCCAGAGCTATTGCAATTTTCTTAGAAAACTTCATTAAACCTAAATACAGTTCGTCATCCATATCAAAAATCTTATCGATTTCTTTTTTTGGAATACATAGTGTGTGTCCTTTTGCATTTGGATTTACATCTAAAAAAGCCAAAAAGTTTTCATCTTCAGCGATTTTATATGCAGGAATTTCTCCGTTTACTATTTTAGTGAATATACTGCTCATTGTTTATTGTTTAATCGTTCATCCGTTTAACCGATTAAACAAATAAACGGTTAAACAAGAAAAAAATTTAGTCTCTTGAGATTTCAAGAATTTCAAATTTCAAAACACCATTTGGAACTGTAATTTCGGCTACTTCTCCAACAGATTTTCCTAGTAAACCTTTTCCAATAGGAGAAGTTACAGAGATTTTTCCGGTTTTCAAATCAGCTTCACTTTCAGCAACAAGGGTGTACTTCATTTCCATTCCGTTGCTTTGGTTTTTGATTTTCACATTAGATAAAACCAAAACTTTCGAAACATCTAATTGTGATTCGTCTATTAATCTGGCATTAGAATACACTTCTTCCAGTTTAGCAATTCTCATTTCTAATAAACCTTGCGCTTCTTTTGCTGCATCATATTCTGCGTTCTCAGACAAATCACCTTTATCTCTTGCCTCTGCTATATCTTGAGATGCCTTTGGACGCATTACACTTTTTAAATGCTCCAACTCATCCTTTAATTTTTTTAATCCTTCTGCGGTATAATAAGATACTTTACTCATAACTTCATCGTTTACATAAATAGAAAAAATCCCATCGGGACGGGATTTTGTAATACAAATATACTATTATTTTTAATAGTACATAATTATATGTTAATCATATAAAAATCAAATCTAAATAATTTATTTTTGTTTCACTAATTCGTATTTAAATAAATGAAAAAAATCTGGCTCTTAATCGTCTTTGTTTGTGTACTTTCTGCTTGCAGTGACAACGAACGCAGTAACAAAAATCCTTACATTCCAAACTATCCTGTAAATCTGTCTGTAGATATGAATCTACCGGCTTATTCTAACCTGAAATTTGTAAGTAATGGCGTTATTGTTCCAAATTTTGGCGCAAAGGGAATTATTATTTTTAATGCAGGGAGCAATTACACCGCTTTTGATGCTGCATGCCCCAATCAGGAAATCAATTCTTGCGTTGCGATGACCATTGATGGTATAAATGCAGTGTGTTCTTGTGATAAAGAACAGTATAGCTTGTTTACCGGACTAGGAAAAAAAGAATATCCTTTAAAACAATATAAGGTTGAAGTTATTGGATCTGTGATTCATGTCTATAATTAAGAAACTAAAATAGCCTGAAAGTATTAAACTTTCAGGCTATTTTTAGCTTTTTTGAATTCTCTAAAACTTCAACGTCAGACCGGCCAGAAAGTTAATTCCTGCCTGAGGGTAATAGTACGGATAAACATCCCACATATATCCGTTTGAAACATACTTTTTATCCAAAATATTATTTACCATACCTGTAATCATAATTGATTTGAAAACAGATTTTGGTTTTATTTCATAAGATACATTCAAATCGTTTACAAAATAATCAGCCAATTTTGCCGATGGCAATTCAATATTATTCATGTATTGCTCGCCAACATACTTTTGCAATAACGAAATATGCAAACTCTCAAGTGGGCTGTACACTATTATATTTCCTGCAATGACTTCTGGAGAATAGGCAATTTTTGTAGTTCCGTAATATTCTCCTTCTACAGCTAAATCAACATTTTTGTTACTGCTTAACGTAAAATTAGGTCGAACAATAAATTGTTCCGAAAGCTTCATTGTGGCATCAAATTCAAAACCTAAACGATAACTTTTATCAGTATTTGCACGAATTGGTGAACCAACATCGTCTAATCTTCCAGTTAAGATCAACTGATCTTTGTATGCCATATAATAGATATTAGAATTTAACTGGAATTTTTCTGAGTTAAATCTCCAGCCTAATTCAAAATCATTCAATTTTTCCGGCTTTACATTTCCACCTTCATAATCTGTTCTGTTTGGCTCACGGTTAGCGCGCGCATAAGAAAAATACAACGTATTTTTTTGATTGATCTCGTAATTTAAACCTGCCTTTGGGTTAAAGAAATTAAAGTTGTCATCTACCAAACCTGTTTCTGCACTGTTAGCTTTATACTTAACATTTCTATATTGCAAATCGCCATAAAAACTCAGTTTTTCTGTAAACTGATAATTGGCTTTTGCAAAAATATTTCCATCTGTTTTTGTCGAGAAATCATCATAGTAATGATCTCCCAACTCTGATGCTGCAGAAAATCTTGCCCAAATTACTTTTCCAAAATGATCTCCTTCATATTTATTCCAGCCTCCGCCAAAAATAACATCCAGTTTTTCATCTTTATATTTTACCGAAAAAGTTGTTCCGTAAAAATCATTATCCAGCCATTTTTGACGAATTAAATCGGTTCCCGGAACTAAGTCTCCATTGCTGTCTTCGACCATTTTTGTTGGCTCAATTGGTCCGTATCCAGCGACAGGTTCATCGTATTTATAGTTCTCATAATATCCTTTTCCTTTTATGTAATGAAAAGCCAGATTACTGCTCCATTTATCAGAAAAAGATTCACTCCAATGCAACTGATAATGATCTTGCTGGTAATTATCCGTTTCATTGTTATAAAACTGAACATTTCCAGCCTCATCTATATATTTTCCTGCTGAATTGTAAGTACGATTTGTATTTAACGTTTCGGCATCAATTCCGTTCCAGGACTGGTACGTTTTTTCGGTTCCGCCAAAAACCAATGCTTTAATTAATGTTGTTTTGCCCACATAAGTTCCCTGAAGAAAATACGATTTTAAGTTAGAACTCGCTCTGTCTACATAACCATCAGATTTGATTCTTGACAAACGTCCTGCAAGTTCAAAATGATCATTTAATAAACCTGTACTGAATTTTACAGTATTTTTATTTGAGTTGAAACTTCCGTAAGAACTTGAAATTTCTCCTGTTGCTTTAGATGCATAACTATCTGTCAGCATATTCAAACTTGCTCCAAAAGCCCCTGAACCATTGGTAGAAGTTCCTACTCCGCGCTGTAATTGCAAGCTTTCTACAGAAGAAGCAAAATCGGGCATGTTTACCCAGAAAGTTCCCTGACTTTCAGCATCATTATATGGAATACCGTTTATAGTCACGTTTACTCTTGTAGCATCACTTCCACGAACACGGATTCCGCTATAACCAATTCCGGTTCCGGCATCAGATGTTGTAACTACAGAAGGAAGATAATTCATTAAAGTTGGAATATCTTGTCCTAAATTTCTATATTTAATTTCTTTTTTATCCATATTACTAAAAGTAACAGGCGTTTTTGTAGTCACACGAACTGCAGAAACCAATACATCATCAAGTTTATTGACTTTGGTTGAATCCTGTTCTTGTGCATTAGAGGAAATAGAATAGGAGAAAGAAAATAGGAGAAAGAAAATAAATTTAGTTCCGGCTGCATTTTGAACCTTAGAACCTTTGTACCTCTGTGCCTTAGCACCTAAAAAAAAAGTTTTCATTCGTAAAGAATTACGAATAAAAGGGGGAATTATTCTTTTGTTAAATTAATAAAATGTTTCACGACAAAATAAAGTGTGCACGCTCGATAGTATCGTTTTTTCCCTTAGCAACATTACTCGCTCAGGTTCTTTGGGTATGATCTCAGCTCGTTATTTGGAGCACCCCTTTGAGACAGTGCAAATGTAATGTTAAAAATTACAAAAATCAATGGCAATTGCAAAAATCAAATTTGAAATTCCAAATTCAAAATTCCAAAAACTCACTTTTTAAATTAGTCTTCTTGGAATTTACAAAATTGGTCTTTTATTCCAAGTTAGGTTTTCTTCTGGATTGTTTTAGATCCGAAACATTCTTTTTATCCTTGATACGCTTTTTAATTACCGATTTTGGAATCTTTGTCGCTTTTCTAACTTTAGGCACAAACAATCCTTTCTTTATAATTTCTAAAAAACGTTTTACAACAATCTCTTTGTTTTTAAGCTGACTACGATCTTCGTCACAATTTAAGATTAAAACATTTTCAGAAGTTAAACGAGCTGCAATATTAGTTTGCAAAAGTAGTTTTTCCTCAGCAGATAAAGCTTCCGAAGCATTTAAATCAAAAGACAAAACGACTTTTGAGGAAACTTTATTCACATTTTGTCCGCCAGCACCACTACTGCGAACGGCTTTAAAAGCTAATTCTGATATGATTTTATCGCTATCCATTATTGTGGCTGATGTGCCGCTTTTAGTAAATCATTTACTGTTTTTACAGGATTAAAAGTAATCAAAGGCACGGCAACAAAAACAGTTAACCAGTTTGCCATAGAACCATTCCACAACCCCGGCAATTCATAATTTTTTACCGATTTTCCATCAATACTTTTCTCAACAATAAATCCCGCTTTCTGATCAACATACTGAAGTAAATTGAACTTTTCGTTTTTATAATTTTTAATTCCGCAAACCAAATCTACGGGATTAAAATGCGTTGCTTCTGCTAAAATTTTACGTTGCTTTTTGTCGGTCAAATCAACTTGTGAAGTTTCTACAATTTGTAATGATTTTACTCCTTCATCATTCAAAACCCAAAACGGTCCACCGCCAGGTTCTCCTTCATTTTTAACCATTCCGCAAACACGAATCGGTCTATCCAGAAGTTCTTTAATCTTGCTTATTTTATTTTCAAAAGTAAACTTATCAAAATCACCACTTACCTCAACATTTATCTGCTCATGTAAAAAAACAACAATTTCTTCTAAGATAGCTTCATTGACCTCATTTTTGTCAATCGCTATCAAATATGAAAAAACTTTTTGCTGTACTTCTATCAAAACACCCGCTAAAGCCTTTTTATACAATGTGATTTGATCAATATGATTTTGAATTACATTATCTATGTTTTTAATAAAAATCACATCTGCATCAAGATTATTCAGGTTTTCTATAAGAGCACCATGTCCTCCTGGTCTGAAAATCAAATTGTCATTTTTGTCTTTTACTAATTTATCTTTTGAATCTATAGTAATAGAATCAGTAGTTTTACTTTGATAAGAATAACCAATGTTGATTTTTATATCTGATGGCCCTTCAATTTTTTCCCTTACCTCATCAACACTATGATAAAACAAATCCTGATGGTTTTCTGAAACTGTAAAATGCAAATTAGAAACTTTTTTTGAAGTGGCATAATGTACACATTCATTCAGATGTTCTTCGATTGGATTTGCAATATGGGCTTCATAAAAATGAAATGGCAAAACGGCCTTAGGTTTGTTTGCAAAGTCAAAATAATCAGGAGACAATAGTAATTTTATAAAATAATAATTTTTATAGTCTCTTTCTAAGGTTTCAAAATCAGGATAAACTTCTCTTAATTTCTCGTCAATTGTTTTAAAAAATGGAAATTTCTCCATTCCAACAATAAAAATGGCTAGCTCTTTATCTTTTTTCCGATTGATGTAAGCATTAATCGTCTCTTTTTGAATATCAAAATCGTTCAGAAATGCAATTAAAAATTTAAACATTCTGGTTGCAGCACCAGAAGCCGGAACAAATTTCTTAATTTTTAATTTTTCTTTCTGACGATCAAAAAAAACTGCTTTTTCTTCAAAATCAATTTCAGATAAACTTAAAATTCCATTACCAATTGTCGCAGGATTTATTAAATTACTCTTTGTAATTCCATTTTTAAAAGCTTCAAGTTGTTTTAAAATACTTTCAAAAGGAATTTCCCGCTCATATATCTGAATAAAATCTGCAGACGAAAAACCATGCTGTTTAGCAATTGCCAAATTATTTATAATAGCAGTTGCTTTTGCCAAACGACTTTCTTTATTACCTGACAAGGTTATAAAAGGTTTGTTAGTATCTATCAAAGTTTGTTTAAAAACAGAAAACACTGTCTCTCTTCCTTCGGGAGTATCTCTAAGATCATCTTTTTCCCAGGGAACATCAATATCAGTAAGAAAAAACAAATCGTATTCATGTTTCAATGCAGCCTCATTTAAATGTGGATCACAAAAACCATAATACATTTCAGAAAAAACTTTAGTTACCATTAAATTGGTATCACAAAACAAGTATTTTTTTGCTGCAGCAAGCTTTTTATTTTCTAAAGCAACTTGTCCGTATGCAATAGGCATCATATCATCAGCTACACAAATATGCTGGTTCTCCTCCCATTTTTCTTGCAAATAATCGCGTGCAAACTCAGGAACCCACTCGGTTTCGTAGTAATCTGCAAGTTGTGTTGCCAAAGTTGTTTTACCTGTACTTTCAGGTCCAAACAAAGCAATTTTTATGATTGTTGTGTTTTGCTGTTTAAGATTTTTCTCCATTCTAAATAAGCTGAAATAGCTAAAATTGTAAAAATTAAATATTGAAGTGACAGCATCCCTAAGCCACGATAAGCGTAAAGAGGTACAACAATAATGTCGCCAATAATCCAAAGTGTCCAGTTTTCGATTTTTTTCCTGGCCATATACCACATTCCCGCAAAAAATATTCCAGACGAAATCATATCGACATAATTGTCTTTTTTGATTTCGTAGTCAAAATATTTATAAATCCCGAAAACTACAAAAACAGTTACAAAAAACAGTACGATTCCAATTAATTTTTCATTAAAACTTGTACGAGTAATTGGCAAATTATCTTCTACAGTTCCTCCTTTTGCCCAAACATACCAACCGTAAATACTCATAATCGAGAAATATCCATTTATAATCATATCACCAATGTAACCGGCAACATATAATAGATAAACAGAAATTACAGTTGCAATTAATCCCGTCGGATAAACCCAAATGTTTTCTTTTTTGGCAAACCAAACACTTAAAATTCCGCAAACAAAGACTAAAAACTCTAAAGCAATGTGCCACAAAGGAGCATTCCTATAACTGTCTAGAAAAAAATCAATCATGATTCACATTGTTTTTGGGTTATTTACGATTCAAAAAAATGACTGTCATTTTCAAAAGCAGTTCCAATAACTACTAAATCTGCTCCTGCATTGTATGCTTTTTGAATTGCGTGCAAATCTACAATTCCTCCTCCAACAATTATAGGAATTTCGATATTTTGCGCAATTAACTCTATCATTTTCAACGGAACCGCATTTTTTGCTCCACTACCCGCCTCTAGATATATTAATTTATTCCCCAACATCTCTCCGGCCTGAGCAGTTGCCAATGCCAAATCAAAATTTTCACGATTTAATGGTTTTGTTTTACTGACACGTGCCACTGCAGTTTCATTACCACTTTCAATCAAGATATAACCTGTAGAAATAACCTCTACCTTTGTTTTTTTTAAAATCGGAGCAGCCTGAACCTGGTACTCTATTAAATAATCCGGATTTCGTCCAGACAACAAAGACAAAAACAAAATAGCATCTGCCTGAGGTGAAATTTGAGACGGATCTCCCGGAAATAAAACAACTGGTAAATTTGTACTTTGTTTTAGTTCTGCAATTAAATCTTCTAAAATAGTAGTCTGAACAATACTTCCTCCAACAAAAATGTGAGTTGCAGGAGACTGATTTATTTTAACTAATAAATCACCTAACTTCTCCATCGCAATTTTGTCAGGATCTAAAAGTATGGCCAATAATTTTTGACCTTTACTTTTTGCTTCCAAAATCTGCTGATGTATATTAATTTGTTTTTGCTGCATAGTGGGCGTAAAAGTAAAAAGATTTTTAACGCTGATGAACTATTTGGAATGAATTATATTTGTATCCTCTCTGCTTACAATCAAAGTAAAAATATGATCACTTCTGAATTATTAAAAAAGTATGGTGCTGTACAAAAGTCTTTCGCTAAAAACGAAATTATTTTTGAAGAAGGGAGTCTGCCAATTCATTATCACCAAATTATTTCAGGAGAAATTAAAATGAGTAATTACAATGATGATGGCCGAGAATTTATTCAGGGAATATTTTATAAAAATCAATCCTTTGGTGAACCTCCATTATTCTTAAATCAGAAATATCCAGCAAATGCGATTGCAGTAGAAAACAGCCAGATACTTTTTCTGCCCAAGCTTACTTTCATGAAACTACTGGAAGAAAATCCATCAATTAGCATCAAAATAATCGAAAACCTGGCACAACGTCTGTATTATAAATCTGTTATGGCAGCAGAAATTTCTACACATGAACCGGAACACCGAGTTTTAAAACTAATTGATCACGGAATTGCTTATTTTGATTTCAAAAAAGATTCAAACGGATATCTTATCAATTTCACAAGACAACAAATAGGAGATTTAACAGGTCTTAGGGTTGAAACCGTTATCAGAACCATTAAGGCTCTTGAGAAAAAGGGAGAACTGAAAATAATTAACCGAAAAGTATACCGATAAAATAGATTTCGTTTTATGATTTTAATCATAAAACGCAGCTGTAAAGTGCATGTACCTTTGTTACTATAAAAACAGAATATCATGACACTATATCAAACAACATTCGAAAATTTCAATAAAAGTTACATGGGTTCAGCTGCAATGGCTGTAATTGGCCAAAGCTGTTTAGGCGGCGCAGCAGCAATGTATGTCCTGGCAAACGGAACCTCTATTGGACAAATGATACAACTTGCTATAATTGTACTGGCTTGTGTCTTTGCAAATACATCAATATTAGCACAAATGAAACACAAAGTGGTTTTTAACCTTATTATTTTAAGCACATTTTTAAGTTTGCTTTTTATATTTTTGAATAGCTTTATACTGTGAAAAAACAAATAGAAAATAGAGAAGACATTGGTTTTTTAGTAAATCAATTCTATGATAAAATAAGAGCCGATGAAGAAATCGGCTTTTATTTTAACGAAATAATAACTGACTGGAATTCACATCTTGAAAAACTAACTGATTTTTGGGAAATGAATTTGTTTGGTATAAAGAAATATAACGGTAACCCTATTGCAGTTCATAATGAAGTTGACGCTCATTTTAATGGCAAAATTACTTCAAATGAATTTGGAATCTGGCTAAATCATTGGTTTCAGACTTTAGACGAACATTTTGAAGGCGAAAATGTCGAAATACTAAAAAGACGTGCCCGAAAAATGAGCACTTTTTTATACATGAATATGTTTGAAAATCGGAAAAAAGAAAATAACGATTAAAACCCCTATCAACTTTTTCAAACAACAATGGCTTTTATAACACCAATATATCTAGAAGTCAAAATAAAAGCTGTTACTTTAATTTGCCATTTTATTTCTCAAAAGCATAAACCAAAGTAAAATTCCCTTCAAAATTATCCGACTTTACTTCCTGATAATTTACATCAAAATCTTTTACCAAATTATCAAAATGAAGACTGGCCTGAGTTTTACTTCCGTCTAAAGAGAAATCATTAACATTTATATGATCCTTAAAACTGATGCCTTTCTCATTTCTGATTTTAAAAATAGCTTCTTTAGCTCCCCAGATTACAGTAAGTTTTTTAATGTATTCTTTTGTAGAATTCGGTTCTAAATAACCCATTTCATAATCGGTAAATTTATCGGCAATTCTCTGAATTTTTTCACGTTGCAATTCCATATCGATTCCAACGGTTTCATGGCTAACTATTATAGCCGCAAAATGATATGAATGTGTAATTGAAATGTAATTATGACAATCAAAATAAGGTTTACCAAATTCATCATAATGCAAATCTTTATCTTCAAAACCTAATTCCTGAATCAACATACGAACGCTCAAAAAAGCACGCTGATGCATTTGAGATTTCATTCCGTCAAGTCTCAATTGCGTCTTTTCCTTCAAAATAACCTTACTCGATAGCTCCTCAAAAGATTCGGTTATTTCCCAAATTAAAATTTTTGTGGTTTCGTTAAACTGTATGGTCTGAAATAAAGGCATTTTTAAATTATAAATTATGAGTTGTGAATTATGAGTTTTTAAACCATATAAGTTATTTAAGAAAATATAACTATGGGTTTAGAAAATGTATTAGTAAATATAAGTAATTCGCGACAAAGGTAATAGTTTCAGAATCTTTTTTTAATGAACTTATATCACTTACGGTTGGTAAATTTTAAATATATAAGTGATTTAAGAAAACATAACTGTTGGCTTTAAAAAGCATTACTAAATATTAAGCAATTCACGACAAAGGTAATAGTTTCAGAATCTTTTTAAATGAGCTTATATCACTTATATGGTTTCAAAAAACATAATATAAGAATTCTTTTTTAAATGAACTTATATCACTTATATGGTTTAAAACGATTCTTAAACTAACATTCTAGAGATTAAGAAATTAAAGATTTCACAAATCTTAGAGAAAATAGTAAAAATAAAAACCTATTACGTAAATTTGCAAAAATTTTACAATTATACAAATATACTATAAATGAGTACTACAACTACGCCTTTTGTGGCTTTCAAAGTAAAAGACATTTCTCTTGCGGCTTGGGGAAGAAAAGAAATTGAACTAGCTGAAGCTGAGATGCCAGGTTTAATGGCGCTTCGTGCTGAATATAAAGACGAACAACCTCTTAAAGGTGCTCGTATCGCTGGATGTTTACACATGACGATTCAAACTGCAGTTTTGATCGAAACTTTAATTGCTCTTGGTGCAGAGGTTACTTGGTCTTCTTGTAACATTTTCTCTACTCAGGATCAGGCTGCTGCTGCTATTGCTGCTGCAGGAATTCAGGTTTATGCTTGGAAAGGTCTTGACGAAGAATCATTTGACTGGTGTATTGAGCAAACTTTATTCTTTGGTGAAGATAGAAAACCATTGAACATGATTCTTGATGATGGTGGAGATTTAACTAACATGGTTATTGATCGTTACCCAGAATTAGTTCCTGGAATTAAAGGATTATCTGAAGAAACTACAACTGGAGTTCACAGACTTTACGAAAGAGTAAAAGCCGGAACTTTACCAATGCCAGCAATCAACATTAACGACTCTGTTACTAAATCTAAATTTGATAACAAATACGGATGTAAAGAATCTGCTGTAGATGCTGTACGTCGTGCAACTGACTTAATGTTAGCTGGAAAAAGAGTAATCGTTTGTGGATATGGTGATGTTGGAAAAGGAACTGCAGCTTCTTTCAGAGGTGCTGGATCTATTGTAACTGTTACTGAAATTGACCCAATTTGTGCTTTACAAGCTGCAATGGACGGTTACGAAGTTAAAAAATTAAACACTGTAATTGCTAATGCTGATATCATCATTACAACTACTGGAAACAAAGATATCGTTCTTGGAGAGCACTTCGAGCAAATGAAAGACAAAACTGTTGTTTGTAACATTGGTCACTTCGATAACGAAATTGATATGGCTTGGTTAAACAAAAACCATGGTGCATCTAAAATCGAAATCAAACCACAAGTTGACAAATACAACATTGCTGGAAAAGATATCATTATCTTGGCAGAAGGTCGTTTAGTAAACCTTGGTTGTGCTACAGGTCACCCAAGTTTTGTAATGAGTAACTCATTTACGAACCAAACTTTGGCACAAATCGAATTATGGAATAACAGTGCAGCTTATAAAAATGATGTTTATATGTTACCAAAACATTTAGATGAAAAAGTTGCTGCTTTACACTTAGCTAAATTAGGAGTTGAACTTGAAGTTTTAAGAGAAGATCAGGCTGCTTATATTGGTGTTGAGGTTCAAGGTCCATTTAAACCAGAGTACTACAGATACTAATCTATTTTAGATTTACGATTGTAGATCTTAGATTTTTAATTCATATTCAAACCCGACAGGTTTTAAAAACCTGTCGGGTTTTCTCTTTTTAATAGATTTTTTTATAAATTGAAATTCTTTTTCCGGGGCCAAAAAAACATTTCTCTGAAAAAATTGCACGTTTATAAATATCTACTTACTTTTAATAATCATAATAAGAATCTATTTCTCAAATACTTAAACAGTGTAAAATTGAAAAAAACATCTTATTTACTCGTTTTCTTATTTTTATTGTGTCTCCCACACATTATTCTTTCTCAGGAAAAGAAACCCAAAGTCGTTTTAGTCCTGAGCGGCGGTGGAGCTAAAGGGATTGCGCATATTCCACTTTTACAAAAACTGGATTCTCTACACATCGTTCCCGATCTTATTGTTGGAAACAGTATGGGAAGCATCATTGGCGGTTTATACGCCATGGGATACTCTGGTGATAGTATCGAAAAAATTACCAAAAACATTTATTGGGATAAACTCCTTGGCGGAGGCCAATCGTTGCGATCTGTAAGCGCAGAAGAAAAAAGAGAATTTCAAAGATATTTAGTCGGAATAGGTGTTAAAGACGGGAAACTCAATAGTGTTGGTTCCCTTTTAAACGATCAAAATCTAAGAGAATACCTTTCTGAATTAACTTATCCTGTATATAATGTCAAAGATTTTGACAGTCTCCCAATCCCTTTTAGAGCCATGGCTACCGACTTGGTTGAAGGCAAAGAAGTTATTTTAAGCAAAGGCAATCTGGCTTATGCAATGAGAGCCAGTATGTCGCTGCCCGCTATCTTCAAACCAATGCCTTATGGGAAAAGTGTATTAGTAGACGGTGGTGTATTGAATAATTTCCCTACAGATATTGCCAAACAAATGGGCGCTGATATTATTATTGGTAGTGATGTCGGAGGAGGAATGGAACCAATTGATAAGCTGAACAATATTATGACGGTTTTAATGCAGACCAGTATGTTCCCTAGTAATATTAAAAATCCGGCAAACCGTGATCTTTGTACAATATTAGTCGATCACTTGCCCAACCTGCGTTTCTCTACCGCCGATTTTGCTGATAGTAACGAAATCTACAAAGACGGTAAAATAGCAACAAATCAAAATCTTCCTGCTTTAATTGCTTTATCAGAAAAGCTCAGGGGATTTCCGCAACGAACTCACGGATTACCCGATATGCCCAAAGAATTTGTGCTTGATACTATAATTTACAAAAAAATAAGTCCCGAAAATCTTCCGTTAGTCGTTGGAAGAGCCAATCTTAAAACTCATGTAAAATATACCACCAAAGATTTAATTGCAGGTATTAACAGAGCAATGGGGACTAATCTTTTTGATGAAATTACGTACAACTATTTTATCAAAGACGAAGACAAACTAGGAATTACATTATTTGGATTTGAGCGTGCTAAAAATCAGCTAAACACATCTGTACATTATGACACTTACAGAGGTGTTGGAATCATTTTTAATTATACCGCCAGAAACGTTCTTGCAGATGCATCACGCCTTTTGATAACTGCTGATATTGCAGAACAGCCAAAAGCGAGAATCAATTATCAGAAAAATTTTGGAGGACACAGAGAATGGTGGTGGGCTTCTGAAGCATATGGTGCTTTCTTAAGACAAGAAATTTACATCAATGGTAAGGCCTCTGATAACATCTTGTATAATGCTTTTGAATTCAACAATGAGATAAACAGGAATTTAAATTCTCTTAAAAGCTATTTTGGTTTTGGACTGAGTTATCATTACACCAATTTAAAACCAAAATACGACCGGGAATACAATCCCAACTCCATCAATATTACCAATTACAGCTTTAACAATATCGAAATGAACATGCATTATTCTTATAATGATATGGATAAAGTTTTTTTTGCAACAAACGGCACAATCATAAAAGCAAATGTGTCGCGATCATTTCTTACCGATCTCGACACCTCATTTTCTGACCCCAATTTAATGCCAATTTCTGGCAAAACAAATGGTTACACAAAATTTGGTTTTGGTATTGAGAAAAGATTGCTCTTAAAAAAGAAAATCACAGGAATCATAGGGTTCGATTCTTATTTTATTTTTCAGGATAAACTTAAAGAGGATCAAATTCCGTTTTCAGGATTTGGTTATGCCGCAAAATATTTCTTAGGAGGAATTATTCCGAGCTCCGGCAGTAATCGTTTTTCGTTTGCAGGTTTACATGAAGACGAACTTAATGTTACTCAATATATGGGACTTAAACTGGGTTCTCAAATAAATATTATCGGAAAAATTTATCTGACACCTCATTTTAATATTGCCACCGTTGGTTTTGATACTTTTGACGATTACCTTGATCACGCATTCAATCCAAAAGGAAATTGGGACGAAAATCTCGAACCTAGTCTTGTAATATCAGGCGGAGCTGCAATTTCCTATCAGTCCATTCTAGGTCCAATCCATTTTGACACCTCCTGGATAAACAATATAGACAAAGTAAGATTATTTTTTAGCGTTGGATTATCACTAAACCCCTAAGAGAATTAATCCCCATATTTTAAATCTAAAATCTGATATCAGAAATCTAAAATAAATTAGGACGCACCAATACACGCAGATCAAGAACCCAAAATAGTCCGATATTATTTATGCCCCCTGAAATTTTAAGTTTAAATTTGAAACTCCAGAATTCATCAAAAAATAAAGGAGGAAAAAATTATGATCGAAAAAGTTTTATGTGAAGTACACGGTTCAAAAGAAATGTCTTTTGGCTGTATTCACATTGCGATGGCACTAAATTCAGAAGAAAAAACAGGCTTTTTCTATTCAGAAGCCGAAGAAGATCTTCCTAAAATTGCCTGGTGCGGAGAATGTGAGCAATGGCTTCTTGACAATGGTGAAGAGTGGACCGACGTTTTTCAAGCCCGAGCCGACTTTAAAATGTTATGTTCCGATTGTTTTGAAGAAGCAAAAAACAAGGAATCAGAAATTCATATACGCTAAGTAAGTCTCATGAAAAAGATTATTGTTTTTTCTGTTTTTCTCTTTTTAAATTTAACCGCATTTGCTCAAAAGAATGATATCTGGACTTCATTTCCGGATAAAGATTCCACTCACATTGGATTTAAAGATAAAAATGGGGTAATCAAAATTGAACCCAAATTTATGGGAATGACAATCGCCCATAAATTCGAAAATATTATTGCTGTCAATGAAGAAAAAAATCAAAAATGGGAAAGCTATTATTTGACCAAAACCGGAAAAATTGTTGGTCGCGATAGTTTATATATTTTTGACAATGGACCAGATTGTGAAAATGAAGGTTTTATAAGATTTACTGATCATAAAACTGATAAAATGGGAATGTTTAACCCTGAGGGCAAAATTGCAATCCCAGCGATATACAGCAATTTGACCAAAGTCAGAAACGGAATGATTCTGGTTCTTAAAGATGCTGAAAAAAAACAAGACGGAGAACATTTCTTCTGGACTGGAGGAACAGAACTTCTAATCGACACTAAAAACAACGTTTTAATTGAAGATTTTACATACAATGATAATCTTAATTTTTACTCACTGGAAAAATCAGCAACTGCAAGTAAAGACCCTATAAGAGAAAGTTTCCCTGGTGTTGACGGACAATACTATTCGTTTATAAATTTTGAAAAAGAGTTTAACGAATGGCTTAAAAAAAGCGTCCTTAAAGATTTATCAAAAGCCAATTTAGAAAAACATTCTTTTGACAAAATCACCTATTGGAAAGAACCAAACGGCTGGATAAGTAAATCTAAAAGCAAATTTATTGATCAGAATTACAATCTTCTAAAATTAAAACTACAGCAATTAAATTCTCCGAAAACAGATTATTTTGTTTCTACTGATGGATTAAATCAGTTTATTTTTGAATCTGCTGAATATGCCGTGTATTTCAACAACTGCAATGAATCTAAAGAATGGTTGTATCCAACAATGGATGTTGTAATCAATCCAAAAAACAAAACTGATTTCGGACAAGATCATTTTGAATTTTTACGAACTGAAAATGGATATAAATTAATCAGCATTTCTCTTAAAAAAGATAATCTCAAATAATTCAGCTTCATTCTGTACAAAGCTTAACTTTGCAAAAAACGCGAGCCATGAAGAATTTTTTATTTTTATTCGTTGCCATAATTTTCGAAATCATTGCTACTTCTGCATTAAAAAAATCCGAAGAATTCACCAAATTACTTCCAAGCATAATTACCATTATAGGATATTGTGGCGCTTTTTATTGTTTAAGCTTTGCTATTAGAACCATTCCGGTTGGTTTTGCTTACGCTATCTGGTCTGGAGTTGGAATTGTTTTAATAACGATTATCGGAGCGGTTTTCTTCAAAGAAATTCCGGATTTACCAGCTATTATCGGACTTGCATTAATTATACTTGGCGTTGTTGTAATTAATGTTTTTTCTAAAACTACGGCACATTAGATCAAAAAACATTACTTTTGATAGTATCAAATGATACTATCATGAAGCCTCCGTATGACATTACTCCAACAATATTAATGTTGGTAAGCGCTATATCTGAAAAGATTGGAGCAGTACACGCTATCTATCTTGATAAACAATCTCCTCAATTAAGAAAACTAAATCGAATTAAAACAATTCATTCCTCTTTACAAATTGAAGGCAATACTTTAACCGAAGAACAGATAACTGCTTTAATAGAAAATAAGAGAATTATTGGTCCGCAAAAGGATGTTTTGGAAGTCCTAAATGCTATTAAAGTTTATGAAAAATTAGATCAATATGATTCTACTTCTTCAAAGAGCTTTTTAGAAGCACATGAACTATTAATGAAAGATTTAATAGCTGACCCCGGTAAATACAGAAAACAAGGTGTTGGAATAGTTAAAGGATCAAAAGTTGCTCACATTGCTCCTTCCCACGAAAATGTCCCTTTTTTAATGAATGACTTGTTTAAATATTTAAATGATAAAAACGAATTAACCTTAATTAAGAGTTGTGTTTTTCATTATGAAATGGAATTTATTCATCCTTTTATTGATGGAAATGGAAGAATGGGAAGATTATGGCAAACTGTAATTTTAATGCAAGAATATCCTGTTTTTGAATTTCTACCTTTTGAAAGTTTAATTAGCCAAACGCAAGATAATTATTACAAGTCACTTGCGCTAAGCGATAACACAGGAAAATCCACTCATTTTATTGAATATATGCTCAATGTAATTAATAAGTCTTTAGATGGTTTATTGAATTATAATAATAGAACACTAAGAGACATTGATCGATTAGAATATTTTTGTTCTTTAGGAATTAAAGTTTTTACCCGAAAAGATTACATGAACATATTTAAAGATATTTCTTCAGCGACTGCCAGCAGAGATTTAAAAAAAGGTGTCGAACTGAAAATATTAAATATTACAGGAAATCAAAGTACTACAAAATACAGTATTGCATAATTCAAAAAAAAAAAATGATTTTCAAAAAAGCTACCATTTCAGATTTAAAAGAAATGCAACAACTGTATATCGAAACCATTCAATCCGTTTGTAAAAACGATTATAATCCGGAACAAATCGAAGCCTGGATTTATGGTGTAAAAAATACAGATCGCTGGGTTGAGGTTATCGAAACGCAATTTGTTTTATTAGCTATTATTGAAAACCAAATCGCCGGATTCGGCACTTTGAAAGGCGGGAATTATATTGATTTTTTCTATATTCATAAAGATTTCCAGAGACAAGGAATTGCAGCTAAACTTTTGATCGAATTAGAACTTGAAGCTAAGAATCAGCATTCAAAAATCATAACTTCGGATATCAGCATCACTGCAAAACCATTCTTTGAAAAGAAAGGCTTTATTACAAAAGCTGAACAAAAAAATATTCGTCTCAATGCAACACTTATCAATTACAAGATGGAGAAAGAATTTAAATAATAGTTTCAAGTTATATTAGAATGTGAAACTTGAAACAAAAAAACAAAAATCTATTTCCGCAAGTTTCAGATTTTCTACCTGCAAAAACCAATCGATCTTTGTATTATAAAATAGAATGAAGATGAACACACAGGAAACCATCAATTATAATCGCATAGCTGAAGCTATAGATTATATCAAAGCCAATTTTAAAGATCAGCCCAATCTTGATGAGGTTGCAGAGAAAGTGCATTTGAGTCCATTTCACTTTCAGCGGCTTTTTAGCGATTGGGCAGGAACGAGTCCGAAGAAGTTTTTGCAATATACCAGTCTTGAACATGCTAAAAAACTACTCAAAGAAAATCAGGCAACCATTTCTGAAACTGCATACGAAACCGGGCTTTCAGGCACAAGTCGTCTGCATGATTTATTTGTAAATATAGAAGGAATGACTCCTGCGGAATATAAAAATGGTGGAAAAAATCTGGAAATAAATTACAGCTTTGCCGAGAGTCCTTTTGGAGATATTATTGTAGCTTCAACACAGAAAGGCGTTTGTTTTATGGCTTTCGCCGAAGATGAAACAACTGGTTTTATTGCGTTGAAAGATAAATTCCCTAATGCTCAATTTTCTAAAAAGCTAGATTTAGCACAACAAAATGCACTTTTCATTTTCCAAAATGACTGGAGTAAATTATCTGAAATAAAACTACACTTAAAAGGAACCGATTTTCAGTTAAAAGTTTGGGAAACGCTACTGAAAATCCCTATGGGACAACTTTCTACCTATGGCACAATTGCAAACCAAATTGATAAACCAAACGCATCTCGAGCAGTTGGAACAGCTATTGGAAGTAATCCTGTTGCATTCTTAATTCCTTGTCATCGCGTGATTCAATCTTCAGGAATTTTCGGCGGTTACATGTGGGGAAATACGAGAAAAACAGCTATTATTGGCTGGGAAGGTGCGCAAACAAATCTATAGTTTTCTGCCGAATTCACGAATTTTCTTTTTAAAATCTTTGCGATTATTTATTCGAATTAATTCGAATAATATTAGATAAAGTATTAAAAAAAATAATTCGTGAATTCGTGGCAAAAAAAAATCTCAATCTAAAAATTATTATGCAAAATATACAATCAAAAATTGCTTCTCAAAACTGGGAAAGCATCACCGAATCTATGCACGAAAATGGATTTGAAATCCTTCCAAAAGTGCTAAATAACGAACAATGCGAAGATTTAAAATTCGATTATGACAATCCGAATTTATACCGAAAAACAGTTGTAATGGAACGTTATCGCTTTGGTTTAGGTGAATACAAATATTTCAATTATCCGTTGCCTGATTTAATCCAGGATATTCGATCTGCAGTTTATCCCAGACTGGCTCCAATTGCCAATGCGTGGATGAAAGCTTTAAATATCAATACTTTTTTTCCTCAATCTCATGAAGAATTATTAAAGCAATGTCATGAAAATAATCAGCTGAAAGCAACAGTTTTAATTTTAAAATATGGTAAAAGCGGATTCAATACTTTGCATCAGGATTTATATGGAGACATTTATTTTCCAATTCAGATTGTTCTTTTTCTAAACGAACCTGAAGTAGATTTTACTGGAGGAGAATTTGTCTTAACACAACAAACTCCAAGAGCTCAATCTAAAGCTATTGTTCTGAAACCCAAAAAAGGAGATATTCTCATTTTTACCACCAATTTCAGACCTCTAAAAGGCACAAAAGGATATTATAGAGTAAACATGAAACATGGCGTAAGTGAAGTTCATTCTGGCGAACGTTTTACGCTGGGAATTATTTTTCATGATGCGTTAAATTAAGGTGCATAGTTACAAAGGTTCTGAGGTTTTGAGGTTTCGAACCAACGCATATTTGTAGAGACGCACTGCAGTGCGTCTAACATCATGTTTTCTGCCACAAATTCACAAATCAAATAAATTCTATCCGCATAGATTTTAAAAATAATTCGTGAATTACTTTGTCCATTCGCTATCGCTCGGGTCGTGGCGGAAAAACTGCAAACTTTAGACGCACTGCAGTGCGTCTCTACAGAATAAAAAAATGATAAAACCATGATTAAGCACAATAAAATTTCAGATTCAGATCTTCGAAATAAAATTAAAAAAAGCGAAATTTGTTTCGGTGGAAACCAAAAACTAAAAATATACGGAACACTGAAATGTACTTCAGGCAAAAGGATGAAACGGGAAAATCGGGTTTTCTTTTCTTCTGAAAGCGAAGCGAAACAAAACGGTTACAGGCCCTGTGGACATTGCATGAAATCCGAATACATAAAATGGAAAAATGGACTTATTTAACCCTCCTATAGACGAAAATACCAACTTGCTTCCGAAAGACGGAACAGTAAATTATTACGGAAAATTATTTTCACGAGATGAAGCCGATTTTTATCGGGATGCTTTACTAAATTCGATTGAGTGGAAAAATGATGAAGCAATTATCTTTGGAAAACTCATTTTAACCAAAAGAAAAGTGGCCTGGTATGGTGATAAGGAATTTGAATATACGTATTCTAATACCACAAAAAAGGCACTCCCATGGACCAGCGAACTTTTAGCATTAAAGAAAATCATTGAAGAAAAAACAGGAGAAACTTTCAATTCCTGCTTGCTGAATTTATACCATTCAGGCGAAGAAGGAATGGCGTGGCACAGTGATGCCGAAAAAGATTTAAAGAAAAATGGCGCAATTGGTTCTGTAAGTTTTGGTGCCGAACGTAAATTTGCTTTCAAACATAAAGAATCTAAAGCAATCGTTTCTTTAATTCTGGAACATGGAAGTTTACTGGTCATGAAAAACGAAACACAAACCTATTGGCTTCATCGTCTGCCTCCAACAAAAACAACACAGAAACCCAGAGTTAATTTGACTTTTAGGACTATCATTTAATAGAAATGTTATTTCTTTTTTGTAACAACATTTTCATACGAGCGTATTAAAGCATCTTCAAACATTTCTAATCTTACTTTTGAAAGTTCGGCTATTGTCCAGCCTTGTTTTCCCCATTTGTTTGGAACTGGATAAAAAATCATTTCGCTTGAAGCACAAAAAACAGATTGATCGATTTCATTTAATTTCAAAACGGCTCGATTATTTTTCTCATCATAAGTGGCAAAAATCTTTTTATTGATGCGGAAGGATGTTTTCTCAAAATGCGGTTCTTCTGTTGCATTTGGAAATGATAAAGCTAATTTTCTAAATGTTTCAATTGAGACCATAATCGCAAATTTTTAATTATTATCCTCTTACCAGCCTTGATTTAATCCATTTTTCAAGACTTCATCATATTTTTCTTTATCAAAAGAATATAAGTTTGGTGCTTTATGTGCAACATTACTTTTCTTCTCGTCGAGTTTAATCAGAATTCCAATATTGGTTATTTTTCTAAGAAAATTTCTGCGATCCAGTTTTTTATCCAAAATTGTTTCATACAGTTTTTGCAATTCCGGAATTGTAAATTTCTCCGGAAGCAAATTATATCCTACTGGCATTAAATTTAGTTCAATTCTTAAAGTATCAAGTGCTTTATCCAGAATTTCCCGATGGTCTAAAATAAGATCCGGCACTTCTTTATGATCAATCCACTCCACAATATCGTGCTGATTTACAGAATTTGGAATTATTTTTAGAAAATCGACCAGTGCATAATAGCCTATGGTAACAAAACGCTGGGTAAACCATTTGCCTTTTTCCTGATCTATATTTAAATGATCCAAAACATCTTTCCCAAAATGATTATCATTTCGTTTAATCTTTCCAAATGTTGCAAACTGCCTTAAAAAAACACCCTCAACTCCTGTTCTTTGGTTTAAAATTGTTACCGCTGCAGTATCAATATCCTCTTCAATAGGAACAAATCCACCAGGTAAAGACCATTTTTCATTATGGTTTACCTTAATCAACAAAACTTTTAACTGATTATCATGAAAACCAAAAATTACACAATCTATGGAAAGTCCAGGTTGATAATTGTGGCTGTTTTCTATAATATCTTTCAACATCTACTCTTTATTAGGGTAACAATTCTTACTGTTACAATAAGGCAATTTACTCCATTTTTACTTAACTATCACATTTTAAGAAACACAGATTGGTAATTTTGTTAAATAAATAATCTGAACGTTATTTAGAGTTTGTTTTTTTAACTAAAATTTAAAATCAAATCTAAAAAAAATAATTACATTGCGTCACAATAACACAATAAAAAACGTGCTTATTTACACTCTGAAAAAGAAAGAAAAATCCTGATGTTTGTTCTGTATTTGCATCTCTTCTTTTTTAGAAAATCAGAACATCAATGCAAGAGATATGAATGCCAATCCATTAAAAAACATAAACAGTAAAATTAGAAACAAAATCTGGACTTCGTTCGGGTTTGTTTCAAAAACGTATCTTCTTGAAGCTTCATTAAAATATAGTGAAGAGCAGGAAAAGATTTTTAATCAAATGATTACAGAAACGGAAGCAAAAGATAAAAAAGCAAAACGCGAAGCTTTTGACAAAGCTTTATTTGCTTCTTACAAAGGAATTGGTGTTATGGATTTTATAAACACTGTTCTTAAATAGTTCCTTTTTAAAGATCAGAATATATACACAACCTCACTTTTCGTGAGGTTTTTTTATTATTTCGTTAATTTATAAAATAACGAAACAAATTATGCCATTAATATTACATATTTTTGTTCTAAGTAAGATTATACACCAATAAAAATTGTAAAGTTATAAGCATGGAAAACACTGTAGAATTAGAAAGTTATAAAATCCAAAAACCAGAAAATTGGGCTTCTACTATTGATGATACCCAACTTGTTCAATATATAAAAGAATCTGATTTCTCCAACAAGCAAGTTGAAGAAGGACGGGATTTCTGTTATTTTTTAGATAAAATTTATTATACCAGCGACAATGAAAACGGCGAATATGCCTGTGTTGCTTATACGCTCAATGAACCTGGAAATCTGGAAAGTGCTTCTGCAAAAGATGTTGTGGTAGAAGAAAATGAAACTTACATTATACACCGAATAAGTGTTCTGAGAGAAGGTGTTTTAATTGACAAAATTCCTGACACAAAAATAAAAGTACTGGATAGCGAGAATCAAAGCGAAGGTGGTGTTTTGAGCAGTAATAAAAAAGTAAACATTACAATCAAAGATTTACGCCTTTATGATGTCTTGATACTTGAAGATTCACGAATTAAAGTATTTTCTGAACGTGATTTTATGCGTAAGGAATTTTTAAAATATGTTTATGTGAGTCCAAGTACTTACTGGGCTTATGGAAATTATAAATTCACTTTTATAAATGACCGCAAAGAACCAATTGCCTACAAAAAAACATTTTTTAGAGATGAGGAAGGAAATGTACTGGAACCTGAAATTAATCGTTTAAAAAAAGGAGAACGTTTCATATTTGAAAAAGAAAACTACATCAATTTTTTTGATACAAACAGAGAAATTGCTTCGTATATTGATTTTGCGACGGAGAGCAACTGGATAAATTTGTCTAATTATATTTATCCTTTATATGATGAGATTTACAATAAATCTTCGTTAAAGGAATTTGCTCCAAATCTTGTTGAAAAATTAGATGCTATTACCGACAAAGACGAACAACTGCAATTTGCAATAGATTATGTGCAGAATCACGTTTATTATACCTATAATGCTGATGAAATGAATGGTCACAAACCGCAGGAGCCAGCTGTTACGTATGAAAACAAACAAGGTGATTGTAAAGCAAAATCGGTTCTATTGAAGGTTGTTTTAGATTATATCAATGTTGATTCAAATGTTATTCTGGTTAATTTTAGTACAGATCATTACATTAAATACTACTTACCTTCATTGCTTAGTTTTAATCATGTTGTTGTAAAAATCAATTACAAAGGAGAAACTTATTTTGTTGATGCGACTTCAAGAGACGAGTTCGGTTTAATCGAAAATCGTGGCTATATTTATTTTATGCATTATCTTGAGGTGAAACCCAATCAGGAATTACAGATTAAGCAACCTCAAAAATTCTCTTATTATGGTATAAATGAAAAAGTAGATTTTAGCGCTCAAAATAATATTGGTCAATTAAAACTGGTATCGACATATAAAGGAAATCGTGCCAATTACATGCGTAAATATTTTAAAAATACCAATAAAAGAGAAATCGTTGACAGCTGGAATAATTTCTTGTTTTATACTTTAAATTATTCAAATGACAGAAATGGAACAGACATCAGAACCATTTTTAAAGATGCTGTTATCGAAATTGTTAGTGATGATAAAAAGCTCAACGAGTTTACCATTCAGTACACCACTACAATCGAAGAACCTTATTATACAGATCCGGAGAAAAATCGTTTCTTAATGTATTTTGATCGTAATGTAGTTAAAAATGGTGCAAGAGATTTTCTGCATAACGATATTAATTTCTGGCATAATTTTGATAATGAAAAATATGAAATCAACTTAACGACAGATCAGAAAATAGACACTCAGGAAAAATATACTATTCAGGAAAGTACCATCAATAATCCGTATTTTGATTATACAAGCCGTAAAAAAGTGACTAAAAACGGGGCTTCAATATATGTTGATTTTAAACCGTTGGTGAATTTAGAAATTCCCAACGCAGATTTTGAAGAATTCAGAAATGATCACCACACTATTGCAGACAGTAATTACGGAGTGGGAATTGATATTATAGAACAAGGATTATTAAACAGACTGAAATATAGTTTCAAGAAAAGTCTTAAATAATTGAGCTAAAAAAACGGGGCTTTTATGCCCCGTTTTTTGTTAGTTTACCAATTCAAAATCAGATTTTAATTTAATATCTGCTGATGAAGCTCCGATCATCACTTCAAAATCTCCTGGCTCAGTTGTCCATTCTAATTTATTATTGTAGAAAGACAGCTTTTCTTTATCAATCGTAAATTCGATTGTTTTAGATTCTCCCGCATTTAATTTTACTTTTTGGAAATCTTTTAATTCCAGAACTGGTCTTACAACAGATCCAAATTTATCTTTTAGATATAATTGCACTACTTCTTCTCCAGCTACTTTTCCGACATTTGATAATTGAAAAGAAACCTTAATTGTTTCATTACTTTTTATTTTGGCTGAAGATAATTTTAGGCCTGAATAATCAAACTTTGTATAACTCAATCCGTAGCCAAAAGGAAATTTAGGAGAGTTTTTTAAATCGATATACGCTGAAACGTAATTTGCATCATTCTCATTTTTAGCTGGTCTTCCTGTACTAAAATGATTGTAGTAAATTGGCACCTGTCCTACTTCTCTAGGGAAAGTCATTGGTAATTTTCCAGAAGGATTATAGTCTCCAAATAAAACATTTGCAATCGCATTTCCGGCTTCAGTTCCTAACCACCAGGTATAAACAATTGCAGGAACATTATCGGCTGTCCAGTTAAAAACTAACGGTCTACCTGCATTTATTAAAACTACAACCGGTTTTCCTGTTGCCTGAATCGCTTTTACTAAATCTTCCTGAACACCTGGTAAATGCAAATCGCTTCTGCTTTTTGCTTCACCACTCATATCGCGACGCTCACCAATACTTAAAATCACAACATCGGCTTCTTTGGCTGTTGCTACAGCTTCGGCAAAACCATCTTTATTATCGCCATCAACTTCGCAGCCTTTTGCATACAATAATTTAGTGTCTTTACCCACTTTATTTTGTAAACCATCCCACTGCGAAACAATCCATTTGTCATAATTTACCTCCGGAAGCTCCACAGACCAAAAGCCCATATTGGCTTTATACTCTTTTACCATTGGTCCTATAAAGGCTATTGTTTTTACATTTTTTGAAATTGGTAAAGTTTGATTTTCATTTTTCAGCAAAACAATACTTTTTTCTGCCATTTCAAGAGCTGCTTTTCTATTTTCAGGATTGTTTAACGCTTTCTCTGCTCTTTTTTCATCTGAATATTTATAAGGATCATCAAATAAACCCAATTCGAATTTTTTACGTAAAATACGTCTTACTGCATCATCAACTAAATCAACAGAAACACGGCCTTCTTTTACTAACTCGACCAAATGATGTGAGTAAGCAGTGCTTTCCATATCCATGTCACTGCCCGCAGTTATTGCTGAATAGGCTGCTTCTTTAAGATCTTTTGAGTAACCATGTGCTACCATTTCTCCTATTGAGCCCCAGTCAGAAACTACAAAGCCCTGAAAGTTCCATTTTCCTTTTAAGATATCTCGCTGCAAATGTGCATTTCCTGTTGCCGGAATTCCGTTTATATCATTAAATGAATTCATAAAAGTTGCGGCACCGGCATCTAAAGCCGCTTTAAAAGGCGGTAAATAAGTTTCAAGCAACATTCTTTCGCTTATATCAACAGAGTTGTAATCTCTTCCTCCAACCGCTGCACCATAAGCAGCAAAGTGTTTTACACAGGCCATAACAGAGTTTAAATCTCCTAATTTATTTCCCTGAAAGCCTTTTACTCTTGCGTAAGCAATTTTAGAACCCAAGTACGTATCTTCTCCTGCGCCTTCCATAACTCTTCCCCATCTTGGATCACGACCAATATCTACCATTGGTGCAAATGTCCAGTGAATACCGCTTGCTGCAGCTTCTGTAGCTGCCACTCTTGCTGCCAATTCTATCGCTGCTAAATCCCAGCTTGCGGCTTCTGCCAACGGAATTGGAAAGGTTGTTTTATAACCATGAATAACATCCTGACCAAATAACATTGGTATTTTAAGACGGGATTGCATCGCTAATTTTTGATAATTCCTTGTTGATTCGGCTCCTGTAACATTCAGCATTGACCCTACTAAACCATTCTTAATTTCGGTTTGTTTATTTGGATTTACCGTGATTGGCCCCGTTATCGAATTGTCATTACTATATTGATTAAGCTGACCGATTTTTTCTTCGATAGTCATTTTTTTCAATAAACTTTTTACTTTCTGGTCGATACTTTCTTGTTGTGCCGCCGCAAAAAGTGACACCATCAACAGGGTAACTGTGGTTATTTTTTTCATTCTGATTTAATTAATTTCTATTAAGACAGGTAAATGATCTGAAGGATATCGCAAATCTTTTGAATCACTTAAAACTGCATGTTTCTGAATTTTTAATTCGCTATTTTTTGAGATAAAAATGTAGTCTATTAATAAATTTACCGGCTCATTATGTTTAAAATTATTAAAAGTTCCAGATGGTCCAAAAGGCTTTTCAATTGAAACATCTTTAGTATCATTCATCACTTCTTTTATCGCTTTAATTTGTTTTGTCTCCGGTTCTGAATTAAAATCACCCATTAAAAAAACCGGATAATTTTGGGTGTTTACTTCCTTAATTTTCGACAAAACCAACTCTACACCTTTTACTCTCGCCACTTCTCCAATGTGATCGAGATGCAGGTTAAAAACCCAAAATGTTTTTTTAGTTTTTAAATCTTTAAAAAGAGCATACGTACAAACTCTGTTACAAGCTGCATCCCAACCTCTTGACACCTCATTTGGTGTTTCTGACAACCAGAATGTATTGGATTGTTTTACCTGAAAACGATCTTTTTTGTAATAAATCGTGCAGGCTTCTCCAGTTCCCTTTTCTTCTCTGCCAATTCCAAACCTGTTATAATCAGGAAAAGCCGAGGCAATATCAAGCACCTGATTTGGTGTTGCTTCCTGAACTCCAAAAATATCCGGACTATAAAATCTTATTTGAGAAGTAAAATAATCTTTCCGTTTTGGCCATGCATTCTCTCCATCTGATGCTACATCAAGACGAATGTTGTAGGTCATCATTTTTAAATTCTGACCATAAAATGACATGCTTACAAAAAGTAAGAATACTACTAAAATAATTTTGTTTGGCTTTTTCATGTTTAAAAATTTTAATCCGTAAAACTAGTGTTTCCGCAGTCTTAAAGAGAAAAACTTATTTAAAAATTATGTTAATTAACTTTATCCGTATTCCTTCTTTCTTCTTTTTCTCTTAACCTATTTTTTAGAAGTTCCTTTTTTACCTTCAGAAAAATCTAAATAATTCAAATTGAATCCTCCTTTTTCAAAAACTACTTTAATTTTATTTACTCCTGCATTTAATGCTACGTTAGATAAAATAACTGTTTTCCATTTATCATTTCCACCAGTAACCGGAAGGACAACTAGTTCTGATTTCTTGCTGTTTTCAGTTTCCAGATAAATCTTTCCTTCTGTTTTCTCGCTCGAATAGCGAATCACAACTTTATATGTATCTTGTTTTGCTACATTGGCTGTAAATTGCAGCCATTCTCCATCTTCAATAAAAGAAACCTGATAGCCATTTGAACCAGAATCTTTGCATGGCAAAATATCTACCCCATCATTACGCATGGTGTTTCCTTTATTCCAGTCTTCAAATTTTCCGGTTTCGACTCTGTAATTTACAAAATCAGTATCCTGATAAGCATAACCATTGGTTCCTAAATCATATTCGGTAGCAGCAATTTTACCCGGAATTAAATGTTTTTTATAAGGTTTTGTATCATTGGTTTGTACCTGTCTGAACATAGCATCAATAACATCTGGTTTTACCGTTAGGTTTTCCATTTTGTAATTGTTGGCCATTTTCATCAGTGTTTTTTTCGCCAATTCCTGACTTGGTTTTTGTCCTCCGTCTTTCCAGTATTTCAATACAATATCATATTCCGGAATTTTAGTTACCGATGTTACTCCTGCAATATTCTCGATCTTTTTCATTGGCCAGAATGCCCATCCAATATTATTGCTTTCTACTAAAGTCAATACATCTTTAAACCAGACATTTGAGTTTTCTCCACTTTCTCCCAACCAAATCGGCACATTATATTGTGTTCTGTAATCCATCATTTTCTGAATAGATTCTTTGGTATTATAGTTCCAGTATTTATGAAAACTCAAAACCATATTTTCATCCCACAAAGGAAAAATTCCATTGTAATTATTTCCCCAGCAATTTCCTTCGATAACCACAATATGATTAGGATCTACTTCTCTAATTGCTTTTGTAACGGCAACCATTAAGTCTCTTAAAGGTCCGTTTGAGTTTTCATCACAACCATTTTTATTGGTTCCGGTAAAATTCCAGTTGGGTTCGTTGATAATATCATAAGCACCAATCCAGGGATTATCTCTGTATCGGGAAGCCAGTTTTTTCCACAATGCAATCATTTTTTTCTGATTGGCGCCACTTTCCCAAAGAGATGGTTTTGTTGTATCATAATCAGAAATTGCAGCATCATTTCCTTGTCCGCCAGGCGCAGCATGCAAATCTAAAATCAGATACATTTTGTTTTCGGCACACCATTTCAATAAATTATCAGTCATTGTAAAACCTTCTTCAATCCAGGTGATTTCACCATTTTTTTCTTCCTGAATTGCTGGTGTATAAAGGTTGTAATGCATTGGAAGACGAACTGAATTAAATCCCCATGCGGCTAACGAATCAATATCGCGTTTTGTAATACCATTTGCTTTATAAGCGGCATAAAATTCTTTTGTTCCCTGTTCGCCAATAACATCCTGAATTTTTTGTTTAATCTGATATTGCGAGCTTGCAAAGGGCTGGGTTTGCAACATATATCCTTCCTGCACCATCCATCCGCCAAGACCTAAACCTCTCAAAACAATATTATTTCCGTTTCCGTCAACAATCTTTTGTCCGTCTCTATGTAAAAAACCCTGCCCAAAAGCGGTAATTGAAAGCAATAGTTGTAATGTGATAATGATTTTTTTCATGTCAATTTTTTTAAAACTTAATCAACTTTCTAAACTAAAATACCCACAAGATTTTTAGAAAACTTGTGGGAGTATTTAAGATTTTACTTTAATAGAAAATCCTTTTTTTGATTTCCGATTTGAATTGTAAATGTTCCTTTTTCAGAAATCCATTTCAAATCTTCATTTACAAACTGAAGGTCTTTTTGATTTAAGGTGAATTTTACTGTTTTAGTTTCGCCGGGAGCTAAACTAATTTTGTCAAATCTTTTTAAAGCTTTTACTTCTGGTGTAATACTTGCCACATTGTCTGACAAATACAATAAAACGGATTCTTTTCCTGCTTTTGCCCCTGAATTTGTTACATCAACTGATACGTTTATTTCATCTGAAGCAGTGATTTCAGATTTGTCCGTTTTTAGGTTTGAATATGCAAATGTTGTATACGATAACCCTGTCCCGAACTCAAATTGAGGAGAATAACTTTTCTCGTATTTTGCGTCGTTATTTTGCTCTCCTTCAGAAATACTTTCAGTATATTTTCTATTGTATTTTTCTAATGAATTTGGATATTTTGGATAATTATACGGCAATCTTCCACTTGGGTTTACATCTCCGTATAAAATATCAACTAAAGCTCTTCCGCCTTCATTTCCCGGAAGGTAACATTGAACAACAGCTGCCATTTTATCTTCAAAGTCACTAATTAATCTTGGTCTTCCTTCGTTTAGAACTAAAACTATTGGTTTGTTTAATTTTGATAATGCTAAGGCTAATTTTATCTGAGAACGGCTTATGTAAAGGTCACTGATGTCACCCGGTGTTTCTGTATAATTTTTTTCTCCTAAACACAAAACAATTTTAGTGGCAGTTTTGGCCAATTCTACTGCTTTCTGAATTTCAGCGTCATCTTCTTTTTCAAGATCTGCACCTGGGGTATACAATACGTTTTCTTTTCCTAATTTATTCTGAAATGCTTCTAAGATAGTTGATTTATCTGCCGCGTAAGTATCTGAATTTTCACCCTGCCAGGTATAAGACCAACCTCCGTTTAAGTATTTCATACTATTTGCAGTTGCTCCTGTTACCAGTATTTTTTCGTTTTTATTTAATGGTAAAGCTGAAGCATTATTTTTCAATAAAGTAATAGATTCTGCCGCGGTATTGTAAGCTTCCTGAATGTGTTCTTGTGATCCGAATTTTGGATAATCTTTTAGGTTTGCTACTGAATTTTGAAATAAATTCAATTCAAATTTCATCTTAAGAATTCGGGTAACTGCATCATCAATTCTTGACATTGGCACTTCTCCTTTTTTTACCAAATCAACCAGATCAGTGTAAAAAGAGAATTCTTCCGGTACCATACTCATGTCTATTCCCGCCATAATTGCAATACGAACTGCATCGCGTTTAGATTCGGCAACTTTATGTCTGGTATACAAGTAAATAATATCTTTCCAGTCCGTTACTACAACTCCTTGAAAATTAAGCTCTTTCTTAAGGATATCGGTAATTAAATGTTTGCTGGAGTGCACAGGAGTCCCATTGATTTCGCCAGAACTTACCATTACACTTTTTGCACCGGCTTTTATTGCGGCCTGATAGATAGTTAAATCGTATTGTCTTAAAAGTCTTTCCGGAATAATACTTGGTGTTCTGTCTTTTCCTGTATAGGTACTTCCGTATCCAATGTAATGTTTCATACAAGAAGCAACACTATATTTAGAACCTACATCATTTCCTTCAAAACCATCAACTAAAGCAACTGCCATTTTTGAAGATAAATAGGCATCTTCACCAAATGACTCCCACATTCTGGACCAGGCTGGATTTCTTGGAAAATCTAAATCGGGAGAGAAAACCCAAGGAATCGAGGATGCTCTGGTTTCATAAGCTGAAATTTCGGCTCCGCGTTTTACTAAAGCTGTATTGAAAGTTGCAGCTAAACCAATTTGCTGCGGAAACAATGTTGCTCCGGCTGTATAACTTGCCCCATGAATGGCATCTATACCGTATAAAACCGGAATTTTAAGCCTTGTTTTATTTGCTTCGTTTGAAATTGCTGTTAAAGTTTCCTGCCATCTCTGTATAGTTGGAGCGCCTGGATTTGGCACATTCAAAATAGATCCAATATGATAATCCTGAATTCCTTGTTTTAGTTTTGCAGGATCAAAATATCCCGGTTTTGCAGGATCTTCAAATATCGTTACGGTTATTTGAGTCATTTGACCTACTTTTTCTTCAAGAGTCATTTTCGACAATAATTCGGCAACTTTTGCGTCAATAGCTCCTTTATTGTTTTTTACTTCCTGACTCCATGCTGCTCCACAAACTAAGAGAGCGAGCACCAGCAACTTGGTTCTTTTCATTTTAAATTTTTAAATTAATATTTCATAATTAAAACTCTAGTATTCAAGAGTTTGCATGGCATGCGCCGGTATGGTAATAGTTGTTTTGGTTGTATTATTTGAAAGGGTATAAACCACTTCATTATCTGATGAATTCATTACAACGGTAATGAATTTTCCATCTGTATTTTTAAATGATGTACTCAACAAGCTTTTGTCACTGCTGTTAGCTTCGATTCGTTTAGCATTTGGTCTGATGAATTTGGACAAATGTCCTATGTAATAATACATGGGTGTATAAATCAATTCGTCTTTTGCAGTATCGGCATGAATGGGTGAAAAACAAAAATTCCCCACATGATTTGGACCTCCATTTTGATCCAGAAGAATATTCCAATCCGTCCAGGCCACTGTTCCGTTGTTAAAATCATTGATCATGTTGAGTCCGTATCGCTCTGCATTTCCCCAAAACTGAAACTTTGCAGCGTCAAATCTTTCGATGCATCCTTCGGTAAATATTAGGTTTTTGTTTAGAAATGCTTTGTGAACTTCTGCAACCGATTCGAATTTTGGTGCTCCGCCATTCCAGGTTTCATACCAATGAAAACCAATTCCCCAAGCATATTTTGAAACTTCAGGATCTGAAAAAACCAGATTAGCTCTTTTTTCCAGCATATCTCCGCGATTGTGATCCCAAATAATGATATTTTTAGAACCCAGATTTTCTTTTACTAAAGTTGGACCAAGAAAATTTTTAAGAAAATCTCTTTCAGCTTCGGGGGTATAGATACATGATTCCCAACTTTGACTCGCCATTGGTTCATTTTGAATGGTTAATCCCCAAATCGGAATTCCCTCTTTTTCATATGCTTTTATAAATTTTGCATAGTAATTTGCCCACGACTGAGCAAATTCAGGCAATAAAACGCCGCCGTGCAAAATATCATTATTGTCTTTCATAAAAGCTGGGGGACTCCATGGACTAACAAATAAGGTTAATTTTCCGCCGGCTGTTTCGATTGCTTTTTTGATCAGTGGAATTCTGTATTTTCTATCATGATCAATACTGAAGGTTTTTAAATCTTTGTCTCCCTCAGCAATGTAGGTATAACTTTGGCTGCTAAAATCGCAGCTATGAATGTTGGTTCTGGCTAAAGTATAACCTATTCCTTTGGTTTTATCGTAATAAGCGTTTAGAAGCTCCTTCTGTCTTTCTGAAGATAATTTAGCAAAGACTTCAGCACTTGCATCGGTTATAGCGCCGCCAATTCCAAGAAAGGTCTGATGTATTTTTTTCGGATCTACAGTAATAGAAACCGTTGATTTTTTTTGTGTTGATGTAGGGATTAAATCATTTGATAATGATAATCTCATGTTCGTTTTTTCGGCAGTAGTATAAACTTTTATTTTTGAGTTTGGTTTAGATGCTGAATCAGCCACAACCTTTGACGAAGAACAACTTAATTGCAGAATTAATAGGGGTATTATTAAAATTTTATAGGTTGATTTCATGTCTTTAAATGCTATTAAAAAAACTAAGGGCTAAATAAATAGCCCTTAACTACTAATAAAATAAATTAATAAACTAAGGTTTGGATTGCGTGCGCCGGTATTTTCACGACTGTCTTTTCTGTTGCAATGATCAGGTTATAGGTAATTTCATTATTTGTATGATTCATTACTATGGTTGTCATTTTCCCGTCTGTATTTAAAAATGAAGTACTTAGCAAATAGCTTCTGCTTACTGAAGTACTTACACGAACTGCATTTGGACGAATGAATTTTGAGAAATGACCAATGTAATAATAAGATGGTGTATAAATTAATTCACCAGTTGTAGTATCTGCATGGATTGGAGCAAAGCAAAAATTACCAACGTGATTTGGTCCTCCAAATTGGTCCAAAAGGATATTCCAATCTGTCCAGGCCACGGTTCCGTTGTTAAAATCGTTGATCATTGAAGTTCCGTATCTTTCGGCATTTGCCCAAAATTGATATTTGGCTGCATCAAATTTTTCGACACATCCTTCAGTAAACATTAGTTTTTTATCCGGATATGCTTCATGAACTCTTGCAACATTTTCAAACATTGGCTGTGCACCAGTCCAGGTTTCGTACCAGTGAAAACCCATTCCCCAAACATACTTTGATGCTTCAGGATCTGAGAAAATTACGTTTGCTCTTTGCACCATTAAATCACGATTATGATCCCAGGCAATAATTTTAATTCTTTCTAAACCTTCTTTTTTAAGAGTTGGCCCTAAGTAATTTTTCAAAAAATCTCTTTCCTCTTCGGCAGTATACAAACAAGATTCCCATGTTTGTGTTGCCATTGGCTCATTTTGTACTGAAGTTCCCCAAATTGGAATTCCTTCTTTTTCATATGCTTTTATAAATTTCGCATAAAAATTGGCCCATGGCTGAAAGAATTCAGGAAGTAATTTTCCACCTTTCAGGACGCTTTTATTGCTTTTCATAAAAGCATTTGGTGACCATGGAGTTGCATAAGTTGGCAGTTTACCTCCGGCCGTTTTGATTGCCTGTTTTATTAACGGAATGCGATATTGTCTGTCATGTTCAATTGAAAATGTTTTTAAATCCTTATCGCCTTCTTCTATATAAGAATAGCTTGCACTACTAAAATCTGAACTCTGAATTGTAGTTCTTAGTAATGAATAACCTATTCCTTTTTGAGTGTCGTAATAAGCATTTAAAAATTCAGTTTGTTTTTCTTTTGAAAGTTTAGCAAAAATCTCGGCACTTGCGTCAGTAATAGCTCCTCCAATTCCCATAAAAGTCTGGAATTTTTTTAGTGGCTCAACAAAAACGGATATTTCGGTCTCAACTGGCTGTTGTGATGCTGTAAATGATAAATTATCTGTAGGGGTTAACCTTAATTTTGTATTATCTGCAGTGGTATACACTGTGATTTTTTTGTTATTTGTTGTAAATCCCTGTTGTTGTTTTTGACTTTTCTGCTGCGAAAATGCAACTAAGGAAAAACATAGACAAGTAATAATAAAGCCATTTTTTTTCATTGTATATGTTTTATAATTAAAACTTATTTGCAAAATCTGATTTTAAAAATAGCCCATAATCAAAGAGAATATGGGCTATTCTGGCAACCAAACTTAACTTAAACTTAAACATACATTTAGTATCTTTTTTTAAGGCTGAGATTTTTATCTCAGCCTTTTACACAAGTACTATATCTGTTTTTGGAGAATATTAATATCCTGTATTTTGAATCATTTTTGTATTGTTGAATTCGCTGTAAGGAATTGGGAAAGCTTCATTTTTATTTGCTGTAAATCCTTTGAATGCAAGTTTTGCAGCAGCCTCACCTGTTCTGATTAAGTCAAACCAACGGTGTCCTTCTCCCGCAAGTTCTAATCTTCTTTCTTGCTGAATTGCTGCAAGAGAAACTGGTACAGGATCTAATCCAACTCTTTTTCTAACAGCATCAAGAAGTGCCTGGGCTCTTGCTCCTGTTCCTCCCAAAGCTTCTGCTTCTAATAAATAAGTATCAGCTAAACGAATTACATAAGTATTGATACCAAAGTTCAGAAAAGGGTTTGATGCTTTAATATCAGCATTAACCGGTGCATATTTAATAAAGTGAAATCCTGTCTCTTGGTAACTGTCTGTATACTTAATAAATGCATTTGGATCATCTTTATCTCCGCTTGCTCTTTCAACAGCAGCATCAAAAATAGTAGATGCGTAACGCGGATCTCCTTGCATAGCAACTTGTAAATCTTTAGTAACGACCATGAACCCCCAACCATTAATATAATCCGGCAAAAGTTTATCTACGCCACGAGGATATCTTGAATAATCTCTCATACCCATTAACTGTGCTGCTACGTTACCTTCGTCATCACCTCTTTCAAAATTACCCCAATCAGCATTTGATTTGTCTGAATAACTGATTTCAAGAATGGATTCTGAATTAAATTCATGCAAATGATCCCATAGTTGAGAAAAATTATCCATTAGCTTATATCCAAAACTACTAGCTTGTCCCGGAGTTGCACCGTTTACTTTAGCCAATTCTGCAGCAGCTTCTGCTTTTTTATTATCAGATAAATAGGCTTTTCCTAAAAGTGCAGTTGCAGCTCCTTTTGTCAATCTTCCTAATTCGCTAGGAATTAATGTCATTGGCAGATTCGGAATTGCTTCTGTTAAATCTTTTTCAATTTGTGCATAAACTTCTTCTGGTTTAGCCTGTACAATTGTCGAAATTTCGCTCTGAACTACCGGAGCTAATATTAGCGGAACATTTTTAAACATTCTTACAAGGTCTAAATAGTAATAAGCGCGTAACGCTTTAACTTCTGCCGTGAATCTTGCTTTTTTAGCTTCATCCATAGTAACTCCGGGAAGTTTTGCAATCATGATATTACATCTTGCAACTCCTTTAAAATAATCTGCCCAAATGTTTGGCGGAATATTGGTTGGAGTGATAGAATAGTTTGATGCGACCTGAAGTCCTGGCTGGTCACCTGCTCCTCCACCTCCTGCATAGAAATCATCTGATGCAGAGTTTAAGAATAATAGTGGCGCATTTTCCATTGCTCCGGCATGTTTCCCTAATTTATCATAAGCTGCTACTAATCCAGAATAAGCTTCTGTTTCGTTTCTGTAAAAATTATTTTCAAGTACAACTCCATCTCCTTTTACTTCCAGCTTTTCATCGGTATCGCACGATCCAAGTGCCAATAACACTCCAAATGCGACAAATGATTGTTTAAAACTTATAAGTTTCATAATATTTTATTTTTTAATTAAAATTGCAAATTAACTCCTAACATGTACGATTTTGCCTGAGGATAAAAACCTCTGTCAACACCTTGTACATTGTTCATTCCAGCAGCAGTTTGTCCTCCAATTTCAGGATCAAAACCAGTATACTTAGTAATTGTAAATAAGTTTTCTCCAGTTAAATAAAGTCTCACTTTTGTTAATGAGATGCTGCTTATCCATTCTTGTGGGAATGAATATCCAAGCTGAATTGTTTTAAATCTGAAGAAGTCACCTTTCTCTAAATTGAAATCTGATGGGTTAGTGAAGTTTTTGTTCTTATCTTCTGTTGTAACTCTAGGATAACTGTTTGTTGATCCTGGTCCTGTCCAACGACCTAAAACTTCTGTCTGATAGTTTGCATTTGTAATATCAAGTCTTCTTAAACCTTGGTAAATCATGTTTCCTCCAGCTCCCTGACCAAAAACTAATAAGTCAAATCCTTTGTAATCCATGTTTAAAGTAAATCCATAAGTAAATTTAGGCAATGATGTTCCTAAGAAGTCTCTATCGTTACCATCAATTTTACCATTTCCGTCAAGATCCTGCCAACGGAAATCTCCAGGTTTAGCATCTGGCTGAATAATTTGTCCTGAAGCACTTTTATAAGCAGCAACATCTTCAACTGTCTGAAAAATTCCGTTTGTCTTAAATCCGTAGAATGAATTGTAAGCCTCACCTACCTGAGTTCTGTTGATCTCATAAGAAGTTGACTGTACTGTTTCGTCACCTGCTAAGAAATTAACTCCTTTGTCAATATAAGTAACTTCATTTTTGATATAAGAGAAGTTTCCGTTTACAGAAAGGTTCAATGCTCCAAATCTTTTTTTGTAGCCTAACTCGATATCAACCCCTTTATTTTGCATATCTGCTAAGTTGGCATAAGTATCACCACTTGCTCCTACAAATCCAGGAATTGGCACTTTCATTAAGATACCGCTTGTTTTTTTGTTGAATAAATCAATACTAAAGTTGAAATCATGGAAAAGCATACTTTCAAAACCAATATTTACTTGTTTCGTTTCTTCCCATTTCAAATCAGGGTTTGCAATTCCGTTTGGACTTTGTCCAGGAGCTGGTGTTCCGCCAATTGTATAGTTTCTTTTGTTACCAATTGTAGAAAGATATAAGAAATCCGGAGATGAGTCATTTCCTGTTACACCATAACCTCCTCTAATTTTTAAGGTGTTTACCACATCATTTTCTTTCCAGAATCCTTCTTTAGAAGGTACCCATCCAAGAGACATAGAAGGGAAAGTTCCGTATTTGTTGTTTGGTCCAAATCTTGTAGAACCATCACGACGAATAATCCCTGTGAAAATATATTTTTCTTTGTAATCGTAATTTAATCTTCCAAATAAAGACTCTACTCTGTGTTCTACAGCTTGTGAATTATAAGCATTAACAAATTTATCCGCTAACGGAATATCAACGTTGAAAGAAGCTTCTGAGTGATTTGTTGCAGGGATCCCCTGGTAAGTTGCATCATTTCCAGATGTAATATTGTCTACATAAGTTCCTTTTCCTATTAAGGCACTGAAATTATGATCTCCAAACTTTTTAGTATAGTTTAAAGTATTCTCCCAGTTCCAGCTAAATGACTTTTTGTATGATCTGAACAACTCATTCTTGTCTCTTTTTGTAGCTCCGTTCAAGAAATAAACCGAGTAAAGTTGTCAGAACCATAATAAGCCAATTTTGCACCAGCTGTAGATCTAAATTTTAAACCTGGCAATAATTCTGCTTCGATGAAAATGTTACCCACAAAATTATCAGCAAAATCATTATTTCCTAATCTGGTTTGAGTATAAGCTAATGGGTTAGTATTTTCCTGAGTTACAATTGTAGAAATACCATAGTAATTTCCATTTGCATCTTTTAGTGTATTTGGATTAGCATAGATTGAACCAGGTCCAGTTTTAGAAGGATCAGTTTCGATCATTGGAGTTAATGGATCTAAGTTAATTGCAGATGCCAATGGACCTCCAAACTCATCATTTACGTTACCAATACCAATTGTTTTTTCGTTAGAATATCCTAAAGTCTGACCAATCTTAATGTATTTACCAATTTTATGATTAGAGTTCAAACGGATATTTTTTCTTGTATAATTAGAAATATCAGTTGTTATAATACCTTCCTGATCTGTTATACCAAAAGACATATAAAATGTAGATACATCATTACCACCGCTGAAGCTTAATTCATGGGAATAACGTTGTGCGTGATTGTTAAAAATAGCATCCTGCCAATTTGTTCCTGCACCATAGTTTATAGGATTTCCTGTAGCATCTTTAGTTGGGAATTTTTCACCTGCATTACCACCATTTTTAAACGCTTCGTTTAATATTGTAACATAATCTGAAGCACCTAGCAGATCCAATTTCTTTGCTGCTTGCGATGTACCTGCATATCCTGTATAGTTTACAGAAATTTTACCTGCTTTACCTTTTTTAGTTGTCACTAAAACAACTCCGGCAGCTGCACGAGAACCGTAGATTGCACCTGAAGCACCATCTTTAAGTACCTCGATAGATTCAATATCAGATTGATTCAAATATCCAATTCCTCCATTGTCTACCACAACACCATCAACAACCCATAAAGGATCATTATTATTTAAAGTAGTAAAACCACGAATACGGATTGTAGATGCAGATCCTGGCTGACCTGCATTTGCAGCGATCGAAACCCCTGAAACTCTACCTTGTAAAGCCTGTTCAACTCTCGTAATTGGCAAACTCTCTAAATCTTTTGCTTTTACACTTGAGATTGCACCTGTTACAACACTTTTCTTTTGGGTACCATATCCTACAACAACAACTTCATTTAAAGTTTGAGACTCCGGACGCAATTTAACATCCAGTTTAGTTTTACCGTTGACTGCAATCTGTGTCGTTTCATAGCCAACAAAACTTACTGTTAAAGTTCCATTAGAAGGAACAGCAATCTGAAACTTTCCGTCAAAGTCTGAAGCAGTAGCTTTATTAGTGCCTTTAACAGAAATTGTTGCTCCCGGGACGGGCATTCCACTTTCATCATTTATGGTTCCAGTAACAGTAGCATCCTGCGCCATTGCAACAACTGAAAACAGAAGAGACGAAATACAAAAAATAAGTAATTTTGTTAATTTCATTTTTCTAAAAATTTTGGTTAATTAATTAGTAATTTGATGCAATAATAAAGTTTAATTTAACTATCAACAATAAAAATTCCTTACAAAAACACATCAAAGCTTAATTTATTACGCTACAAAAACACATCAAAATATTTTTAATTATTTAAAAACCAATCATTTATAAAAAATATTTTATTGTTATAAAAATGTTAAGTAAAAAAATAAACACTACATTTATAAAATAATTACTATTTCGATGTATTTTCAAAATAACTCCACGAAATCAGAACATTGTAAATAATAAATCAAAAAACAAATCGCTTTTTAAAACATTTCTAATAAAAATACATTCTAATTTTTATGAAATTCATAAATACAATCCTAACTATAATAGCAATTATTTTCTTACAAAACAACATTTCCGGTCAGGTGAAAAATATTGGATTGCCTGCCATTAAGAACTATAAAAGATCAGAATACAAAGGAGGCACTCAAAACTGGAGCATAGATCAGGATAAAAAGGGTAATATGTATTTTGCCAACAATAGTGGTTTAATACAATTTGACGGTTCAAGCTGGTATAAATATTCACTTCCTACCAAAACAGAAATCAGGAGTTTAAAAATTGATTCTGCAGGAAAAATATTTGTTGGTGGTAATAATGAATTTGGATACTTTAAGAGCAGCGACAATGGAACCTTAAAATACTATTCATTGTCTAAATTAATAAGTAAAAAAGACAAACAGAATATTAACTTAATCTGGAGAATACACATATTTAATGGAGAAATCATTTTTCAGTCTTTCACAAAGGCATTTATTTTCAAAAACAATAAACTTACTTTAATAAATGCACCTAAAAAATTTCAGTTTTCCTTTTTGGTAAACAATCGCCTATACTTTCAGGACAAATCATTAGGGATTCTGGAATATAAGAATGGTCGTTTAGCTCCAATAAAAGGAACAACTGTATTCAATGACAAAGAGATTTGGTCCGTATTTCCGCTTCCAAATAACAAAATGCTCTTAGCAACTTTAGAAAAAGGGCTTTTTATTTATGATAATCAAACGGTCAAACCATGGGAAACGGAAGCGAATACTTTTATAAAGAAAAACACCTCATTGGGAGGCTCCTTAATAAAAGGAAGATTTATTGTCCTAAACTCTGTTCTGGACGGATTTATTATCTGTGATTTAAACGGAAAAATAATTCAGCATCTTAATCGTCAAAAAGGGCTTCAAAACAATACGATTCTAACCTCTTTTGTCGACAATAAAAACAACGTCTGGTTAGGCCTTGATAACGGTATTACTTTTATAAATGAAAACGCTCCTTTTTCTTATTTTGACTATAGCTATAATATAGGTACAGTATATGCCTCAACAACTTACAAAGGTAATCTGTATGTAGCAACCAATCAGGGGTTGTTTTACCATTCCTGGACCGAACCTTTTAGAGACAGTCCGTTTATCCGGGTTGAGGGGACCATTTCTCAAGCCTGGAATATTCAGGTCTTAAATGATGTACTTATCTGCGCCAGTAATAGTGGTGCATTAGTTATTAATCAAAATAAAGTATCCAAAATACTAGACAAAAAAGGTTATTTCGGATTCAAAAGCATTCCAAATCACGAAAATTACATTATAGGAGAAAGTTATAACGGCTTTACGGTTTTTAAAAAATCAGCTGATGGCTATGAATATTCCAATCAAGTTCAGGGATTTGATGAAACAACAAATACTTTCTCTATAGAACTGGATGAAAATTATTTGTGGCTGAAGAAAGATTTAAGCCTGTATCAAATGAAATTATCTGATGATTTAAAGAAATTTGATATGATCCAGAAACACCAATCGATTTCATCCTTATATCGTGGAATAGGAAGTCTGCAAAGCATACAAAATAAAGTCTACTTTCAGACTCACAATCATTTTTTCAGATTTTCAAAAGAACAGGAAACCTTTTTTGAAGACAAAAAAATAAGCAATTTATTTACCAGTATTCCAATCATAAACACATTAATTGAAGATTCAGAAGGGAATTTATGGTATGCTTTTAATGAGTCTCTGGGCGTTTTAACAAAAAACAAAAATGGCTCTTATACCAAAAAACAAGCACCATTTTCTAACCTTACCGGAAATCTGGTAAACAATTACATTTCTGTAAATACCATAGATCCTAAAAATATTTTTATAGGATTAACTGATGGTCTTACGCATTATGACTCTAAAATACCTAGTACGTTTATTACTAAGCCTAAGGTTTTTATTGCCAGTTTCTCATTTCCGGGAGACACCATTCTGACTGGAAATCTGTCTGAAAATCAAAAAGCATATAGAATTCCTTATAGCTCAAACCATGTAAAATTTACCTTTTCGTCTCCGACTTATGAAAATCAGGAAAACGTAATGTACTCCTACAAACTGGAACCTTTTGATGATAATTGGAGAAATTGGTCTACTGTATCTATAAAGGAGTACACAAACCTGAGAGAAGGAACTTATGTTATGAATTTAAAATCGCGAAACAGTTATGGAATCGAATCCAGTATTAATCGCATTCAATTTACAATTTCACCTCCATGGTACAGACATTTTCTCGCTTATTTACTTTATTTTATTTTAGTCATTACCGGAATTTATGTGATATCAAACAGAATTAAATTAAAAATCAGAAAAAACAAATACTACGAAACCATCGAGCAGCGTAGATTATATCTTGAAAAAGAGTCAAAAATCAGACATGAACAGCATGAACTGGAAAAAGAGATCGAGAAACTAAAAAATGACAAACTTCAAATAAAAATCTTATCAAAAGATAAAGAACTAGTAAATAACTCTTTACAGGTTGTAAAGAAAAACAAAGTTCTTAACGGAATCATCACTAAACTTAAAGATATTGACACAAACATTCTGGATGATTCAACAAAATTTGAATTCAATAAATTACATAAAAGCATAGTAAAAGAAGTCAATACAGATAAAAGCTGGAAAGATTTGGAAAAACACATTAAAAATGTGCATTTCGAGTTCCTAAAACGATTAAAAGAAAAATACCCCACAATTTCGCCTCGTGAACTTGATTTATCGACTTATTTATTAATGAATATGTCAACAAAAGAAATTGCAGAGATCATGAATATTTCAACCGGAGGAGTTGAGCTGGCCAGATACCGATTAAGAAAGAAACTGGGGTTAAATAAAAAAGAAAACCTGATTGGTTTCTTAATGAGTATTTAAAAAAGATGCCATTCGATAAACCGAATGGCATTTTTTTATGAAATAAATTCTAACGTTCGCTCGAGAGCCATTCCTCTGGAGCCTTTTATTAAAATTGTATTGTTATTAAAATGAATTGTTTTAAGATAGTCTGAAAAAGCTTCAAAAGTTTCAAAAAACTGAATATTACTTTTTGCAATTTTATTAGTATAGAAATCTTTTCCAATTAAATAACAAACAGATACTTCCTGATTCGATAAAGAATCCACTATAGCTTTATGTTCTTGTTGACTTTCTTCTCCCAATTCAAACATATCACCTAAAATCATTACTTTATTCTCACTGTCTAATTGAAGAAAATTAGTAATTGCTACAGCCATACTGCTTGGATTAGCATTATAAGCATCTAGTATAATTTGATTTGATCCTTTATTTAATAACTGAGATCTGTTATTAGCAGGAATATAGTTTTCTATGGCCTCTTTTATGGCTTCGTCATTAACTTTAAAATAGGTACCTATAGAAACTGCAGCATTTATATTATTTGCATTATAAAGTCCTATTAAATGAGATTTAATAACAAAATCACTATAGTCAATAACAACAAAAGGATTGGCGTTAATGCTTTTAATGCTAAGATCTGCCGTAGCATTATTTACTCCAAAAGTAAACTTTTCAATTCCATTTGATTTATCTATCTGAATAGGATCTTCTAAATTAACAAAGACAACTTTGTCATTTTTTGCAAGATACTGGTACATTTCACTTTTCCCTTCAATCACGCCCTGAACACCTCCAAAACCTTCAAGATGCGCTTTTCCAAAGTTGGTGATATAACCAAAATCCGGCTGGGCAATTTCACATAAAAATTCAATTTCTTTTTTATGATTTGCTCCCATTTCTACAATTCCAATTTCAGTTTCTTTTGTAAAAGAAAGCAACGTAAGCGGAACTCCGATATGATTGTTTAAATTACCAACTGTGGCTTTGGTTTTGTACTTTTTAGACAAAACAACATTTATAAGTTCTTTGGTTGTAGTTTTTCCATTGCTGCCCGTTAAAGCGATTATCGGTAACTTTAAATAGCTTCGGTGAAATTTTGCAAGCTCCTGCAATGTTTCTAAGCTGTTTTTTACCAAAATTGTTCTTTCGTCTATCAAATACGATTCGTTGTCAATAACAACAAACAAAGCACCTAATTTCAAGGCTTCTTCAGCAAAAGTATTAGCGTCAAAATTCTCCCCTTTAATAGCAAAAAACATTGATCCTTTTTCAATCTTTCTGGTATCAATTGAAAGCGAATTACATTGCAAAAATAAACTATGAATGTCCTGAATACTCATTTATATAATTTTTTATAGGTGATAAAAGTAGAAAAAAAAGAATAAAAAAATTCCAAATTCCATACTGAATATTCAGCTTTTGGAATTTGGAATTTTTTATTAAAATTTCTAAATCTTAGTTCCTTGGTGATTTTCTTTTTTCAGCTTTAGAACCTACTCTAGACATTGCACATCTGAAACCAATGTAATCAGTTGCCATATCCTGAGGGAAATATCTTCTTTGAGCCGGATCTAACCAATATGCTCTGTCTCTCCAAGAACCTCCTTTGTAAACTCTTACTTTATCATCGATTAAAGTTGTACGTTTACTAGAGTTATCATATTTTCTGATCATTTTTCCTAAACTGTCAGTTGTAACATTATGTTTAGGAGAATTGTACATTGCCTGATCTGCTTTTGGACCTGACTCTGAATCTCCGAAGTCAAAATATCTAGAAGATTGTTTATCACCATCTCTGTAGTTGATATTATCACTTTGACTAAAGTTTTGTCTTAAATATGTTTCTTGTTCATCAACAGGTATCTGAGCAATTTCACCTGGAAGGTTTCTTGCAATCACTTTACCGTTGCTTAAAGTATCGTATTTAATGTTAGCTGTAGAAACGATTTCAATTTTACCGTCTTTACCAATTTTATTTTTAGCATATTGATTTCCTCTATAGTAGTTAAAATCATTTGCTTCGTTATCAATAATAGGTCTGTAAACATCGGCAACCCATTCTGCAACGTTACCAGCCATATCGTATAATCCGAAATCGTTTGGTGCGTAGCTTTTTACAGAGTTTGTGATATCTGCTCCATCATCAGACCAGCCCGCAATTCCACCGTAATCACCGTTTCCTTGTTTAAAGTTAGCCAATTGATCTCCTTTGTTTTTACGTTTTGACGAACGAGTATAATCTCCGGACCAAGGATATTTCTTTTGTCCTTTGTAGATGTTATATTCTCTTTGTCCAACATCAGCAGCGGCAGCATACTCCCACTCAGCTTCAGTTGGAAGTCTGTATTCCGGTAAGATAACTCCTGAAGAACGTTGTGCATACACATTTTTCTCTTCTGGAACTACACCGTCTTTTCCTGCTTTAGGTCTTCTTCCGTTAGGGTTTTTCTTTAATACTAACTCTTCATTTCCTCCATAAGTTGTAGATGGAGACGCAACGTAAGCTTCAGTATTAAATAAACTTTCAGCACTTACATCATTTGTTTTAGCACCTTTTTTAAGATAACCGTTTTTTTCTAAAACTGCCTCGTTCACACGGTCAGTTCTCCATTTACTAAATTCAACAGCCTGAATCCAGTTTACACCAACTACAGGATAGTTTGCATAAGAAGGATGTCTCAAATAGTTGTTAGTCATCGTTTCATTATATCCTAAACGATTTCTCCAAACTAATGTATCTGGTGATGCTCCTTCGTAAATGTTTTTGTAATTTTCTTCTGTTGGAGGGAAAACTTTTTTCAACCACTCCAGGTATTCTAAGTACATACCATTGGTAACTTCGGTTTCATCCATATAGAATGACTGAACGTGTTGTTGGGTTGGTGTGTTATTCCAATCGTGCATAACATCATCCTGTACTTTACCCATTGTAAATGTACCTCCTTCAACAAAAACTAAACCAGGACCAGCCTGTTGTTTTTTTCCTGCATTTCTAGCAGCCGTTCCATTTTGACTATCTACATCCCAGCCAGTCGCTCGAGAAGCGTGAGTGGAACTCGATTTTTTGCTACAACTAGCCGTGCCCAACATCAATACCATTGACATCATTAATTGCAAGGCTACAATTTTGTTTACTTTCATACTCATTCTTAGGTGATAAATTTAGGTGCTGCAATATAATAATTAACATTTAATTAGCAACATCTGTTCTAATAATTTTATTTAGCTGTTTTTTACCAGAAAATAACCTATAGTTACGAACGCAAAAATATACTTTTTATTATTTACTATAACATGAAATACTATATTTTTACTTACTAAAATATTTCTTAAATAATTTCATTTTCATTACCAATGAAACAAGCCTTAATATTAAGTTTTTTTTTAATTCCATTTCTTTCGTTTTCTCAGTTAAACGGCAGCTTCACGGTAGATTGGCAGAGCAAAAAAGAAATGACTTATGGTGATTTAAAAACAACCATTCCTTACTTTTCGGGCAATAGTTTTCGATATGATACTACTAAAAAAAGCATAACATTACTCTTAAACGTTAGCGAATCGGGCAACTCAACCAACTCTTCGGTTCAGATTTCCAACGTAAATTATGAAGCAATTTCTATTAATGATCTTGGCGATTTAACAACCGAAAATATTCCCGAAAAACCAAATGAAACGTTAAAAATCGCCTCGTCAAGAGATAAAAAACAAATTTTTCTATCGCTTTCACCTATTATTAAAGACGGAAATGGTTTCAAAAGAATTCGTTCTTTTTCTTATTCCTCAAGCAATACTACATCAAAAAACAGCAACACTTTTTCCACACAAAAATCAAATGCCATAGTCAACTCTGTATTAGCCTCAGGAGATTGGTATCGCTTCTACGTAGAAAAATCAGGTGTATATAAAATCTCCAGATCTTTTCTGCAAAGTTTAGGGTTTGATCCCGGAAAAACAGACCCAAAAAGGATTAAAATATACGGAAACGGCGGAAGAATGCTTCCTTTAGCAAATAGCACATACTACCCGGAAGACCTGACAGAAAATGCAATCCAGGTTATTGGAGAAAATGACGGCGTTTTCAACAATGAAGATTACATTCTTTTCTATGCCGAAGGAGTTGAAAACTGGAACACAGAAAGCCAGACCAATCTTAACCTATTTGACACAAAATCCTACTACTATATTACTGATGCCGGCAACGAAGGAAAAAGAATCTCTACTATAATTCAACCATCCGGCAATAGCACTCTCGAGCTAAACACGTTTGATGACTATCAATACCACGAAATCGACCAAACCAACATTGCACATTTGGGACGTCAGTGGTTTGGAGAATCATTTGACATAAATCAGGATCAGGATTTTGCCTTTACATTTCCAAATCTGGATACTTCTGTACCTGTAAAAATAGCCGTTACTGCGGCTTCAGCTGCATTTACCCCTACTTCATTTGCAGTAAGCGCAAACGGACAAAATATTGGAACTATTTCTTTCAATGCTTTAGTTTCAAGTTCCGACGTTAAGTTTTACACCGGAAAACTACCAGCAAATGCCACATTTACCGGCTCCGAAAGTGTAAAAATAAAACTAACCTATAATAACAATGGTGTTCCGGGATCAAAAGGATACCTGGACTATATCAATTTAATTGCGAAAAGAAAACTACTTGGTATTGGGAAACAATTTAAATTCCAGTATGATTTAGCGGGATCAACTGCTGGAATTGTAAATTACACAATTGGCAATGCAACAGCAATTTCTCAGATCTGGGATATTACGGATATATATAATGTATCAAAAATCGAAAACAACAATCAGGCTACTTTCAGCTTTAAGGCAGCATTAGGAGAAGTTAGAAAATATATTGCTCTCGATGGTTCAGATTATTTTACTCCTTTAAAAGAAAGTCTGCCAAAAGTTACTAATCAAAACTTAAAAGGAACACTTTTCAAAAACGCTCAAAATACTTTTCAGGATATCGATTATGTAATTATTACACCCAAATCTTTAATCTCACAAGCCGAAAAATTAGCTGCTTTTCATCGCAGCCATTCCAATTTAAATGTAAAAGTAATCACATCAGAAAGCATCTATCAGGAATTTTCTTCAGGAAAACAAGACATTTCAGCCATTAGAAACTGTATTAAATACATCTATCAAAATGCTTCCTCGACCGATAAACGAATTAAGTATGTAAATTTATTTGGAGATGCCTCGTTTGATTACAAAGACAGAATCTCAAACAACACCAATATTGTACCTATATATCATTCCCTAATTAGTAATACAATTGGCGAATCTTCATTTGCTTCTGATGATTTTTACGGGCTTATGGATCCAGATGAAGGAAATATAATTTCTTTTTTTGGAGGAATTGACATTGCCGTTGGAAGAATGCTGGTTTCCAGCAGTGCACAAGCTGCAGAAATGGTAAATAAAGTTCTGGAATATCACGACATTAAATCTTACGGAAACTGGAGAAACAACTTTGTCCTGGTTAGTGATGATTCTGATCAAAGTTCTGATGCCTCTTTGCAATCAAGACAAAATGCACTTGCAGATGTTATTGCGACACAAAAACCTTTTTTCAATATTGACAAAATAATTTTAGATTCCTATACACAAGAAGCATCAGCCGGTGGCTCGAGATACCCAAAAGCCAGAAGCGACTTTTTTGATGCTTTTGAAAAAGGAGCTCTTGTCTTTAACTATCTGGGACACGGAGGAGAAGATGGTTTAGCAAGCGAACGAATTTGGGAAAAATCGGATGGACAAAATTTAAACAATCAATTTAAATACCCATTATTCATTACAATTACCTGTGAGTTTTCCCGTTTTGATGACCCAACAAGACCAACTGCCGGCGAATATACTTTTTGGAATCCAAAAGGAGGTGCTATATCAATGCTCACAACAATTCGTGCCATTGGTCAGTTTAATGCCGAAAACTTCAACGATAATCTAAGCAAAAACCTTCTTTCTTACGGATCAAATCAATACACAACTATTGCTGAAGCTCTTCGAATTTCAAAAAACGAAAACCCAAGCTCATCCAGTAATGTTATTTTTTACATTGGAGATCCTGCATTAATGCTTGCCATTCCAAAACCGAGAATTAATTTAACAAAAGTAAATGATGTTGTTATATCACAACCAATCCCGGATTTAAAATCCCTTTCAAAGATTAAAATCTCAGGTGAAATTACCGATGAAAACAACACGCTTTTAAGCAATTACAACGGTGAATTGGCAACTGCAATCTTTGATAAATTAATCACAGCTACTACATTAAATAATGATGGATATAGCCCTGCAATGTCATTTAAAACTTTAGGCGAAACGATCTTTAGAGGAAATGCCTCTGTAACCAACGGTCTTTTTGAATTTAGCTTTGTTGTACCCAGAGATATTCGTATTCCCGTTGATTACGGACGAATTAGTTTTTATTCGAAGAAAAATCAGGCTTTAGAAAATCAATCCGGCTTTAATACCACTATAAAAATAGGAGGTATAAATGAAAATGCACCACAGGACAATATAAGTCCAAAAGTTAAGTTATATATGAACGATGAAACATTTGTTTCGGGTGGTATTACAAATGATTCTCCTTTCCTTTTAGCCTTTCTTGAGGACGAAAACGGAATTAATACAGCAAGCGGAATTGGGCATGATATCGTTGCTACATTAGACGGAGACGTAAGTAATCAGTACGTTTTAAACGATTATTATCAGACAAAATTAGACGATTATACAAATGGTAATTTGCGTTTTCCGCTTAGAAATTTAAAAGCAGGATTACATACCATTAGCTTTACAGCATGGGATGTTTATAACAATCCTGTAACAAGTGAAATACAATTTATTGTTGTTGGAGACGAATCATTATCTTTAACCCACGTTCTTAACTATCCAAATCCGTTTTCAACTTACACACAATTTTGGTTTTCGCACAACAGACCTTATGAACCCTTAGAAGTTCAGGTACAGGTTATGACTATTACCGGAAAAGTAGTCTGGACCAAAAATCAGATTATCACCACCGAAGGGTTTCTTTCCAGAGAAATAACATGGGACGGAAGAGATGATTTTGGGACCGGATAGGCAAAGGAGTTTACATTTATAAACTCACCGTTAAATCAAATTTAACAAATAAAAAAGCAGAAAAATACGAAAAGCTTGTCATCTTATAATAATATATATATTTGCAACATAAATACCATTAGTCCCAAAAATGAAAAAATTATCACTTTTATTAATTTGTTTACTAGTTATTTCTTTCGCAAAAGCCCAAGACATTGAGCGCCCAATCACAACCGGAGTTCCATTTTTATTAGTAGCAGCTGATGCGAGAGCTGCAGGTTTAGCAGATCAGGGTGTCGCAACTTCTGCAGACGTTTTCTCCCAGCAATGGAATCCTGCCAAATATGCATTCTCAATAGACAAGCAAGGTCTTTCAATCAGCTATACTCCGTATTTAACAGATTTGGCAAATGATATTTCTCTTGGTCAATTAACGTATTATAACAAAATAAACGAACGAAGTGCTTTCGCAGGAAGTTTTCGTTATTTTGGTTTTGGAGACATTGAGTTAAGAAGAACCGGAGATCCAAATGAAGTTCCTAATATTGTATCTCCAAACGAGTTTGCTCTGGACGGATCTTATTCATTAAAATTAAGCGAAACATTTTCTATGGCGGTTGCAGCGAGATATATTCGTTCTAACTTAAAAGTAGCCTCAGAAGATGTAGACGCTACCGCTGCTAAATCATTTGCAGTTGACGTTGCCGGTTTTTATCAATCTGAAGAAATCGCTTACAATGACTTCAACGGAAGATGGAGAGGTGGTTTTAATATTCAGAATTTAGGACCAAAAATCAGCTACGACAATGACGATTTAAGCTCCAATTTTTTACCTGCTAATTTACGAGTAGGTGGAGGCTTTGACTTTATCTTAGACGACTACAATAAAATTGGTGTTAGCCTTGAATTCACAAAATTATTAGTTCCAACACCTCCGGGAATAGGAACACCTGTTGACACAAACGGAGACGGAGATTTTACAGATCCGGAAGATATTACACAAGAAGAAGCCACTACAATTAGCTACAACAAATACAATGATATCGGCTGGGTAGAAGGAGTTTTTAAATCTTTTACAGATGCACCAGGCGGATTTAGCGAAGAATTAAAAGAAGTAACCTATAGTTTAGCCGGAGAATACACCTATCAGGATGCATTCTCAGTAAGAGCAGGATATTTCCACGAGAGCCCTCAAAAAGGAGCCAGACAATTCTTTTCTTTAGGGGCTGGTTTCAAGTACAATATCGTAAAAGTTGACGTTTCCTATTTATTCTCAACTTCAAAAGTTAAAAATCCGTTAGAAAACACCCTTCGTTTTTCTTTAACGTTTAACTTTGGCGACAAATACGAAGAATATTAAAAAGACCAAATAAAAAAACATATAACAATCCAAATTTCTAATTTTTTAGGAATTTGGATTTTTTTTCCCTTAAAAACAATGAAAGAAATCAGCATTACATCATCCTTTAATGTATATAACAGCATAGAAGAACTCTCAGAAGAAATTCAAAATTTAATGCAGCAGGCTATTGAAATTCGTAAAAAAGCATATGCACCTTATTCTCAATTTAGAGTTGGAGCCGCTTTATTACTGGATAATGGCAAAATAATTTTAGGTTCAAATCAGGAAAATGCAGCATATCCATCGGGATTATGTGCAGAACGCGTAGCAATTTTTCATGCCGGAAGTATTTATCCGGAAGCCAAAATACTAAAAATAGCGATTACTGCAGCTTCAGACACGAATCAGACTACAGCGCCAATTCCACCTTGTGGCTCTTGCCGTCAGTCAATTGCAGAATACGAAATTAAACAAGACACCCCTATCGAAATTTATTTTATGGGAGAAATTGGTGAAGTTTATAAATCGGCATCCCTAAAAAATTTGCTTCCTTTTATGTTTGACAAAAAGTTCTTGTAAAAAAAAGCCAAAAAGTATCGTTTAAATTTTAGTTCTTAAATGTAATGTCTTATTTTTGCATCCCGACCTTTCGGGCGCAAATTTGTGGGAGGAAACTATTTTGCGTTATAGGCAACAATTGATAACACAAACAAACTTTAGCAAAAGAAAGAATTCAGATGAAAGAAGTTACAAAAGAAGTATATTTAAAGTGGTACGAAGACATGCTACTTTGGAGAAAGTTTGAAGACAAACTTGCAGCATTATACATTCAACAAAAAGTTAGAGGTTTTTTACACCTATATAATGGTCAGGAAGCTGTATTAGCGGGCGCTTTGCACGCTATGGATCTGACTAAAGATAAAATGATTACTGCTTACAGAAATCACGTTCAGCCAATTGGTATGGGAGTTGACCCTAGAAATGTAATGGCAGAACTTTTAGGAAAAGTTACAGGAACTTCTAAAGGTATGGGAGGTTCTATGCACATTTTCTCTAAAGAACACCGTTTTTACGGAGGTCACGGTATTGTTGGTGGACAAATTCCAGTTGGAGCTGGTTTAGCTTTTGCTGATAAATATTTCAACACTGGCGGTGTTACTATGACTTACTTTGGTGATGGTGCTGCTAGACAAGGTTCTCTTCACGAAGCTTTCAATATGGCCATGTTATGGAAACTTCCAGTTGTATTTATCGTTGAAAACAACGGTTATGCAATGGGAACTTCTGTAGAAAGAACCGCAAACCACACTGACATCTGGAAATTAGGTTTAGGTTATGAAATGCCTTGCGGACCTGTTGACGGAATGAACCCTGTAAAAGTTGCTGAAGCAATGCACGAAGCGATCGAAAGAGCGCGTCGTGGAGACGGACCAACTTTCCTTGAAATGAAAACGTACCGATACAGAGGACATTCTATGTCTGATGCACAATTATACCGTTCAAAAGAAGAGGTTGAAGAGTACAAAAAAATCGACCCTATTACTCAGGTTCTTGATGTAATCCTGGATCAAAAATATGCTACAGAAGAAGAAATTGAAGTAATTGACCAAAGAGTTAAAGACTTGGTTGAAGAATGTCAAAAATTCGCTGAAGAATCTCCATATCCAGACTTACAGCAATTATACGATGTAGTATACGCACAAGAAGACTATCCATTTACACCTCATAAACTATAACATCATGGCGATTAAAGTAACAATGCCTCGTTTGAGCGATACTATGACGGAAGGAACGGTAGCGACTTGGTTAAAAAAAGTAGGCGACAAAATCAGCGAAGGAGATATCCTTGCTGAAATTGAAACAGACAAAGCAACGATGGAGTTCGAATCTTTTAACGAAGGAACTCTTTTACATATCGGAATTCAGGCTGGAGAAACTGCTCCTGTTGATTCATTATTGGCCATCATTGGTAAAGAAGGAGAAGATATTTCTGCTCTTTTAGCTGGTGGTGACGCTCCTGCCGAAGCACCAAAGCGGATGCTCCTGCTGCAGAAGCAAAAACAGAAACTGCTGCTCCAAAAGCTGCAGCTGAATTACCAAAAGGTGTTATTGTTGTAACCATGCCTCGTTTGAGTGATACAATGACAGAAGGTACAGTAGCAAGCTGGCTAAAAAAAGTTGGCGATACTGTAGCTGAGGGTGATATTTTAGCCGAAATTGAAACAGACAAAGCTACTATGGAGTTTGAGTCTTTCAATGCCGGAACATTATTATACATCGGAATTCAGGAAGGAAGCACTGCTCCTGTTGATAGCTTATTAGCTATTATTGGACCTGCAGGAACTGACATTTCAGGAATTGCCGATAACTTTACTGCCGGAGGTGCTGCAACTGCAAGCGCCCCTGCACAAGAAACCAAAGCTGCTCCTGCTGCTGAAAAAGCAACAGAAACTGTAGCTGATAATTCAAACGGAAGAGTTTTAGCTTCTCCATTAGCTAAGAAAATTGCATCTGACAAAGGAATCCAATTATCACAAGTTAAAGGATCTGGAGAAAACGGACGTATCGTAAAAAGCGATATCGAAAACTTTACTCCATCTGCACAAGCACAACAACCAGCTGCAACTACAACTGCTGCTGCGCCAAAAACTGAAACTGCCGCTCCTGCTGCACCAAAAGTTTTTGTTCCTGCCGGAGAAGTGTTTACAGAAGAGATCAAAAACTCTCAAATGCGTAAAATCATTGCTAAGCGTCTTGCAGAGTCTTTATTTACAGCTCCTCATTACAACTTAGTAATCGAAGTAAGCATGGATGAAGCAATGCAGGCAAGAGCTGCCATCAATAGCGTTCCGGATACAAAAGTATCTTTCAACGATATGGTAATCAAAGCTTGTGCTTTAGCATTGAAAAAACATCCAAAAATTAACTCTACCTGGAAAGAAGACGCTATCATCATCAACCACCACGTAAATATTGGTGTTGCTGTAGCTGTTGAAGACGGATTAGTAGTTCCTGTATTGAAATTTACAGATGCTATGAGTTTATCTCAAATTGGCGGAAGCGTAAGAGACCTTGCCGGAAGAGCTAAAAACAAAAAATTAGGACCACAAGAAATGGAAGGAAGCACATTTACAGTTTCTAACCTTGGAATGTTTGGTATCACTGAATTTAATTCAATTATCAACCAGCCAAACTCTGCAATCCTTTCTGTAGGTGCAATTGTTGAGAAACCAGTAGTTAAAAACGGTCAAATTGTAGTTGGAAACACAATGATGTTATCATTAGCTTGTGACCACAGAACAATTGATGGTGCAACTGGCGCTCAATTCTTACAAACTTTAAAACAATACATCGAAAGCCCAGTTACAATGTTGGCATAATTTCAAATTGTCAGCCTGAGCGAAGTCGAAGGTTATTATTCATAATTAAATCCCGTTTTGTTTATTCAAAACGGGATTTTTTGTTTAATTTTCATCCTCAAATTCAAAACCACACAAAATGAAGAAATTAATTCTTGTTACTTTATTTCTGACTGCTATTGCCTGCCAGAAAAAAGAGCAAACAGAAAAACCAACCAGCATTGTAGATGAACACAGCTATTCTAAACCAGAACTTGCTGTAGTTAAACACCTTGATCTTGATATTAAAGTTGATTTTGATACACAGACAATTTCAGGAAAAGCATCGTGGACAATTGACAATGTTAGCAAAGGAAATGAAATTATTTTCGACGAAAACACACTAAACATTACAAAAGTAACTTTAGGCGACGACGAAAAAGAAACAAAATTTGAACTTGGAAAAGATGTTGAATTTCATGGAAAACCACTTCACGTTACCATTGAACCAACTACAACTAAAGTAAACATTTACTACAGTACAACAAAAGATGCTATTGCATTACAATGGCTCACACCAGCTCAAACTGCAGATAAAAAGAAACCTTTTGTTTTTTCTCAGGGAGAAAGTATCTGGTCACGTACCTGGATTCCTTGTCAGGATTCACCGGGAATTCGTTTTACTTATAACGCAAAAGTTACCGTTCCTAAAGATTTATTGGCAGTAATGAGCGCAGTAAATCCACAGAAAAAAAATGATACCGGAGTTTATACTTTTAAACAAGACAAAGCAATTCCGTCTTATTTAATGGCAATTGCAGTTGGAGATATTGAATTTCAATCTATCGATAACAGAACCGGAGTTTATGCAGAACCTTCAATGCTAAAAAAATCGGCTTGGGAATTTGCAGAACTTGGAAAAATGGTTGTGGCAGCCGAAAAATTATACGGCCCATACCGTTGGGGACGTTACGATGTATTAGTTCTTCCACCGAGTTTCCCTTATGGCGGAATGGAAAATCCAAACCTAACTTTTTTAACTCCTGGTGTAATTGCAGGAGATCGCTCTTTAACAAGTTTACTGGCACATGAATTAGGACATAGCTGGAGCGGAAACTTAGTTACCAATGCAACCTGGGATGATATTTGGTTAAACGAAGGCTTTACAACTTACGTTGAACACAGAATTGGCGAAGAAATCTTCGGCGAAAAAGAATTCGAAATGCAAAATGTTATCACTCGTAAAGAATTACTTGATAACGTAGCCGAATATGGAGATACAAATCCGGACACCAGACTAAAAGTAAGTCTTACCGGAAGAAATCCTGACGACGGAATCAGTATGATACCTTATGTAAAAGGATATGCCTTTTTAAGAGTTATCGAAAATGCCGTAGGACGCGAGAAATTTGATTCGTTTATCAAAAACTATTTCGATTCGCACGCCTTCAAATCAATTACAACAGAAGACTTTGTTAAATACATCAATGAAAACCTTATTAAAGACGACAAAGTTTTAGCTGATAAAATCAAATTAGAAGACTGGATTTACAAACCGGGAATCCCATCAAATATAACTCGGTAAGTTCCGCAGATTTTGATGCCATTGATAAAATCCAAAAAAGCTGGAGAGAAACTGGCGTACAAGGATAACAAAAATCACAACACTACAGAAAAACAACATTTTATAGATCATCTTCCAGCAAGATATTACAGTAAAAGAAATGGAAGCTCTTGATAAAGTAATTTAAATGCTGTTTTTCATACTTCACAAAATCCAGAAAAATATCCGTAAATAAGGATTGTCCATTATCAATGGAGGCTTCGACTTTGCTTAGCCTGACAAAAATGTGCGCTTTTTGTGTTCTGTTTGTCATTTCGAGAAACGAGAAATCTTCACAAGAAACTCCGCAATTTTAAATCGATAATCTTTGTCGAGCTACTTACGAAGATTTCTCGTTTCTCGAAATGACATGACAAACTAGATGGAAAATCTAATGAAAAAATACACCATCTCTCTTAGCCTGATCGAAACGGTATCCTTTTATGCCGGGGTTCGGCATAAAAGATATAGTGAAGAGCAGGACAAATGTTCTTGAAAAACCGAAATTTTCTTGCTCCTTAAAAAATTATTCCAATTAAAACTTCAATAAAATAAAGGCTTCGCAAAACATTTTTAAAGCGCTTATTGTACGATAGAAAATATTATGGCAAAAATATTTTATAATTCGAAAAAACGCCATACATTTGCCTAACAGTGTTAAACAATTTAATACTCGAATAAAATGGCTAGTAAAGATCGAATTTTAAGACAAAAAGAAGAGACAAGAAATAATATTCTGGCGCTGCTTATGATATCGTAAAGAAGACGGCTGGAATGGTTTGAGTATGCGTAAAATTGCCGACAGAATCGAATATACTGCCCCTATTATTTATGAATATTTCTCTAATAAAGATGCCATTCTACAGGAATTAACCGGAAAGGGTTTCATTAAACTGACAAAAGAATTAGAGAAAGCAAGAGCCAAATTTGAAAAACCGGAAGATCAATTAGAAGCCATGTGGATGGCGTATTGGGATTTTGCTTTTACCGATACCGAAATGTATCAGGTAATGTTTGGTGTTCAAATGAGCTGTTGTTCTCAGCGATGTTCTGCTTCGGAAGCGCCTTACAGATTATTCGTTGCTGTTATTGCAGAAATCATGAAAAACAGTAATCCAACTGAAGAAGTCGTCAAGCAGAAATATTTTACGTTCTTTTCTGTAATTCACGGTTTAATCGCTATTAATATCATTAACAAAAGTGATATATTAGAAACAATTAACAATCAAATTTTGAAAGATGCCATTGGCGGTATCATCAAATCAATACAATAGTTTTTTTTCAAATTTTACTTAACAGTGTAAAACAATTTAATGGGTAATATAAAATCCTTTTTTTATAACCTTAACTTAACACTGTTAGAAAATTTAATCAAGTAATATCGAGTTTTTTACTCTCTTACTTAACAGTGATAAATAATTTAATACCGATTTTGAGATAAAATCTTAAAGGGCTTATTAAATGGAAAATTACGCACTTTGACTTAACAATGTTAGATAATTTAATTTAATTAAATATGAATCCCGAGAATTCCAGAATACCACAAAATTTAACCCGAGAGAATGTTCAACCAATTAAAACCATAATGAAAATGAAAAATGTAATTATAACCAGTTTTATTCTGGCATTAGTATTAAGCAGCTGTGCCGATAAAAATCAGGCGCCTGCTGCTCCTGCTCCACCGGTTTTACCAGTGTTGGCAATAACAAGTGCAAACACCACCACAGACGCTGAATATCCTGCTGCAATACAAGGAACTGTAGACGTAGAATTCGTCCGCAAGTAAGCGGAAATCTTGAAAGAGTTTATGTAGACGAAGGTGCTTATGTAAGCAAAGGACAAACATTGTTTAAAATAAACGAACGTCCGTTTCGCGAGCAGTTAAATAATGCTTTGGCTAATCTTCATGCTGCCGAAGCTGCTTTAATCAACGCACAGTTAGAAGTTGATAAATTAACTCCTTTAGTTCAAAACAAAGTAGTTTCTGATTATCAGTTAAAAACAGCTAAAGCTTCTCAAAAAATTGCTGCTGCCAATATTGAGCAAGCAAAAGCAATGGTAGGTTCTGCCAAAATTAATTTAGGATATACAAATGTTACAGCTCCTGTAAGCGGGTACATAGGAAGATTGCCTAAAAAACAAGGAAGTCTGGTTTCTGCTTCTGATGTTGAGGCTTTAACAACTTTATCAGATGTTCATGAAGTATTTGCTTATTTCTCTTTGGGCGAAACTGATTTCATCAACTTTAAAGCGCAATACGCCGGAAGTTCTCTTGGCGATAAAATCAAAAAATTACCTCCAGTAACTTTAATTCTTGCTGATAACAATGCTTATCCGCAAACCGGAAAAATCGATATGGTAGACGGACAGTTTGATAAAACAACCGGAGCTATCACGATTAGAGCCACTTTTCCTAACGCAAACGGGACATTGCGTTCTGGAAACACAGGAAAAATTCGTTTAGGATTACAACACGATGATGCCATTTTAGTTCCGCAGGCTGCTACAGTCGAAATGCAGGATAAAGTATTTGTTTTCACGGTAGGTAAAGACAACAAAGTAACCAAAATGCCTATTACAGTTGTGGGTAAAAGCGGTACCAATTATTTAATAAAAGAAGGTGTAAAAACAGGTGACCAAATCGTATTAAGCGGTATTGATAAACTTCAGGACGGACAAGCAATCCAGCCTCAAAAATCAGCCAGCGTTGCCGAAGTAACTAATAAAAAATAATTCTACAAAAATGTTCAAAATTATTTATACAAAGACCAGTACTGGCAACTGTAATCTCCATTTTATTGGTGATCCTGGGTGTACTTGGTTTAACTAAACTGCCTTTACAACAGTTTCCTGATATTGCGCCACCATCGGTTTTGTAACGGCAGTATATCCGGGGGCAAATGCAGAAACGGTTTTACGTTCTGTTGCACCTTCTATCGAAGAATCTATAAATGGTGTAGAAAACATGACTTACATGAGTTCTACAGCAAGTAACGATGGTAGTTTGGCTATTACTGTTTTCTTTAAATTAGGAACAAATGCTGATCAGGCTGCAGTAAACGTACAAAACAGGGTTGCTCAGGCTACAAGCCAGCTTCCGGCAGAGGTTGTGCAACAAGGTATTATTACAGCTAAACAACAAAATAGTTTCATCATGGCTATTGGTATGTATACTGATGATGAATCAAAATACGATCAGACTTTTGTTGCCAATTATGCTCAAATAATATTATTCCCGAGCTTAAACGTATTCCGGGTGTGGGTTCTGCCAGTATTTTTGGTGGTGTAAAAGATTACTCTATGCGTGTTTGGTTAAATCCAACACAAATGTCTACTTACAAGGTAACTCCAAATGAAGTTATGGCGGCCATTCAGGACAAAAGCCTGGAAGCTGCTCCAGGTAAATTTGGAGAAAGAAGTAAAGAGGTTTTTGAGTACGTAATTAAATACAAAGGTAAACTTACCAAACCAGAAGATTATCAAAATATTGCTATACGTTCTATCCTGATGGTTCTGTCCTTCGTCTTAAAGATGTTGCGAGAGTGGAGCTTGGTGCCTATTCTTATAACAGTTTAACCCGTTTAAATGGTAAAAAAGGAGTTGTAATTGGGGTTATTCAGTTAGCAGGTTCAAATTCTAATGATATTCAGATTGCCATCAATAAAATGATGGAAAAGGCTTCTAAAGATTTCCCTAAAGGAATAAAACACAATATTTTCTATAGTACAAAAGTTTCTCTGGATCAATCGATCGAACAAGTTGAGCATACTTTACTAGAAGCTTTTATATTGGTATTTATTGTGGTATTTATCTTCCTGCAAGATTTTAGATCAACATTAATCCCGGCTATTGCTGTACCTGTAGCAATTTTAGGAACGTTCTTCTTCATGCAGTTATTCGGATTTTCGATCAACCTTTTAACGCTTTTCGCATTAATTCTGGCGATTGGTATTGTGGTCGATGATGCCATTGTGGTAGTCGAAGCGGTGCATGCGAAAATGGAACACAAACGCTTGTCTCCAAAAATCGCCACACATGAAGCAATGCACGAAATCACGGGTGCTATTATCTCGATTACGCTGGTAATGGCTGCTGTATTCCTGCCGGTTGGTTTTATGGAAGGCTCAACAGGAGTTTTCTATCGTCAGTTTGCCTTTACGATGGCCATTGCAATTGTAATTTCGGCCGTTAATGCCTTAACATTGAGTCCGGCACTTGCAGCATTATTCTTAAAAGATAATCACGGAGCACACGGCACAAATGGATCGCATGAGAAAAAAGGATTTAAAGAAAAATTCTTTACCGCTTTTAACAGCAGTTTTGAATCGCTAACCAATCGTTATGTTGGCGGATTGAAATTCTTAATCAGAAGAAAATGGTTGAGTTTAGGAGGGTTAGCATTAATTACAGTTGCAACTATTGTAATGGTTAAAACAACTCCTGCAGGATTTATTCCAACAGAAGATCAGGGATTTATTGCTATCGCAGTTAACACCCCATCCGGAACATCATTAGACGGAACTCAAAAAGTAATGACTGAAGCAGAGAATACTTTAAAAGCATTAGATGCTTCACGATTTGTAACCGCTATTTCAGGTTTTAACTTATTGACCAATTCTACTAGTCCATCATCTGCAGTTGTTTTCGTATTGCTTAAACCAAACGAAGAACGCGGCGATATTAAAAATATTGACGAAATCATGAATCAGGTTCGTGGTAAACTGGGAACTATTTCGGGCGGAAGTTTCTTCGTCTTCAGTTTCCCAACTGTACCCGGATTTAGTAATGTTGAGGCTTTAGATTTAGTTTTACAAGATAAAACTGGAGGAAAACTGGATAAGTTTAGTGGTATATCTCAAAATTTCATTGGCGAATTAATGAAACGTCCGGAAATTGCGGTTGCCTTTACAAGTTTCAAAGCCGATTATCCTCAATTACAATTGGATATCAATGACGAAAAAGCCAATCAGTTAGGCGTAAATGTAAAAGACATTTTACAAACCATGCAGGCGTATTTTGGTAGTGCACAGGCATCAGACTTTAACCGATTTGGTAAATATTACCGTGTGGTTGTTCAGGCTGATATTGCCGACAGAGCAGATCCAACAGCAATTGATCGTGTATTTGTAAAAAAAAAACTGGCGAAATGGTGCCCATAAATACTTTAGTTAAGCTAACTCGTATTTATGGTTCTGAAACCGCTTCACGATATAATTTATTTAACTCAATTTCTATTAATGCAATTCCGAAACCAGGATTTAGTTCCGGAGATGCCATTAAAGCAATTGAAGAAGTAGCAGCACAACAATTACCTGCAGGTTACGGGTTTGAATTCTCGGGCCAAACCCGTGAGGAGATTTCTTCCGGAGGGCAATCGGCTACAATTTTCTTACTGTGTTTGATATTCGTTTATTTCCTACTTGCTGCACAGTATGAGAGTTATATCCTTCCTTTGGCGGTGATCTTATCAATCCCTGCAGGTATTTTTGGAGTATTCGTAGCTATTGGTTTAACTGGTATTGAAAACAATATTTATGTGCAAGTTGCCCTGGTCATGCTGATTGGACTTCTTGCCAAAAATGCCATCCTGATCGTCGAATTTGCCGTGCAGAAAAGAAAATCGGGACAAGCGTTAATCAGAGCTTCAATCGATGCTGCAAAATTACGTTTACGACCAATTATCATGACGTCACTTGCCTTTATTGTTGGTTTAGTACCCATGATGAGTGCCAAAGGACCATCTGCTCAAGGTAACCACTCTATAAGTATTGGTGCCGCCGGAGGTATGATTTCAGGAGTAATTCTAGGATTGTTTATCATTCCTGTTTTATTCATCATCTTCCAGCATTTACAAGAACGAGTTTCTGGAAAACCAGTTGCCGTAATTCATAACGAAGAAAAATAAAAATGGAAAACTATATAACGACAGTTTTGGTAGCCGTAATATTCGGTATCGCCTATATATCATACAGAATCTCGAAAGATCTTGAAAACAGAAAAGATACTTGTACAGAAATCTAATAAAAAGACAATGAAAAATTATATAACCAAAATCGTGATGATCGCCATTTTGATCACGACCTTAATATCCTGTAAGGTATCAAAGGATATTGAAACACCAAAAGATGCATTTCCTGAAAATTTCAGGAATGCAGCTGTTTCAAAAGACACAACCAGTATTGGCGATCTGGAATGGAAAAATTATTACTACCGAAAAAGATGTTGTACAGTTAATAGACAGTGCCATTGCCCGCAATAATGATTTACAGATTGCTGCCAAAATATCGAAATTGCACAGTACAGATTTACTCAGTCTAAATGGGGAAATGTACCACAGGTTAATCTATTTGTTAATGCAAGCAGCAGTAATCCGTCAGACAATAGTTTTACGGGAATGAATCTAAATCAGGCTTGGGTCAAAACACATTGATGATTATTCAGCCGGAGCAACACTTTCATGGGAAGCTGATATTTGGGGGAAAATCAAAAATCAGAAAAAAGGCGCTTACGCAGAATATCTTCAGTCTGCCGAAGTTAAAAAGGCTTTACAAACCAATATCGTAGCCAACGTTTCAAGAGGATACTACAATCTTTTGATGCTGGATGCCCAATTGGATATCGCCAAACAAAACCTTCAGCTAAATGATAGTACAACAAATATTATCAAACTGAAATATGACGCCGGACAAGCAACTTCATTGGCAATTCAGCAATCTGAAGCGCAGAAATTAAACTCTGCGCAATTGATTCCGTTGTTGGAACAAAACATTGCCATTCAGGAAAATGCATTAAGCGTTTTGACTGGTTCTTTCCCGACTGCAAAACAAAGAACAACACTTTTAAACGCAATCGCAATTAGAAACGATAATACAATAGGAATTCCGTCTTCATTAGTAAGCCGAAGACCCGATGTTAAAAGTGCCGAACTTGAATTAAAGATTGCCAATGCAAATGTCGGAATCACAAAAGCGATTTGTATCCGGCATTGAGAATTACGGCACAAGGTGGCGTGAACTCTTTTGAAACCAGTACGTGGTTTAATATTCCTGCTTCTCTTTTTGGTACCGTAGCAGGAGGCTTAACACAACCTTTACTGAACAATAAAAAAGTAAGAACACAATATAATATCGCTGTTGCCGAAAGAGAAAAAGCAGTTTTAAATTTCAGACAGTCAGTTTTAATTGCTGTAAGCGAGGTTTCTGATGCTTTGGTAGTGACTGAGAAATTACAACAACAGGAATATTTTCTACAGGAAAAAGTAAAAACACTGCAACAAGCAATTAAAAATGCCAATTTGCTTTTCAAAAATGGAATGGCAGAATATCTTGAAGTTTTAACCGCACAGGCAAATTTATTGCAAAGTGAACTTGAACTTGCAGATATCAAAAGACAACAATTAACAGCCAACACCGAGTTGTATCGCGCTCTTGGCGGTGGCTGGAGATAATACCCGTACCCGTTAATTATTTATTTTTTGAGATGAAAACGCTGTGAGACCTTTGGGTTTCATGGCGTTTTTTAGTTTGATTTGCCACAAAGGCACTAAGTCGAACTATTTTGTTTCATGCAGATTTTAGAAGATTTAATTTTAAAAAAGGGACAAAAAATTATCTGCGCATATCTGCTTAAATCTTTTTATCCCGATAGCTATCGGGAGCGTGAAAAAACTTTTAAATATGTTTTTCGCCTTACACTTATCATCGTACGCGGATGATACTGATTTGATTTGCTAAAACATGGATTTATGCGATTTTTTTTATTCTGCATTCTATATCGTGCTGAGCAAAACCGAAGATTATCATTATACAAATGGTCCATAACTTCAATTTCAAAGATAAAAGTTCTGCTTTAGATTGTTGCAGGCTACCAGCCACAACATTTCCTTATTTTGAGATTTTTTTAACTTTTATAGTATATGTAAATAAACAAAAAGTGGTAAATTCGTTTTAAATTACGGAACGATCGTTCCGTTATAAATATATTATTATGCAAAATTCAAATCATTCCCTTGTCAGAATTACTTATTTACTCAAACATCGACAAGAGAAAAATCTCAATCAAATTAAAACAATACTAGAAGAAAATCAGTTCTGGGGACATTTTCCTTCTCAGGGAAACAAGATAATTAATTGGCAAGTGCTTGTTGGCAAAGGCCATTTTATTACACTCGAATGCGAAACAGATAAACTTCGCGATCTAAATCTTGTTATTGAAACAAGAGCATGGGGAGCTTTTGAAACGGAAACTTATCTGTCTTATGATTATTTACCCATTTTCGGGCTTAACAATAAATAATATTTTTTTCATTTTTTCAGGAACGATCGTTCTGAATATAATTTAAACATTTATGGAATTAGGAATTAGTCTCTTTGGAGACATGCACATCAATTTAGAAAACAAAACTATACAATCAGCTGAATCTCGATTAAAGGAACTCAAAGAAGAAATAATTCTGGCAGATGAAGTTGGTTTGGACATTCTGGGAATAGGAGAACATCATCGCGAAGAATATGCGGTTTCCAGTCCTGAAATTGCATTAGCTTTTGCTGCATCAATTACGAAAAAAATCAAATTAACAAGTGCAGTGAGTGTACTAAGTTCTTCAGATCCTGTTAAACTTTTTCAGGATTTTACCTTACTTCAGGCATTATCTGATGGTAGAGCAGAACTTATGGCCGGAAGAGGAAGTTTTGTAGAATCATTTCCGCTTTTTGGTCATAATTTACAAGATTATAACGAACTTTTTATTGAAAAACTGGATCTTCTTTTTAAACTTAATCAAGAAGAATTGATTACCTGGAAAGGGAAATTCCGTCCTGCTTTAGAGGCGCAACAAATATTTCCACGCGCAGAAAAACCTTTAGATATATGGGTTGCATCCGGGGGGTCTCAAAATTCAGTAATGAATGCTGCACAAGATGGGATACCACTTATAATGGCTGTAATTGCCGGTACCCCTCTTACAAGTTTTGCCCCGCTGTACAAATTATACAAATCAATCTATAATGCATGCAATTACGATCAGGACAAATACAAAATAGGAATGTTTTCGCATGGTATTATTGGAAATGACAGTAAAAAAATAAAGGAATACTACTTTAATCACTATGCTTCACAAATGAATCGAATTGCTGACAGCCGGGGCAGAAATCATTTTCAAAAATTTCAGTACGATTTTGGTACCTCTCCTGCAGGTGCAATGTTTGTAGGTGATCCTTCAGAAATTACAGATAAAATATTGTATGCCAGAGAACTTTATGGCATCACACGTTTTATACTTCATTTAGATGTTGGTGCTCCTTCGCATAAACATATCATGAAAAGTATTGAATTGTTTGGAGAAATTGTAGCTCCCGCAGTACGTAAAGCTATAACAACACAGAATCATTAATAAAAATAAACTCAAACATTAAAATGAAAATTTCAAAAATACATTATAAGCTATGGAATGGTAATGCTCCTTCAGAAAATGGATTAACAGGTGAAGAAGTATACGATCCGTTATCCCCATTAGAAATTACAAATGTGCACACCGCAGAAATATATGTTTATCTCCCAGCATCAGATATCAATACAAGAAAAGCTGTTGTAATTTGCCCAGGCGGTGCATATGCAGGTTTGGCTATTAATTCGCAAGGATATGACTTTGCAGAATGGTTATGTTCACTTGGTATTGCCGGAATTGTACTCAAATACAGGTTACCTAATCAAAACAAAAACATACCATTGGATGATCTAAAAGAAACATTCGAATATCTTCATCAAAATGCAGCAAAATTTAACATTGACAAAAATGATATTGGTGTCTGTGGTTTCTCTGCAGGCGGACATCTGGCTGCATTGTTTGCAAATAGCAAGATAGAGCAAAAACATTCCTATTTACATCCGGCATTTAACTTACTATTTTATCCCTAATATCGATGCAAAATTACACGCATGAATTATCAAAGGAAAATCTTTTAGGCACAAACCCTTCTGCTGAAGAACTTAAAAAATACTCTCCCGATTTATTAACCGGCAATCATACTCCACAAACTTTAATCCTTTGTTCTGATGATGATACCTTGATATCCTATCAACAGTATTTTGTATTACAGGGCACTTCAGGAAAATAAAATTCCGGCTTCTTTACATCTTTTCCCATCAGGAAACCATGCTTGGAATATAAAAGGTACAAATATGTTTGGGCAAAAATTTGAGCAAATAAATCAAGCAAAAATTATCCTGAAAGATTGGTTGTCTGCTCTAAAACCTATCGATAATTACTGTTTTTTGAGATGAAAACGCTTTGAAGCCATTGGGTTTCATGGCGTTTTTTGATTTTCGATAAAATGTAAAGACGAAAAGTATTTATCATGCAAATTTCATAAAAGACAAAACTCTCACTATCATCAATATTGATTAAATTATAAGAAAATCATTATTTTTTAACATCCGAAATAATTATATTTGTAAGAAATTGCAAATAAAAACCACGTAACTTGTTAAAAATGAAAAACTTACCAATCTTCCTTCTTATTCTCTCGCTATCATTTCAGGGATACTCTCAAAAAAAAGGCAAAAAAAAGCCCGCATCTAAAGCTAAAACCACAGCAGTTCAGGAAAAGCAGTAACAATAGAAAATAAAACCTGAAAAATTAATACCGGACACCTTACACATACAAAAAGGAAAAGTATGTTTTTTTAGTTGATGTAAAACGAATATTCTTCTCAAGGAAATATGTATATGCAGGCAATGATAATAATTCTGAAAAAGCAGAATTGAA